>NZ_JOHB01000020.1:0-158161 GCF_000719605.1 Streptomyces sp. NRRL S-1813
ACCGGTGGCGGCGAGGGCGCCGAGCGCCTCCGTACGCACCTTGGAGGGGCCCGCGCCGAAGCGTCCGTCGGCGGGCTTGATGTCAGCGGGAATCTGGATCTCGACCATGATGGAAACCTAGGTGCTGCGCTGGGTCGACTGAGCCCACAGACGCCGGAAGAGGTACCGGCGGTATCGAAGGAAGCATGCCACCCACACCCACCGAGCCCTTGGATGTAAGGCGAGGTGTCGTTTGGGTCCCAGTCTTCCACGCTCCCCACTCGCTTCCTAAGCTCGAACCGGACGTCGCCCCTGTCGGCGGCGTATCGCTACGAAAAGGGGGACTGTGGTGAGTTGGACCGACGTGGGGATCCGCCACCTGCGAGCTTTTCTCGCGGTATCGGAAACACTCAGTTTCACCAGAGCGGCAATCACGCTGCAAACCAATCAGCCCAGTCTCACCCGCAGCATTCATCGTCTTGAAGAAGCCATGAAAGTCCAGCTGTTCGAGCGTACGACGCGATCCGTGCATCTCAGTCCAGCAGGTTGGGGGCTCCGTGACGATCTGCGCGTGCTGCTCCCCCGCCTCGAAGAAGCTCTGTCTTCCCACACAGGCAATTCCGTACTGCGCCTGGGGTTCACCTGGCTCCTTCCGGACGGCTGGATACAAGACGCCGTTTCCCGCTTCGAAGCGAAGACGGGAGTCGGCGTCTCGCTCGTACGACGCGACGAAACGCTGGCCGGGGTCGACCAAGGGGCCGTGGACGTCGCGCTGTTACGTATCGATCCCGCGGCCAGGGGTATGCGGGTGACACGGCTGGGCCAGGAGCGCCGGGCGGCCGCGGTGCCATGCAGTTTGCCGTTATCCAGGCGAAATCAGCTGTACTGGAACGAACTCGCCCACCATTCCCTCGTCATGAACACCGTGAGCGGCATCACTCGCGTCGAGGACTGGCCGGAAGAGAACCGCCCGTCGTCGATCATCGACTGTGGAAACTTCGATGAATGGCTCGAACTGATTGCTGCCGGAAAGGGTGTTGGCGTCGTCCCGGAACTGGTGCTCCGCCGCCGCCTCCACCCGGACGTCCGGTTCATTCCGATTGCCGACGCGCCGGCCATTCCGCTGACCATGCTGCACCCGATTCAGGGTGCCCACCCACTTGCTCGACAGTTCACCGAGCTGGCCCAGGACGCCTTCGCCGAGCACCACACCCGGACGGCCTTCCAGGGGCCGGCCCGGACCGCCGCAGCCGCCTGAACACTGTTACCGGGTGGCGGCGCCCGGACATCGGTTCCCCGGATACCGGATATCCGGGGAACTCTTCCCTCACAGCTGAAAGGACCGCGGACCATGCCGGGCTGCGCCGCACGTACTTCCACCATGCTCGTCAGTGTTTTTGGCAGGGACCAGCCCGAGATCACCGGGAGTCTGTTCAGACAGCTGGCCGCATTCGACGCAACGGTCGTCGACGTAGAAAAGATGCGCACCCGGGACTACATCACGCTGTGTGCCCACATCACCACCCCGAAGGCCGACGGATATGCGGAGGGACGGCTGCGCGCCGCCGTCCATGACTGGGCGGTTTCCCGCGAATTACATGCGGAGGTAACTCCCAGTCACGGCATGGATGATGAGCCCTCGTACGAGCGGCAGCGCTCGCATGTAGCCGTTGTCGGCCATCCGCTCAGTGCGCGCACCACCGCGATGATATCCGCGAAGATAACCGGCCTGGGTGGCACCATTGAGCGCATCTCACCGCTGGCCCGACGCCCGGTGACCGCGGTCGACTTCCTGGTGTCCGGAGTGGATACGAAGCTGCTGCGCGCGGGCCTTTCCGCCATGGCCGGGGAGGTGGGAGCGGACCTTGCGATATCGGAGGCCGGGCTGTCCCGCAGGGCTCGTCGGCTGGTGATGATGGACGTCGATTCCACGCTCATCCAGGACGAGGTCATCGATCTTTTCGCCCAGCACATCGGATGCGGCCAACAGGTAGCGGCGATTACCGATGCGGCGATGCGCGGGGAGTTGGATTTCCAGGAGTCGCTGCGCGCACGGGTGGCACTCCTGGCGGGGCTGGACGCCTCCGTGGTGGACAAGGTGCGCGCACAGGTGCGGCTGACGCCCGGCGCTCTCACCCTGGTCCGCACGCTGCAGCGGCTCGGCTACCGGGTCGGGGTGGTCTCCGGGGGCTTTATGCAGGTGACCAGCTATCTCGCCCAGCACCTCAACCTCGATTACAACGCGGCCAACACGCTGGAAATACAGGGTGGCAGGATCACCGGACGGCTGGTCGGCGACATCGTGGACCGCGCGGCCAAGGCCCGGCTGCTGACGCAGTATGCGCGGGAGTCCGGCGTGCCGCTGGCGCAGACCGTGGCGATCGGCGACGGCGCCAATGACCTCGACATGTTGAACACGGCCGGCCTGGGCGTGGCCTTCAACGCCAAGCCGATCGTGCGCGCGGCGGCGCCCGCGACGCTGAGCGTGCCCTTCCTGGATTCTCTCCTCTATCTGCTCGGGATTCCTCGTGCAGAGGCGGAAGTTGCACAGAGCCACGAAGTCCTTGTGGCTCACTGACGCCAATTGCTCCAAGGCTTCCCGCCATTTTTCATCAACCGCATAGACGGCACTGCGAGAACAGCCTTCGAAGGAGCTATTGCGGGGTCTGCCCATCCCCGCATCGACCGAGGTTCACCGCTTCGAAGGGCACGGATGGGGCATGGGCGGGGTTGGTTTATGGGTCGGGGTACACCGCGGAGCAGGTAGCTCCCGGCGTCGTTCACTGGCGCTGAGACGGGCGATTGACGTGCCGGGGGTTCCCTGCCAGGAGCCTGTGGCCGGGGTTCCTGCAAGGAGCTTGCGGTTTGCAGCCGCCACGCCTGTGCGGGTGTTCCTGCTTGCGCGGCCGTACCTGAGTCTTCCCAGCCGCGAGCCCTACGCGTCGACCACGCCGTCGGCCTCGGCCGGGTCGCGGGAGTCGACGTCCTCCATGAAGCTCAGCATCCGGGCGTTGACCACGTCGGGGTGGTCGATCTGCGGGCCGTGGCCCGTCGCGGCGATGATCTCGGCGCGGGCTCCGGGGATCAGTCGCGGCACCCGTTCCAGCTGCCGCTGCGGATGTACCAGCAGGCTGCGCTTGCCCATGATGAGGTGGAGCGGGGTCCGGATGGAGCGCAGCGCGTCCTCGGTCAGCGGCAGCGGCGCGGGGCGGCGGATCCGGAAGGCGCGGGCGCCCGCCTGGATCCACGTCCGCAACTCGGGAACGGCGATGACCGGTTGCTCCAGCCAGGAGGCGAGGCGTGGGCGCAGGGCTTTGGGGGCGAAGCTGGCGAAGAGACTGACGAAGACCCAGGCGAAGAAGCGCAGGCCCACCTTCTCCAGGCCGCCGGGGTCGAGGGCGGTGACCGACGCGAGCCGTCCGGGCCGGCGGTGGGCCATGTTGAGCACCAGCCAGCCGCCATACGAGGAGCCGACCAGGTGGACCCGGTCGAGGCCGAGTGCGTCGAGCGCCTCGTCGAGCCACTGGGCGGCGCGCTCCGGCTGCCACATGGGCTCGCGGTGGATGCTGCGTCCGGCGTCGCCAGGGGTGTCGAGCGCGTAGACGGGCCGTTCGGCGCTGAGCGCGGGGGTGTTGGGGTACCACATCGCCGAGCAGTAGCCCGCGCCGTGGATCAGGACCACCGGCGTACGGGAGTCGGCTGCCGGGTCCGTGGGGCCGTACCGGTAGACGTGCGTGGTGCCGAAGCTGGTCTCGACGTCCGTCTCGGAGCGGGCGGGCGCACCCATCGCGTAGACGGCGTCGCAGGTGGCGAAGTAGCGCTCGCGCAGCTCGTCGTTCACGTAGCGGCCGACATCGCGGCGCACACGGGTCGTGTTCTCGGGCACGGGGCACCTCCGGGAAGATCCGTTCTTCGTGATACGACGGTACCATGATGATGGTACAGCGGTACCATCAAGGAGTCCGGGTTGATCCGGACCGCGAACCCAACACCGACGGGCGGAGACACCGGCACATGCCAAAGCGCGTGGACCACGAGGAACGGCGCGCCCAGATCGCCGAGGCGCTCATCCAGGTCGCGGGGCGTCGAGGACTGCACGCCGTCGGCATGCGCGACGTGGCCGCGGAGGCCGGCGTATCCCTCCGACTCGTGCAGTACTACTTCGAGACCAAGGAGAAGCTGCTCTTCCACGGGCTCCAGCACCTGACCGACCGCTTCACCGCACGGGTGGGCGCTCGCCTGGCCGCCGCCGGTCCGGACCCGGGTCCCCGCGCGACCGTTGAGACGCTGCTGCTGGCCTCCCTCCCGACCGATGAGGAGAGCCGCACCTTCCACCTCCTCTACAGCTCCTACTCGGTCCTGTCCGTGACCGACGACGCGCTGGCCGCCCAGCCCTTCATCGACAAACCCGACGCCGCCGAGAACGTCCTGACCGGCCTGCTCGAACAGGCCCGGGCGTCAGGTCCGGCCGATCCCGGCATCGACGCGCGCACGGAGGCGATCAGCCTGCTCGCGATGACGGCGACCATGGGCACCAGCATCCTCGTGGGCCAGCGGAGTCCGGAGTCGGCCATCGCGGTGCTCCGGCACCATCTCGACCGGATTTTCGCGACCGTCGAGACGCCGGCGGCCGGGTAGGACCCAATCTGGCGCACTGCTACGGCACTTGTGACACCCGCATGGCACACGGCTCCGAGATCTTCAGCAAAGAAGAAGTCCCGGGTCATCGACCTGGGCCTCAACTGTCGAGCGGGTGACGGGAATCGAACCGGCGCTCCGGGTCAGGAGGCCGCCGATGCGATGCCGTGCCCGCCCCTCGCCTGTAACTGAGTGGTGTGGTAGGCCAGTTGAGCGCATGGGTGGACAGGGTGGCGCGAGCGGGGGGCAACGGGCGGTTTCCGGTGATCTCACCGAGTTGCCGAGTCGCCGAGTCGCTGGTCGCCGGGAAGCCTTGCGAGTTGCCGGCCGTAGACCTGCTGGAAGGCGGTGAAGCGTCACTGTCCGACGGGCCGTCAGAAGTCGTACGGCTTCTTGGTGTTCCAGTTCAGCACATCGGCCTCGTTCCAGCTGAACTGGGTCTTCTCGCCCTGGAGGTCGACCGAGTAGGAGGGGCCGTCGTGGCCGTCCGCGCCGCGCAGTGCGAGGGCGAACGACTGCGCCGTGTGGTTCTTCGAGCCGTAGTCGAAGAGGTTCACCGCGGTGTATGCCTTGCCGCCGGGCTGGAGCGTGAGGTGCTTGTTGCCGCCGGGGTTGTCCTTCTTCGAGTGCGGCAGTGCGGCGCTGTCGACGTCGCCGAGCTTCACGGTCGGGTACGAGGTGACCCTGCCCTCCGGAATGTCTCCGTCTCATGGCTCGGCGACCAAGGCCGGGCACACCCACCTCGTCGGTCTCCTCAGTAGCCACTTGCCGTCGACCAAGGCGAGTTCACCACCGCCCCGGTCTTCGGCCGGCGGCGTCCGGCAGCGGAAGCGGAGCGGCTGGGAGGCGGCCCTGGGCAGGGGCTGGACGGCGAATACAGGCATAGCGGGGCCCACTGATAAAGCCGCTTCGGCCCCGCCCGAAACACCTTCTGCCGTGCGCTGAGCCTCTCTAGCGTCTTGCTTGCGCCGCCATACAAAGCGGCGCCGGGATCGCGCCCACCGCCCACCGGGCGTACTACGGGGACAACTCACGATGAACAACCGCACACGCCTGTCCATCGGCGTTACCGCCCTCGCCCTGGCAGGGGGAACTCTGGGCACCGGCGCCGCCATGGCTGGAAGCAACACACCCGCCCACACCACCGGCAGTCAGATCGCCGCGCAGAGCGCTCAGGACGGCCGGTCCGCCGCAGCCGCCAAGCCCCGTCTCTTCCTGCCGTTCCCCTGCGGGACGAAGTGGCGGGTGTCTTCCGGCGCCGCTTCCCACTCCCCCGCCCTCGACATCGACAAGGGGAACGCGAAGGCGGAAGGGAAGACGGTACAGGCCGCAGCCGCCGGCGAGGTCGTCTTCTCCACCCGCTTCGCCCAGGGCTCGGGCAACACCATCCAGATCAAGCACAAGGGCGGCTACTACACGACCTATCTCCACCTGAAGTCGCGCAGCGTCAGCAAGGGCGACAAGGTCAAGCGCACCACGAAGATCGGCACCGTCGGCAAGGACGGCCCCACCGCCAACGGCCACCCCCACCTGCACTTCGAGGTCGCCAAGGGCAAGAAGAACGCGGACCATTGGGGAGGGACAGACGGCGGGGCGCACCGGAGCACCGCCAGCCTCTACCCGATGACGTACAACGGCGCCGGCCACACCTGGAAGAACGAGGTCTCCCACTCCTGCTCGGCCCCCAAGCCGACCAAGTGGGCACCGTTCAAGGTGGTCAAGTCCGTCAACAAGCGTGCCTGGGCCGGCACCAAGTACAAGTCCTACGGCAAGTTGAAGAAGGGCAAGACGGTCATGCTGGGCTGCAACCACACCCGTAAGCCCGACGGAAAGCTCTACCGCCGTCTGGACGGCGGTGGCGGTGCGGACGGCAAGGGCGCGTGGGTGCGGTCGTCGACCACGTACGTCAAGCAGCTCAAGGGCTGTACGAAGTGAGGTTGAGCCTCTCTCGACTGCGCTGAGGCGCGGTCGGCCCCTTCCATCGGGGTCCCCGTGCACAGGGGCCCCGATGGGAGTTCCGTATGTTCCGGGCAGGCGTTGCATGTCCACCCGCGCGGTCGGGGCCCGCGTGCACTACTGACGGAATGTGACCCCTGGGTTCTCATCCCGCGCGGGATTCGATCAGCACCGGCTCCTCGCCAAAGCTGATCCGGTCACCAGCCTGGAGGCGTACCGTCCTGCCGTCCATGTGACGCAGGCGGTACGTGCCCTCGTTCGCGGACACGTCCGCGCGCCCCTTCGTGGTCCAGCGCACGAAGAACGGCTTGCCGTCCCGCTCGAAGCGGCAGGTGTACGCGCCTTCCGGCAGGCCCATCTGCGCGCCCTGTCCGCAGGCGGCGATCCGGGCGCCGTCCAGCCACTGCCGCAGCCGGCCCATGCGCAGCCCGGCCTCCGTGGGGCGCCCGCCGACAGGCTGCACCACGAGTGGCACGCCAGTGCTCCCCCAGCTGTAGAAGTACATCCGCCGCATTCCGTAATGCCAGCTGTAGAGCCCCGCCAGGTAGAAGCGCACCGCGTAGTCGCGGGCGTGGCGGGCGTCCAGCGGCAGAGTGACGGCGACGCTCCTGTCCGGTCCGGTGTTCCACAGCTGGATTTCCCTCAGGCCCTCCTTGAACAAGAGGTCATGCACATTCCGTGCGAGATCGATGATCTCCTCCGGCGGCGAGTCAGCCCTGTGCGGCGGCATCTTCAGCGCCGCGACGTCGCAGCTCTCGTACGCGCCGGTGCGCGCGAACTGCCGTAACAGCTCCCGGCCGCGTTCCTCCCACAGTTCGCCGAAGGACGGGCAGGCCACCAGCGCCCCGGGGTCCGCGCGATGGATGATCGCGGCCGCCCGCTCGACCATCTTCGCCAGGACGGCGATGCTCCCGGCGTAGTGCAGCGGGTGGCTGGGATAGTCCCAGAGCTCGTACGACCCGATGCGGCCGCGGTAGCGCGTGGCGACCTTCTTCACGAAGTGGTCCCAGTCCGTGAGGTCGGCCGGGGGCGAGGCCAGCGAATCGCCGTAGGCGGACTTACGGCCGCCCGTGGCCGCCCACAGCGGCGTGCCGGAGAGGGTGAAAAGGACCGGCAGTCTGTGCCGTTCGGCAGACTTGACCGTCCGCTCCAGGACTGACCAGTCGTAGTGGTGGCGCCGGGGTTCGATGGTGCCCCAGCGGGTCCCGCTTTCCCACAGGCGTACGGCACCCGTGCGAAAAGCAGGCATCTCTCCCGTATCGGTGTTCATCGTCAGCCCGAAGAATTCCGGCGGCACCCGGCGCGGCGTGACGGACCAGAGCGGCCCCTTGAGCTGCTGACCGGCGGGGGCCCGGCTCCCGCGCCCGGTGCCCGTACCTGAGCTCCTCCCGCCGCCGCTGTCCTCACTGCCGATGATCAGGGCCCCGCTCGCGACGGAGGCGACAACAAGGACGAGCAGCAGTGCCGCTGCGCGCAGCAAGGAGGGTGCGCGAGGCAGCGGCAGCCGGGCCCTGCGCGCGCCCTGGCTCGCATCGGTCTCACTCGCGCCGGCCGCGCGCAGATCCGCTCCCGCGGCCGTCCCGTACTCCTCGTCCGCTTCGTGGTCCGGGAGCTCCTTGTCGCCGTCCGGGGCCTCCTGGGCGGTCGTCCGCGACCACACCCGGTACAGCCGGTCCAGCTCAGCCGGACTCGCCCCGCAGACGCGCGCCACCCGCTCGACCGCGCCGAAGCTGCCCGGGACGGTCATGCCTTGGCAGTAGCGGTGGAGAGTGGACCGGCTCAGGCCGGTGCGGTGGGCCAGCGCGGTATAGCTGCGTCCGCTGCGCTGCTTCAGTTCCTCCAGCAGCTCGGCCAGTTCCGACGGTTCCTGCGTTCCCGTATCGGACGACACCGCACCCCCATTGTCCCGATTCCCCATTGGGCGTGGGACGCGCGCCCTCGTCCCGTCCCACTGGGCCAAAACCTGGCAGCTGAGGCCCGTTCCGGCGTCCCGTTGTCCCATCTCCCCGATTCTTCTTGCCTTGGAACCCGCCGTCGCCGCAAGGTCACAGCACGAACGTCGACAGTCGCTGCTTCCATGACGGTGTCGACGGCGCCGCTCAGGGGGAGCGGTGAACGCGTTCCGCACAGGGGGACACATGCTGCGCATCCACTTCTCGGCCGGAGACCTGGCCCGTACACGTGTTGCTGACGGCCCTGATCCGCTCTGGGAATCCGTACTGAGCCTGCACCAACTACGGGAACGCCAGTCGGACCCCGCCATGGCCCGCTGGCAGAGACATGTCGTCAGGAACTGCCGGGCCGCGCTGCGCCTGCTCGTGCCTCTGGTTCCCGTCCGTGGCTATTTCCCGGACTTCCTCACCCCCGCTGAGAGCGCGGAAGGGTTCGAGGTGGGACTCGACGCGTTGCTGTCGACACCGCGTGCCCAATTATGCGGCCAGATCTCGCAGTTGTCGGTGGAACGGCCGATCGATCCCTGGGTCCGGTCGGTCGCGGAGGGTACGTCGCCCGTGCTCCACCGCCTCGGGGAAGCCCTGCGCGACTACCGGCACCACGCCCTCGGTACGTCGTGGCAGCGTATCCGCGCGCGGATCGAGGCCGACCGCACCTGGCGGGCGCGAACCCAGTGGTACGGCGGCACCGACGCGATGCTGCGCACCTTCGGGCCCGCTCTGTGCTGGCGGCCGCCCGTCCTGGAATCCGACTATCCGGTCGACACTGACCTACACCTGGAGGGCAGGGGGCTGCTCCTGATTCCGTCGTACTTCTGCCACCGGACGCCGGTCGCACTGGCCGACCCGTCCCTGCCGCCGACCCTCGTCTATCCGGCACGCCCCGCAGGGTCCGGCCTGACACCGCCGTCCGCCGCGGAGGGCCCGCACCTCGCGCGGCTCCTGGGACATACCAGGGCCGCTGTCCTGGAGTCCCTCGGTGGCGAATGCACCACAAGCGAACTGGCCCGGCGCGCCGGAGTCTCGCTCTCCTCCGCCAGTGAGCATGCGGCCGTCCTGCGGAGCGCCGGCCTGATCTCCAGCAATCGCCTGCGCAACTGCGTGCATCACAGCCTCACTCCGGTGGGCCTGGCACTGCTCGACGGCCGGCGCACCGCCCGGCCGCCCGGGGCGATCGGCCGGAGCGTCCGGGGCCGGAGCCGATGATGATGATCTCGCGCACGTCCGTGTCCGTCACGGTGCTCACGCCTCCGGCTTCGCGTCGATCTCGGCGATGAGCGCCTCGATGCGGGTCTTGATCTCGTCGCGGATCGGGCGGACGGCCTCGATGCCCTGGCCGGCCGGGTCCTCCAGGGCCCAGTCGAGGTACTTCTTGCCGGGGAAGACCGGGCAGGCGTCGCCGCAGCCCATGGTGATGACGTAGTCGGACGCCTGGACGGCCTCGGTGGTGAGGATCTTCGGCTTCTGGTCGGCGATGTCGATGCCGACCTCGTTCATCGCCTCGACGGCGGCGGGGTTGACCTGGTCAGCGGGGAGGGATCCGGCGGAGCGGATCTCGACGCGGTCTCCGGCGAGGTGGGAGAGGAATCCGGCGGCCATCTGCGAGCGCCCGGCGTTGTGGACGCAGACGAACAGGACGGACGCGGCGGGGTTTGAGGGCATGTGGATCTTCCTTTGCGATCAGCAGGTCCCGCGGAGGGCGGACGACTCAGGCGTCGGAGAGGGTGCTGAGGAGGTCGGTGACGTGGCCGTCGAGCTCGTCACGGATTCTTCGGAGAACGGCGATCGGGGCGCCGTCGGGGTCCGCTACGGGCCGAGACGGGCGGCGCCGGCGGCCGGCCTCTCGTCCGGCAGGAGGGGAGGCGGTGACGGAGATGCGGTCATGAGAACCCCTTCGACGGGCTCCAAGGGTCAGCCTGGACTGGTGTCAGCCTCAAGTGATGTGACAGTATCAGTCCATGATGACGTCAGTCGACACTGACCTGATGCGGGTGCTGGCCGACCCGCTCAGGCTCCAGATCGTGACCCTGCTCGCCCACGAGACCCTGTGCACCACGCACCTGGTCGAGGAGACCGGCGCCAAGCAGACCAACCTCTCCAACCACCTGCGCGTGCTGCGTGAGGCCGGGGTGGTGGAGACGGAGCCGTGCGGGCGCTTCACGTACTACAAGCTCCGGCCGGAGGTCATCGAAGCCGTGGCGGGCTCCTTCACCGCCCTCGCCGCTGCCGCCCGAGAGACCCAAGCCGCCGAGAAGAAGAGGGTCTGCCCGTGACCAGCACCGAACCGACCGCCACCCCATGTGTGGAGCCTGACGGAGACTCGGTCGTCGCCAAGCTCTCCACGTTGGACCGCTTCCTGGCGGTGTGGATCCTCGCCGCGATGGCGCTGGGCCTCGGGCTGGGGCGGCTGATCCCCGGCCTGAACGATGCCCTGGCCAAGGTGGAGATCGGAGGGATCTCCCTGCCGATCGCCGTCGGTCTGCTGATCATGATGTACCCGGTGCTGGCCAAGGTCCGCTACGACAAGCTCGACGCGGTCACCGGTGACCGCAGGCTGATGGTGTCGTCGCTGGTCATCAACTGGATCCTCGGCCCGGCGGTCATGTTCGCGCTGGCCTGGATCTTCCTGCCGGACCTGCCCGAATACCGCACCGGCCTGATCATCGTCGGCCTGGCCCGCTGCATCGCCATGGTCATCATCTGGAACGACCTGGCCTGCGGCGACCGCGAAGCCGCCGCCGTGCTGGTGGCGCTGAACTCGGTCTTCCAGGTCATCGCGTTCGGTCTGCTCGGCTGGCTCTACCTCGACCTGCTGCCCGGCTGGCTCGGCCTCGGTGACGGACAGCACCTCGACATCTCGATGTGGAAGATCGCCCTCAACGTCGTCATTTTCCTGGGCGTGCCGCTGCTGGCCGGCTTCCTGACCCGCCGCATCGGCGAGAAGAAGCTGGGGCGCGAGGGCTACGAGTCCAACTTCCTGCCCAAGATCGGCCCTTGGGCGCTGTACGGGCTGCTGTTCACGATCGTCATCCTCTTCGCGCTGCAGGGGAAGACCATCACGTCGCAGCCGCTGGACGTCGCACGGATCGCGCTGCCGCTGCTCGTCTACTTCGGCCTGATGTGGTTCGGCCCGTTCCTGCTCGGCAAGGCCATCGGTCTCACCTACGACCGCACCGCCACGCTTGCCTTCACCGCCGCCGGCAACAACTTCGAGCTGGCCATCGCGGTGGCCATCGCCACCTTCGGCGTCACCAGCGGGCAGGCCCTCTCGGGCGTCGTCGGCCCGCTGATCGAGGTTCCGGTGCTGGTGGCGCTGGTGTACGTCTCGCTGGCCTGGCGCCGGAAGTTCGCCGCCCGCGCCGAGGCACCGCAGTTGTGACCTGAGTGGCCGGTCCGTGCCAGAGGGGGCGGACCGGCCGACCGGGCGGCCGCATGGGCGGGTCCGGGGAGAAGAGGGGTCTGTACGCGAGCGTGGCCGACCTCAAGGAGGTCGCTGTGGGATACCCGGGCCTCGCGCTTCGGGATGGACGTACGCGGAGTGCTCAACCACCCCGGCGTTTGCACAGCGGTCGGAGACCTGAGTGGCAGAGACCCGGCCCAGCACGGCCCCGTCCGTGCCGAGAGCGGTGAACCGGTGCTCGGGCAGCTTCGCGGCGTCGAAGGCGTCCCAGGTCGGCCCGGTCGTCTCGAAGGTGGCGCTGCCTTCGTCGATGCCTGCCTGGAGATCGCCAGGACGCCGTCGGCGTGCTCGGCGGTCAGCGGAACGATGACCGCGCTCAACGGGTCGGTGTGGCTGGACTCCCTGCTGGCCCCCTCTGTGCTGAAGATGGTCAGGGCGCCGCGGACGTGTTCGTGAGGAGCTGGCCCATCGCGGTAAGTACCGATGGTTCCACGCGGTAATACACCCACGTCCCGCGCCGCTCCGAGGTCAGCAGCCTGGCTTCCTTGAGCTTCTTCAGGTGGTGGGAGACGGTCGGTTGCGAGACGCCGACATCGGAGATGTCGCACACGCATGCCTCGCCCCCTTCGTGCGAGGCGACCGCCGAGAACAGGCGCAGGCGCACCGGGTCACCGAGCGCCTTGAACATCTTCGCGGCCCGCTCGGACTCCTCTGCGCTCATCGGCCGTTCGGTCAGCGGCGGGCAGCACGGCATCACGCCCTCCGGCTCCAGCACCGGCAACGCCTTCGTAGTGGACATGCCCTCCATTCTCCACAGGGATTCGACGACTGTCTATGTTGACGAACGTCGATTCAAGGCCCATGCTGGACCGTGTCAGATATCGACAAATGTCGAAGCAGGGGAAGGGGGTGGCCGTGGACGCACCCACCGCCGAGCTTCCCGTCGTCGTGATCGGAGACGGTCCCGTCGGCCTGGCGGCCGCCGAGTGGGTCGAGCCGGCTGTCCCGGAGACCGGATTCTCCGGCGGCGCCGGCCTCTTCGACGAGCCCGACACCACCACGCCCCAGGAGGGCGCCGGCTGCTGCGCGGTCCCGAGCACCCTCCAGATTGGCACCGGAACACCCGCCGCACGCGGCGGCTGCTAAGACCTCACCTCACCCATCAGGAGATACGCCATGTCCCGCGTACAGCTCGCCCTTCGCGTCCCTGACCTGGCCGCGTCCGTCGCTTTCTACAGCAAGCTCTTCAACACCGAGCCCGCCAAGCGCCGTGACGGCTATGCCAACTTCGCCATCACCGAGCCCCCGCTGAAGCTGGTTCTCCTCGAAGGCGACGCGGACGAGGACACCCGCATGGACCACCTCGGTGTCGAGGTCGAAAACACCGACGACGTGCACGCCGCCACCGCACGGCTGGCCGCCGCAGGTCTGACTACGGACGAGGAGAACGACACCACCTGTTGCTACGCCCTCCAGGACAAGGTCTGGGTTCACGGTCCGGGAAAGGAGCCCTGGGAGGTGTACGTCGTCAAGGCCGATGCCAACTCCCTTGCCAGGCAGGAGAGCAGTACCTGCTGCGCCACCCCGGCCACCGACGACGTCAGCGCCGACGAACCCGCCACCGCCGCCTGCTGCTGACATCACGCCAGCGGGTCGGAGACAGGCCGTGGGCCTTGAGGCATCACCGTCCGTCTGGTCAACTCCGTGCTCTCCGCCATGCAGGTCAGAGCCAGTTACCGCGACTGAATGATCACGACGCCATCGGCAGCGCCGCGCCTTCGCGCCACTTGGGGATCAATTGGCGTGGGGGCCCGGCCTGACCTGCGGCTGCACAGCGAAACGACTGCGGACCGGAGGAGACTACGCTCGGTAGTGCTGGTCACCGGTTGTCATCCTCTGTCGCGCTCGGATGGACAGCCGCCACAGCGTGCAGGAGGTCCCGACCAGGCGTGCTGGTCCGGGTCGCCGGGGACGCGGCCGACGATGGTGGACTGGTCAACCATGGGAATCCGGGTCGTCAGGACCTCCCGCATCGCGGCCTCGGGCACCTCGAACTTCGTGCCGGCCATGATCTCGCGGTAGTGCCGGCCGAGGTGATCCTTCGCGGGTATGCCGTGGATACGTTCCAGGGCAGCGTTGACCGCCACGTACCGCAGACCAGTGTCGAGGATCGCCAGCCCAATCGGCCGGCTTCGTCGGCGGGATGGGTGGCTGCGCGTGATGGGCCAGACGGTGATCAACGTCAAAAACGGGGCCAGGACGCGGCTGTCCGCCTTTCTCGCCGCTTCTTCCTCCGCTGATCTTCTGCATCGCCCCCGGCCGGATCCTCTCCAAGATCCCCATGGCCGTACCGGTCGCCGCGATGGTCCTCGGCTCGGTCGGCACCATCGACTGGCTTGCTGATCAGTCGCCGAGGGAGGCCGGCCGTGCAGCTCGGCTCGATACCGGCTGTCGTTCAGAGGGGCGCGTCAGTGTGGGAAGGCGTCGCTCCTGGCCTTCCGTAGTCCGTAGACGGCAGCGCCGGCCATCAGGACCGCCACCCCGGAGATGACCGAGGCCAGGGGCAGGGCGAAGGCGAGGGCCGCGCAGCCGGCCAGGCCGATCAGGGGAACTGGGCGGGGCGGACGCCCCTCGTTGGGGCTCAGCGTCCAGGCGGCGGCGTTGGCGATGGCGTAGTAGGCCAGCACGCCGAAGGAGGAGAAGCCGATCGCGCCACGCACATCGACGGTAGCGGCGAGCAGTGCGACTGCCGTCCCGACGGCGAGTTCGGCGCGGTGCGGGACGCCGAAGCGGGGATGGACGGCGGCCAGGGCGTGAGGCAGGTGGTGGTCGCGGGCCATGGCCAGCGTGGTGCGGGAGACGCCGAGGATCAGGGCCAGCAGGGAACCCAGTGCGGCGACGGCCGCGCCGACGCGCACGACCGGGGCCAGGCCCGGGGCGTCGGCCGCGTGCACGGCTTCGGTCAGTGGTGCCGCGGCTTGGGCGAGCCGGCCGGCGCCGAGCACGGCCAGGACCGCAACGGTGACGGCCGCGTACACCACGAGGGTGATGCCCAGCGCGATGGGAATGGCGCGGGGGATGGTGCGCTGCGGGTCGCGGACCTCCTCGCCGAGTGTGGCGATGCGGGCATATCCGGCGAAGGCGAAGAACAGTAGTCCGGCCGCCTGCAGGACGCCGCCCGCGGTGGCGTCGGCACCGATGTCCAGCCGCGCGGCTTCGGCGGACCCGCCGGTCAGACAGGCGGTGACCACGGCTGCCAGTACCGCCAGAACGACGGCGACGATGAGGCGGGTCAGCCACGCGGCCTTCTGGACACCGGTGTAGTTGAGCCCGGTCAGTAGCACCACGGCGGCTACGGCGATCGCGTGGGCCTGGCCGGGCCATGCGTAGGACCCGACGGTGAGGGCCATCGCCGCGCAGGAGGCGGTCTTGCCGACCACGAAGCCCCAGCCCGCCAGGTAGCCCCAGAAGTTGCCGAGGCGTTCGCGGCCGTAGACGTAGGTGCCGCCGGATTCCGGGTATCGGGCGGCCAGTTGCGCTGATGATGTGGCGTTGCAGTAGGCCACGATCGCGGCGAGTGCCAGGCCGACCAGCAGCCCGGAGCCGGCGGCACCGGTCGCGGGGCCGAGGGCGGCGAAGATTCCTGCCCCGATCATCGACCCCAGGCCGATCACCACGGCGTCGGACACAGTCAGGCGCCGCTTCAACTCGGTTGTCCCGGTTGGGGTTCGCGCCGCACTCATCGTTCACTCCTTAGTCGAGCCCTACGGACCGCACCCCGAACAGGGACCTCGGCGCACGGTAGCGGAGCAAGGTGTCCGGCCGGGGAGCAGCTCATGAGCGCGGGTGGGCGCCGGTGCGGAAGTCTTCCGTAGACGCTCGCCGCCGATGCAGGCACGGCTGACCGTTGACACGGCTCGATGTAAAGCTTACTTTCCATCCATGCGGAATGAGGTTCGCCGGCTGCGCGGCGCTCAGGGACTCTCCCAGCAAGCATTGGGTGCGGCACTAGGCGTTTCCCGGCAGACAGTGAACGCCATTGAGCAGGACCGCTACGACCCGTCGCTACCGCTGGCCATACGAATTGCCCGACACTTCGGGCTCACCGTTGAGGAGATCTTCCATGCCGAGGACGCATAGCACCTCTCGCGCGGCGTCCCGGTGGGCCGTCCTCGCGCTGACCGTGGCCGCGGGTGCAGTGATGGCGGTGATCATGGCGGTGCGTGGCGAGATTGCCATGGCTGTCGCATTGCCAGTGATCATCATCGGGTACGGATTGACCGTCAGCTTGTCCGCAGGGCGCAGCGATGTCGCCGCGCAGCTCAGCGGGTACGAGGAGGACGAACGGCGCCGCATGGTCAATATGCGGGCTGGGGCGATGACCGGGAATGTGCTGATGCTCGCGCTCGTGTGCGGCACCTTCTACGAGTTGGTCCGCGGTGAACTCAGTGGCCCGTTCACGTGGCTGAGTGCAGTGGGCGGCATTACGTACGCTGCTTCCTCAGCGGCGTACATCCGGGCCGGGCACAAGTCGACCCCTGGTCAGGGTGAATGAATCCGTCTTGCTGAGCTGTAGGGGGTGTCGCCTGTGCACTCTCGCCGCTCCGGGGTGGGCGGGGTAGACGCTGTCGGCCGCCAACCGCCTTTCAACCCTGCGCATTTACGACCCTGCACAAAAAGGTGGCGCAGACCACGAAAAGCGGATCTTGCGATGTGAGACACCCCTGGCTTGCAGGGTCAGGAGTTGGCTCGCCTTGTACTGGCCGGGCTGAGCGGTCGGGAGAGTTGGGGCACGTGGAGGGCACGCCGCCCCGCAAAAGGTCTAGGCAATCAGCAACCCCCAGATCACTGACCTGGGGGTTCGCTATGGAGCGGGTGACGGGAATCGAACCCGCGCTCTGAGCTTGGGAATCACTGGCGTTGTGGCTCCCCTGACATCTCTCACCTGCGTAAACGCCCTGTTCGGACCGATGGCGGAGCAGCGCGGTCGGACCATCATTGACCGTGGTTCACCGCTCCTGTGGGCACGATTAGGGCACGGCTGGGAGCTGGGTGCGGAAAGGGGCCGGAGACGGGTGAGTGCGGTCTCACGTCACGGGATACGTGTTTGTTTGCTTTGCGGGTACGAATCATCGGCCAGGCCCGGGTGCGCAGCGCAAGCCGTGGCCTCCGTCGCAGTGGCGGGATGTGAACTCACGGCCCTTCCTGCCGAATGACGCAGAGGTCGGTCACACCCCATCAACCCGTGGGTGGAGGCGCTTATCAACCCGCTGCTGAACCCAGGGGCCGACGATTGGCGGCTGTGGTCGAAGCAGTCTTGGCGCCGTGAACATCACCGATTACTGCGTCAACGGGATCCTCGTCCTACTCGTCGTGCGCCAGGTGCGTGGTAGCCGCCTGGATCTGATCAACCTGGTGCTCCCGGTCGTGCTGGTCGGCGCCACTGCTGTGTACTACCTGCGGTCGGTGCCGACGGTCGGCAACGACCTCGTCCTTGAACTGGTCCTGGCCGGCTCGGGAGCCGCTCTCGGAGCGCTCTGCGGGCTCACCACGCACCTTCGCCGCAAGGCCGACGGCGTCCACGCCAAGGCGGGCTTCGTTGCCGCAGCTCTGTGGGTCTTCGGCATGACGTTCCGGATGGGCTTCGCCTTCGCTGACGACCACGGCGCCGGCGACGCCATCGCCAACTTCAGCCGTCACCATCAGATCTCATCGGCCCAGGCGTGGATTGCGGCCTTCGTCATGATGGCGCTGGCCCAGGCGGTGACCCGGCTGGTGGTGATTCGCTACCGCGCCTACCGGTTGACCTCCTCCGCAGCCCGCGGCTTGGCGGCGGCGTGAACAGCGTGTACCAGCGGCCGGGCCCGGTTTTCCCGGGGCCGGCCGCTCCTATGCTGTCCGGCATGAGCTCAACGCCGCCCGGCGGTTGTCAGGGGGACAGTCCGAGAGTGGCGGAGGCCCGGTCGCGTGCGGCCGAGCGTGCCGCGCGTCAGGCCGCGCGGATGCACTTGGCGCTGTGGGGGGTCATGGTCCTGACTACCGCCTCGGTTCTGCAGAGTCGGCCGCACCCGGGTGTGGCCGGTGAAGGTCTCGTCATCAGCCTGGCGCTGGCCGGGTGCCTGCTGTCACTGGCTCTCGCGGCCTTGGCCCGGGGCACGGGGAAGTCAGAGGCGGCCACCGCTGCGATACCGCTGATCCTGGGCGCCGGCGGAAACGTGCTGGCGTTGCTCCAGACGACCTCGATGATGATGGTCCCCGTCGCCACCGCTGTGGCGATGCTCTTTGCGCGCCTGCGTCCGCGTCTGGCCGTCCTGCTGGCCGCACCGCTGACCGTGGCGAACGCGGTCATCACCGCCTACGTCAGCCCAGCACGCAACGCGGTCCAGAATGCCGGGGCCAGTGCGTTGCTGTGCGTGGTACTCGGTGTCGCCTACGTCTTCGCTCGCCAGGCACGGCTGCGACATGACCACGCCGAACTGCTGCTCGCCGAGCTGGAGGACTCGCGGGAGGCACAGGCACGTGCTGCCGCCGTCGCTGAACGCACCCGCATCGCCCGGGAACTGCATGACATCCTGGCGCAGTCCCTGTCGGCGCTTTCCGTGCAACTGGAGGGCGCCCGCAAGCTCGCCGAGCGCGGCACAGTCGACCCGGCTCTGCACCAGCTGATCGTACGCAGCGGCGAACTGACCCGGGAGGGTCTGGCCGACGCGCGGCGGGCCGTTGCCGCCTTGCACGGGGACGAAGTGCCCATGGTCGACCAGCTCACCACCCTGGTCGGTCGGTGCCGCCGCGACCTCGCGCTGTCGATCACGCTGTCGGTGGCCGGGCAACCGAGAACGCTGACGCCGGAGGCGAACCTCGCGCTCTATCGGGGCACTCAGGAGGCGCTCACCAACGCCGCCCGATACGCTGCCGGTTCGCCCACCACCGTGGTGCTGCGCTACACACCACAGGCCACCACCCTGACCATCTCGGACCATGGCCGCGCAGTGGGAGCGGACCACAACGGCACCGAAGCCGGCGTTCCCGTGCCGCCCGTCGAAGCGTGGACGGGCGGCGGAAACGGATTGCGGGGCATGCGGGAGCGCATCGAACGGGTTGGCGGCCGCATCCATGCCGGACCCGCCGAGCAGGGCTGGACCGTGGAGATGGAGATACCGGCGTGAGCGATTCCCTGGCACCCATCAGGGTGCTGGTCGTTGATGACCAGCGGGTGACCCGCGAGGGCCTGATGTTGCTCGTCGGCCTGAATGTGGGCATGGAGGTCGTGGGTGGTGCGGCCGACGGCGCCGAGGCGGTGGAGATGGCCCTCGAACACCGCCCGAATGTCGTGCTGATGGACCTGGCGATGCCTGGCACGGACGGCCTCGCCGCAACCCGGACGTTGCGCGAAGAAGCCCCGGGGATCGCTGTGCTGGTGCTGACGACCTACGCGGACGACGCGTCGGTCTTTCCCGCACTGCGAGCGGGTGCGAAGGGATATCTCACCAAGGACGCGGGTGCGGACGAGATCGAACGGGCGATCCGTGCCGTGCACGAGGGCCTGACATGGATGGATCCGGTGGTGCAGGAACGTCTGGTCGCGACCGTCACATCAGGCCTGCTGCCACAGTCCGCGACAGTTCCGGACTGGGAGGCGTCGGCTTCCCCGACCGCAACTCCCGAACCGGCTCAGCCCAGGCGGGACGTGCCGGCCCCACTGCCGGAGCCGTTGACCCTCCGTGAGGTAGAGGTGCTGGCACTGATCGCGCAGGGCCTGTCCAACGCCGAGATCGGCGAACGCCTCTACCTCGGCCGCGCCACGGTCAAGACGCACATCAACCGCATCTTCGCGAAGACCGGCGTACGCGATCGCGCCCAGGCCGTCCGCTACGCCTACCGCACCGGACTAGCGGACTGAGCGCTGCACTTGGCTCACCCATTGCGGGGCCCCTCCGCCGGGGACGATCTCGTCGTCGAAGTCCCATTCCATTCCGGCTGCGGTGTTGAACGGCTTCGCGAGTTGGGAGCATGCGGTGTGTACGCTGCCCCGCAACAGGTTCGGACAACAACAAACCCCAGGTCACGTGACCTGGGGTTTCTCTCTGGAGCGGGTGACGGGAATCGAACCCGCGCTCTGAGCTTGGGAATCAACGGCGTCTGAGGTCACCATTGAGGGTCTGACCTGCGTGAACGCGGACTTTGAGGCTGGGCCGGGAGTGCCGAGGGTACCCGCCTTGACCGTGATTGACCGCCCGTTGGGGCACGCGGAGGGTACAGCCTCGTCAGGAGGTTGCCGATTGCCGCCAGGTTCTCCTCGCGGAGAGGAAGAGGCGACTGCGAGCATGGGCGCGGAGCAACAATTTCGGGCAGCAAAGGGCTCCGGCATGGTGATGCCGGGGCCCTCCACTTCGGGGGGCAGAAGCTGTGCGGCCGCCGGCCGCGTGAACGGCCGGGGGAGGGTTTCGGTCGTTCCGTCACCGGCCGTGCAGTCGGGTCAGGACGTGTACAGCGACTGCACCCTGACCACGTCGCCGTCACCGTTGAAGGTGAGGTCGAAGCCGACGAGGTGATTCTCCTTGTCCAACTTGTTCACCTGCTTGGCGAATTCGGCCTGGCTGATCTGCTTCGGGGCGGGTTGGCCGGTGAGCGGCGCCGACGCCAGCACCCGCGCGTTCTTCGCCAGGGACACCGTGTGGAACGCGCCCTTCGTCGGTATGACGTCCCAGCCTTCGGTCGGGCCGGTGACGGGCTTCTTCAGGGCGGGGCGGACCATCAGGTACGTCTGACCGCCGGTGACCCCGGCGCTGTGGATCTGCACGAACTGCTTGGAGTTGGCCCAGTGGCGCTTGTCGGCCTGTCCGGGCGCGCGTCGCTGCTCGCCGGACTTCGACGTGCTGGTCAAGCCGCTCGGCTTGCTGTTGTCGGACCCACTCATCGGCTTGCTGCCGTCGCTCGCCTGGACGCCGGCAACGGCCCCGGCGGGTTTCACGGCGTCGTCCTTGCTGCCGCAGGCGGTCAGGGAAAGGGCGGCGAGGGCGACAGCAACGGCGCTCGCGGCGATGCGGTGGTGCGAGTGGAACATGGTGGTACCCCATCGATCGGGTGTGGTCGGTGTACATGGGCTCTACGCGTGCGGCCGTCCCGCGGGTTACACCGGGAATGTCATGAGCGCGTAACGCCCCGATCCGGTCGTTGCCCGACCTCCCGCAGGGACGCGACCTGGTGCCTGGTGTCGTAGTCGATCCAGAACGTCCACTTCGGCCGCGAGCGAAGCTCCCCGACCAACTGCCCCAGCCTCATATCGGTGGCGCGATTCCCGGACAGCTCATGAGCCTCGACCGGCGTCCATGCCGGCAGGGTCAGCGTGTGGACCGTGCCGGTGTCGACCGCCAGGGCCTCGCCGTCGGCGGGTGCCGTGAGCCCATGGGCCCGCGCGTATGCCGACGCCGCATCCCCACGGAGCTCACGCAACTGCTTGACCGTGATCCGCACTTTGCCGCCCTCGGTCACGGCCCCGTACACGTAGCCGAGTTCGCTCGCGTACTCCTCGCCGGGCACAGGAGTCGGGGTGGTGAAAGCAGACGCGGTCGGCGCGGGTGTGACCTCTGCGGGGTCCGGTGTCGAGGAGGAGGGCATCGACAACAGCCCGGCACCGCCCACGGCGAGGGCAACGGGCAGGAACGCCCCGCCCGCTGTCGCGGCGACACGCTTACGCCGACGGCGCTGGTCGCCGCGGGCCCGCACCCGCTCAGCAGGCGCCGCGACCACACGGCGGCGGCTCGACTCGGTGAGCTCGTGCAGGCGCCGGCCCCATTCGGTCTGGTCAGCCACGCTTCACCTCCGACAGCCCGTCCGAGCGGGGATCCAGCTCCGAGTCGGAGAGAAGCCGGGCCAGGGCCGCGCGTCCCCGACGGAGATGCACCTTGACCGTCCCGACCGGACAACCGGTCTCGGCCGCCACCTCACGCACCGGCAGATCACACAGATGATGCAGCACGATCGCCCGCCGCTGCGCATCCGGAATACTGCGCAACGCCTCCACCAACAGCACATGATCGGGGTCGGGCGGGGGCACATCGGCGGGTGGGCCCTGCCGGCGCACCAAGGTCAGCGCGGCACGCACCCGCCGCCACCGGCTCACCGCCAACCGCCAGGCCACCGTGCGCACCCATGCCTCGGGGGCGCCGCTCGCATCCAGTGCGGTCCGTCGCTCCCAGGCTCGGGCGAACGCCTCCTGCACCACGTCCTGGGACTCCGCGAGATCGCCGGTCATCGCGTACAACTGGCCCGTAAGCCGGCCAACGCTTCCGCTGTAGAACGCATCGAACTCCCGCTCATTCATGCCGTGCCCCGGCGGATCCACTCGGACAACGCCGCACGGACCCCACCCCTGAAGACGGCCGCAGACACCTCACACACTCCCGTCCCAGGCACGCCACGGGCGGACAAACTGTCATTGGGGGCCATCGCTCCACTTGGTACTCCTGCTGCGGCCGACGTACATCGCTGCTTACGCACACACCCACCCCGCCGGTTACAGGCGCACGATCACGAGTGCGTCACGCATGCCGGGCCGCTGTCCCGTCCTGCCCGGCGGGCTGTGGCCTGCGTGTGCCGGACGCCACCGACGGAGGCGGGCCTCCTGCGGCCGAACGGCCCGACCACGGTGGTGGGCTTCCCTCACGTGTCTTTCCAGGTCAGCTCCTACGGGAGGAGCCGTCACTTGTACTTTACCTTCCGGAAGGTAAAGTAGAGTCATGACGGGAAACGCAAAACGCCAGATTCTGGAGGGCGCGCTCGATCTTCTGCGTGCGGAAGGGGGCGGGGCGGTCACTCTGGCCACCGCGGCCAAGCAGGTCGGGCTGACCAAGCCGGGGCTGATGTACCACTTTCCGACGAAGGAAGCGCTGATGCTCGGCGTCGTCGACCATGTCGCCGCCCGGTGGGAGGAGCTCCTGCTCGACCGCCTGGGACAGCCGGTGGAGACGGCCTCGCCGCACCAGCGGATCCGCGCCTACGTCGAGGTGGCACTGGCCGCGCAGTTCGACCGCGCGGACTTCGCGATCTACGCCGACGCCCTGTACCGCGAAGCCCTCACCGCGGCTTGGGTGCGCCGTTTCGAGGGGTGGCTCGACCTGCCCGACGACTTGCCGGCGCCGGCCCGCGGCAGGCTCACGGCCGCACGCCTGCTGGCCGACGGCTATTGGATGGCCGCCGCAACCGACGTCTTCCCCGCCCTGGCACAAGACCGCGCACAGGTGATGGCGGTTGCCGAAGAACTCCTGAAAGACGAGACCGCCCCATGAGGAAATGGCTGCTGCTCCTCGCCGCGATCCTGCTCGAAGCCACTGCCACGATCTCCCTGCGAGCCGCCCTCGACCACGCGGCCTGGTTCGCCGTCGTGGCGATCGGCTACATAGGTTCGTTCGCCGCCCTGACCTTCGCCCTGCGCCTGGGAATGGGCCTCGGCGTCGCCTACGGCATCTGGGGCGCCTCCGGCGTCGCCCTCACCGCCGTCCTGGCGACGGTCATCTTCGGCGACCCGCTCACCGCAACCACGGGTCTGGGGATCGCCCTGGTCATCGGCGGCGCCCTGTGCGTCGAACTCGGCTCCCAGGCCGCGCCCGCCCGCAAGGAAGGAATGGCCTCATGACCTGGATCTTCCTGGCCGGCGCGATCCTTTCCGAGGTCGCCGCCACCCTGTCGCTGCGCATGGCCGCGCAGGCCGAGAACAAGCGGAAGTGGTTCGTCGGCCTGGGCGCCGGCTACCTGGCCGCCTTCGTCTTGCTCACGCTCGCCCTGGACGGC
This sequence comes from Streptomyces sp. NRRL S-1813, assembly GCF_000719605.1. Lineage (NCBI taxonomy): Bacteria > Bacillati > Actinomycetota > Actinomycetes > Kitasatosporales > Streptomycetaceae > Streptomyces > Streptomyces sp. NRRL S-1813. The sequence goes on from NZ_JOHB01000020.1 coordinate 23,716, forward strand.
GGACTGGCCCTCGGCGTCGCCTACGGCATCTGGGCCGCCTCCGGCGTGGCCCTGACCGCGCTCGCCTCCCGCATCCTGTTCAAGGAGCCGCTCACCAAGGTCATGAGCCTCGGCATCGCCCTCATCGTCGCCGGCGTTCTGACCATCGAGCTCGGTGCCGCCCACTGACGCGACCGCTGGAGGGCCCCGCACGCACGCCCTCCAGTGCGACGCCATGACCCCAGCCGCCTACCGCCCCACGCACGACAGACCGGCTCCCGCGAGCAGTTCGGTGCGTCGCGCGGGCATCGCCGGAGGCACCGCATGACGACTCTGCTCGAACAGCGCTACCGCACCGCCCTGCGCCTGCTGCCCTCCTACTACCGCGCTGAGCGGGAGGAGGAGATGGTGGAGACCTATCTGCACGGGATCGACGAACAGGACCGGGACGAGATGCGTCTCGCCTGGGGCGAGGTGGCCGGCATCGCCGCCCTCGCCCTCCGCACCCGGATGGGCGCCGCCGGCGCCCCGGCCCGCTACGCCATCTTCGGCGCGACGGTGCGCCTCTTCGCGCTGCTGAGCGTGTTGCTGCATGCGGCCTCTGCACTGACCGAACGGGCCCTCTTCCTCACCTGGCTCAAAGGCGCCCCCGCGTCGGACCGGGAGCTGTCCCTCGGTGGCTTCACCGGCCATGGCGCCCTGCCCGGGCTGTACGGGGCGGCGTTGTGGCTGCTCCCGCTGGCCTGGACGGTGGCCTACATGGCGCTGCTGCGCGACCACAGGCACACCGCCTTCGTCTTCGCCCTCCTCGCGGCCCTTCCTGACCTGGCGTCAGCCCTGCATCACGTGGACGGCGGATGGGGCACCGTGTCGGTCGCCCTCTCACTCACGACTACGGCATTCGCCTGGCTGACCGTCCTCGCCCTGTGCTGCGGCTTCCACCGCGACGCCCCGCCCGCCAGGCTTCCACTGGCCTCACCCGGGCCGGCCCTGATGGGCACCTGCGTCCTCATGGGCGCGTCGATCGTGGTGTGGCCCGGGGTGGCGGACACTGGATGGGCCGGCGGTTCGGCATTCATCGCCGCGGCCGCCCTCTCTCTGGTCGCCCGGCGCCGGTCACCGAAGCACGTGGCAGATCCCGCACTGCCCCTCGCACTGGCCGCACTTGGCCTCGCCGTCCTCGTACAGCGGATCCTCATCCTCGCGTTCGCGCTCCAAGCCCAGGCCCCCGGCTCGCTCATCGCCGCCTCCACCGTGCAGTCGGCCATCATCGCCGCCCTGACGGCAGCCCTGACCGCCACCGGCACCCGCAGCCTGACCGCACAGGTCAGGGCCGCCTGAACCATGCGGTTCTGGCTGGTGAGTACCAGTCGGCGCGGCGGACGACCAGCACATCGAATTCGGTAAGGGCCCTCCACGGCTGTGGACGGCGGGGACAGCCAAGAGTTGGCCTACTCTGCCTTGCCCTCTACAGCCGGGCCTCTTTCGCCAGTACCGTTGCGTGCTCACGCGATGCGGATACGGGATCTCGGGGGCGTGCCCGATGGCGGGAAGCGAACTCACACTTGGCAAGACGATCGCCAAGGCGCGCAGGCGCAAGGGATGGCCGCAGCGGGACCTGGTTGCGATGATCGACCGGTCGGAGAGCTGGGTGTCTCAGGTCGAGCGGGATGTCATCCCGGTCAACGGCCTGGATGCACTGCGTCAGATTTTTCCGATGTCTTAGACATTTCCCTGTCCGCCCTCCTCGCTGCCGCGCCGTCCGGGTCAACGCCGGTATCGACTCGGCGTCGGCCCGCCTCGGCTAGGGCTGATCGCAATCTTGGTCCAGAGGAGGGGGACGACCCCGTGCGACGCCGCGAACTTCTGGCCGCTGCGGCGGTGCTCTAGCCCGAGCAGTGCTACCGGGCTCTGCTGGCGGCCGAACGTGCCGCACCACAGGAGATCCGGCGCGGGTCGGTCAAGAGCCTGGCCAGCGGTCTGCTCCGGCATGACCGGAGCCTCCCGGGCGTCCGGGCGTTCGCCACCCGCGCGGGCGTGCCCGTCAACTGACCCACCCGCAAAGGGACTACTACCTCGCAACCCGGTTGCGGATCTGTCTGTTGCTCCGGCGGTTGACTCGTACTCAGCCGCCAAGGGCCGTGTACAGCCGGCCTCTCCTCGCCCCTGGCGGCGGTGACGACCACCACCGTCTTCGAGGAGGCCTACGAAGGCGGGCACCCGACACCTTTGACACCAAGACCGACGCGGAAGTCTGGCTCTCGCAGATCGAGGCGGACCTCACACGCGGGGGACTGGCGAGACCCGGACGCCGGTGCCGTGAACTTCAAGACCTACGCGCTGAAGTGGGTCGGCGAGCGCGGGCTCTCCGCGACTACCGACGAGCTGTACAGACGTCTGCTGCGGCTGCACCTCCTCCCGCGCCTCGAGGCGGACGACCCGGACCGGATCACTGCGCCGCGTGTGCGTGACCGGGTGCGCAAGGCCGCGCCTGAGCTGACCACCGGCAGGCGTGCGGTGGGCGACACCAAGTCGGAGGCGGGCAAGCGGTACATCGTCTTGCCGGCCTTCCTCCACAAGGATCTGCGCCGCCATCTGGACTGGTACGCGGAGAAGGATCGGGACGGGTTGCTGTTCGTGGGGGAGAAGGGTGCTCCGTTCCGCCGTTCTTCCTTCGGGCGGAAGTGGCGCCGGGCCCGTACGAAGGTGGGGATGCCGGAGAACTTCCGCTTCTACGACCTGCGTCACACCGGGCACACGATGGCCACCCTGCCCGGCGCCACCCTCAAGGACACGATGGTGCGGGCGGGGCAGTCCTCCGAGAAGGCAGCGCTCATCTATCAACACTCGGACCGCGAGCGTCAGAAGGAGGTGGCGGGCGGCCTGGACAGGATGGTGCGAGCCGCGCGGCAGAAGGACTCTGACCAGCCCGATGAGGGGTCAGGTGGTGCGGAGGTGGTGCGTGGCGCCTGAATCGGTCTAGACAACACAGAGGCCCAGCTTGGGGGTTGCGCCCCTGAGCTGGGCCTGAGTCTGTGGAGCGGGTGACGGGAATCGAACCCGCGCTCTGAGCTTGGGAAGCTCATGTTCTACCATTAAACTACACCCGCGTCATCCCGCCTCTGAGCGAGGGCGGAACATCGTCGCACACTCTACCCCATCACCGCTTCGCGGTGCATTTGGCATGCCCGGGTGGGGTGTCGGGGGTGTCCGGCGGGGCCGTTGAGTGGGGTGTCGGGGGTGTGGGTTGCGGGTGATGTGCGGGGTGGGATGCGAGTGTGGGGCGCGGGAGTTGAGGCGTACGGTGGGCGTCGGAGTGCCGCTTGTGAGGGCGCCCAGTTCATCCCCTAATGTGGCTTTTGTTGTCCACGCAGTTGGGAGAGGGACTTGATGGAGCGCACCGTCGTACGTTGTGCCGAGGGCCACGTGTTCAGCACCGCTTCGTTCCCGATGCAGACCACCGACCGGCTCGGTCCCGGACGGCTGTTGCGCTGCCCGCGCTGTGCTCGGCTGCGGCACTCGGTGCCCGTCGAGCACTCGAAGCGGTAGCGATCAAGAGGCGTAGCGGCTCGCGGCAAGAGACGCGATAAGAGATGCAGTAAGAGACGTAGCGACAGGCAGTAGGAGCAAGGATTCTTCAGGGCCCGGCTTCCCCGGTGGGGGGCCGGGCCCTCGTCGTGCGGGGCGGGTGGTGCGGGCGCGTATCCTCATCTGCGTGCTTCTCTCAGACAAGGACATCCGGGCCGAGATCGATGCTGGTCGGGTGCGTATCGACCCCTACGAAGAGTCGATGGTGCAGCCGTCCAGCATCGACGTGCGGCTCGACCGCTATTTCCGGGTGTTCGAGAATCACCGCTACCCACACATCGACCCCGCCGTCGAGCAGCACGACCTCACCCGTGAGGTCGTGCCCGAGGGCGATGAGGCGTTCATCCTGCACCCGGGCGAGTTCGTGCTGGCCTCGACGTACGAGGTCATCACGTTGCCCGATGACCTTGCTTCCCGGCTCGAGGGCAAGAGCTCGCTGGGGCGGCTGGGGCTGCTGACGCATTCGACCGCCGGGTTCATCGACCCGGGGTTCAGCGGGCACGTGACGCTGGAGCTGAGCAATGTCGCCACGCTGCCGATCAAGCTGTGGCCGGGCATGAAGATCGGGCAGCTGTGTATGTTCCGGCTGACCTCGCCGGCCGAGCACCCGTACGGCAGTGAGAAGTACGGCTCCCGCTACCAGGGGCAGCGCGGTCCGACGCCGTCCCGGTCGTTCAGGAACTTTCACCGGACGCAGGTATGACGACGCAGGTATGACACAGCCGCTTCGGTGTGGGGGGCGCGCCCGACAGGGCGGGCGCGTGGCAGAGCGTGTGGACACAGAAGGTCTGAGAGAGATACGTGAGTGACGTGCGGGAGAACCTGACGTACGAGCGGTTCGGCGGGGCGGTCCGCGAGCTGGCGCAGACGATCGCCGATGACGGGTACGAGCCCGATGTCGTGCTGTCGATCGCCCGGGGCGGGGTCTTTGTCGCCGGCGGCCTGGCGTACGCGCTGGACTGCAAGAACATCCACCTGGTGAATGTGGAGTTCTACACCGGGGTGGGGACCACCCTGGAGATGCCGGTCATGCTGGCGCCGGTGCCGAATGCGATCGACTTCTCGGACAAGAAGGTGCTGATCGCCGATGACGTCGCCGACACCGGCAAGACGCTGAAGCTCGTGCACGACTTCTGCCAGGGGACCGTGGCGGAGGTCCGCAGCGCGGTGATCTATGAGAAGTCGCAGTCGCTGGTGAAGTGCGAGTACGTGTGGAAGCGCACGGACGAATGGATCAACTTCCCGTGGAGCGTCGAGCCGCCGGTCGTGCGGCGTGCGGGGCAGGTCCTCGACGCCTGAGGTGACGGGCGGACCACCGATCGCCGTCCCCGGTAAGGGAGTTGGCGGTCGGGTGGGTTTCCCTGCGCTGCTTTCGGCCAATCCCGTTCCGGGTGTTCCACCGTCTGCTACCTGCGAGTACAACCCGCGGTAACAGCAGACCGGAGGGGAGGCCCAATGGTGCGCGCGAGACGCGGGCGGTGGGCGTTACGTGGGCGGCGTACGGGATCAAGGTCGCGTACGGACGCAGGGCGGCGTACGGGAGCAGCAGCGCATACGGGATGCCGGGCGCGGGCCGGGCGGGGGCGGTGGCTCAGGGGCGGCGTGGTGACGTCGACCGTGGCGCTGGCCGTGGTGTTCTCCGTGGCGGCGGGTGGGGCGAGTGCCGCCACCGGGGCCGCGGCGGGCCGGGCGCCGGCCGGGGCCGTGTCCGCCACGCCGTTGCCGCCCGAGCTGGAGAAGATCCGGGCGCGGGAGGCGGCGAAGCTCTATGGGGATCCGGCCGAGCGATCCCTCGGGGAGCGGAAGACCTCGTTGATCTCGCTGGGGGACAGCGAGATCTCGGGGGAGGGTGTCGGGACGTATGAGCCGGGCACGGACGGGCCGGACAACTGGTGCCATCGGTCGCCGGACTCGGCGATCCACCGGACCGGTATCGCGGCGGATGTGACGTACAACGCCGCCTGCTCGGGTGCGTCCAGCGGCAACATCGTGATCGGCGGCAGCAAGCAGTACGCCGACGAGCTGGTACAGAGCGACAGTCTCGCCATCGCGGCCCGGAACACCCGGCTGAAGATGGTGCTCCTGGTGGCCGGCGCCAATGACGATCTCCAGTTCGGGCCGGTGATGACGGACTGTGTGGTGCGCTGGTTCACGCTCCAGGGCACCTGTGAGCCGAAGTACCAGCCGGGCTGGCAGGCGCGGGTCGACGGACTGGTGCCGAAGGTCGGGCGGACGCTCGGCGATCTGCGGACCGTGATGCGGGACGCGGGGTACGCGGACGGCGACTACCGGCTCGTGGTGATGTCGTATCCGAGCCCGATCGGGCCGGACGTGGAGGACAACCCGCACTACCCGGGGAAGCTGCTGGGCGGCTGCACGGGCTACACCTCCGATGCGGGCTGGGGGCGCAATGCCGCCGTGCCGGCCTTCGAGAAGGGCATGCGGAAGGCCGCGCAGGACGCGGGGGCGACCTATCTCGACGCGTCGCGGCTGTTCCACGGGCACGAGGTGTGCATGGAGGACACCTGGGCCCGCGGCCTCTACGTGAATCTCGCCAACCCCTTCCCGCCGGACTCGAATTCCGTGCGGCAGTCGTTCCACCCCAACGCCCGCGGGCACGGCGCCTTCGCCTCGTGTCTGACCCAGCTGTACGCCGCGGGGCTGCGCGAGGCGTCCTGCGCCGATCCGGCGAGCACCGGGCAGCCGAAGCTGTACGCGGGGGCCTGGGACGACGCGTACCGGCCGCTGAAGAACGCCGGTACGGGGAGTTGTGTGGATGCGACCGGCGGTGCCAGCCGTAACGGGACGGCGGTCGGCGGCTGGGACTGCAACGGCCAGCGCCACCAGGACTGGTGGTACGACGGCGGTCGGCGGTCGGTGCATGTGGGGCTGACCCAGGACCGGTGTCTGGACGTGCCGGGCGCGCGGTACCGGGCCGGTGCCGGGCTGGTGCTGTGGAACTGCTCGGGCACGGCCAACCAGCAGTTCGTCCGGGACGGCGGCGGCACGATCCGGCCCGCCGCCGCACCGTCGCTGTGCCTGACGCTGGGGGCGGCGAAGGAACCGCTGCGGTTGCAGGGGTGCGACGGGTCGGCGGGACAGCGGTTCGCCTAGGGCCCGTCCTTCGGATCACGCCGTGATCGCCACGCGGTGAGCCCGCCGTACGGCAAGCGGTCAGTCCGCCGTACGGCAAGGGGCCCGCTCCGGAGCCTGGTGCTCCGGGGCGGGCCCCTTGCGGTGGCCGGTCCGGCCTTACAGGGTGCCGAGCTTCAGCAGGGCGAGCAGCGCGACCAGCTGGATCGAGGCGGCGCCGAGTGCCTTGGGCCACGGCAGGTCGTGCGACTTGCTGACCATGGAGGTGAGCAGGTAGCCGGCGGCGAGCCAGGTCAGCCAGCCCAGGACCTGGACCAGGGTGCTGTCGCCGCCGAGGAACATCGCGAAGAGCAGCCGGGGCGCGTCCGAGATCGTCATGATCAGCATGGCCAGGCCGATGGTCGGCTGCCAGGCGCCGTCGCCGCCGAGCTGGCGGGCCAGGGTGTGGGTGACCGTGCCCAGGATCAGGCTGCCGATGATGAACATCACGGCGGTGATCGCGACCCACGGGATGCTGTTGGAGAGGGTGGCGTTGAGCACATCCTCGCGGGCCTTGTCGAAGCCGAAGACCGCGAGCAGGCCGTAGATGAAGGTGACGATCAGCGCCGGGGCCCAGACCGCGTGGTCGCGCATCTGCCAGAACGTGGCGTCGGGGCGCAGCACGATGCCGGACAGCAGCTGCTTCCAGTGCAGCCGGGGGCCGGCCGGCGGTGCGCTGGTCCGGCCGGCGCGGTAGGTGCCGCCGGACGCGTACTCACCGTCGGTGCCTTGGTCGTACTGGTCCTGGGGCGCACCGTAGGCGTCCGGAGTGTCGCCGACGCTGAACTGCTGCGTGTGGCCAGGGTTGTTGTCGTTCGAGTACGGCGCGTAGGACTGCTGCTGGGCTTGGTAGCCGCCGTCGCCGAAGTACTCGGGTTCGCCGTACTGCCCGTGCGGCTGTGTCTGCCCCTGCGGCCCGCCGTACTGCTGGGGGGCCTGCTGCGGCGCCTGCTGCCATTGCCCATGGGGTGGCGGGGGCTGCTGCCCGTACGGCCCTTGCTGCCCGTACGGAGCCTGCTGCCCCTGCTGTCCCTGCTGTCCGTTCTGCGCGGGGCGGGTATCCCGTCCGCGACCCATCCTGAATCCAGCCACGTACTCGAAAGTACCTGGTCCGTGCGGATCGGGTGGCGGAGCAGGCGGATCGGGGCGGGGTTTGCATCTGACCTGTGACATCCCTTAGGGGGTTCCCCGAGGGATCAGAGGCCCCGGGGCCGGGGTCCAGCGGAGGGTGAGCTCCGGGAGGTTCTCCATGTTGGCGCGGCCGTCGTGGATGGCCACCACCCGGAAGCCGTGGTGGGCGTAGAACGCCCGCGCGTCGGCGTTGAGTTGGAAGACATGCAGGGACAGGCCGTCGGGGCGGTGGCGCCGCGCCTCGGCGAGGAGGAGGGTGCCGATGCCGGCGCGCCGGACGTCCGGCCGGAGGTAGAGCTGGTCGAGCAGGTCGCCCTGTACGGCCGCGTAGCCGAGGAGCTCGGGACCCCGGGTGGCGACGAAGGTGTGGCACTGCGGCAGCACGATCTCCCGGATCCAGCGGGTGACCTCTTCGTGGGTACGGCGCTGGGGCGGCAGGTAGGGCATGGTGGCCTGCCGTGACGCCTGGTGGACGGCGGCGATCGCGGGGGCGTCGATGGGGAGGGCGAGCCGGATCGTGACGGGCGAGGTGGGCGGCGTCCCCGGCGGGGCGGGGCGTGCCATGGCGCCCGGACCGTCGGCCGTGTCCCTGCCCGTATCTGTGTCCATGGCGTCATGGTCGGCGCGCGATCGGCGCCGGGCAACTGTATTAGCCACGCACCACAATCCGCGGCGCGAGCGGTCAGGGAGCCGCGAAGTCAGCAGTGGTGAAGGAGAGGGCGGGTTGGGCGGCGAGGCCCGAGGGGCCGCCGGTGAGGACCGTCACCCGGTCGTGGGTGCGGCCGCGCCGGGTGAGGAGGACGAGGTCGGCCCGGCGGTCACCGTCGAAGTCGGCGAGGGCGAGAACCGTGGAGTACGGGCGGCCGGCGCCGGGGAGACGGGGCACGGGGAGGCGGCGGGGGGTGGCGGACAGCCCGTGTGCGGTGCCACTCAGCAGGGCCGGGCGGGTGCCGCCGAGGACGAGATCCGGGTAGCCGTCGTGGTGCACATCGCCGGCCGCGAGGGTGGGGACCTGGCCCGTGCCCGTACGGATCCTGCCGGGGCGGCCGCCGACGGACAGCAGACCGTCGGTGTCGGCGGTGACGGACGTCACCCCCCGGCCGGGCCCGGCGAAGCGGCCGAAGGCCGTGGCGTAGCCGGGCGGGTAGACGGCCGGGCCGGCGCGGAGCGGGCCCCGGGGGCCGCCGAGGGCGAGGCGGCTGCGGGCGCGGCGGCCGGGGCCGGCGGAGCGTACGAGGAGGTCGTCGGCGCCGTCGTGGTCGATGTCGGACGAGGGCGCGAGGGGCGCGGTGGCGGCCAGGGCGGTTCCGGGGATGCCGAGGGGGGCGCCGGCCGCCTCGGGGGCGCCGGTGCGGGTGAACGGGCCCCGCAGATAGCTGATCCGGGGGCCGGAGGCGGTGACGGCCAGGTCGGGCGCGCCATCGCCGTCGAAGTCACCGCAGACCGGCTGGTCGGGCCACTCGTTGCCGAAGCGCGCCCGGTCGGGGAGGCGGAGCCTGACGGCGCGGGCGGAGCCGAGGCCCCGGGGCGAGCCGAAGAGGAGCTGTACGGGGACGGGCGGGCGGCCCACGCCGTCGTAGGGCGGGTCGGTGGTGACGACGAGGTCGCTGAAGCCGTCCCGGTCGAGATCGCAGACGGTCTCGGCGTCGAAGGCGGCGGGGACGGCCGTCCGGGTGCGGGCGGCGTTCCGGGCCGGGGTGAGCAACCCCCGGGTGGCCGGGGCGAGTCCGTGTGCGGAGCCGTAGACGATGCCGATGCCCGGGTCGTCGTCCTGGCCGCGGGCGAGCAGGCTGTCGAGGACCAGATCGGGGTGGCCGTCGCCGTTGAAGTCACCGGCGGCCTTGCTGCCTTGGCCGAGGGGTACGGGGCGCGCGGCAGGGAGTGACGAGGTGCGGTGCGGGGCGGCGCGGGGTGCGTCGCCGGAGGGGGAGAGCAGACCGCAGGAGGAGCTGAGAAGGACGATCAGTCCGAGCCCTGCTGCCGTGACGATCCGTCTGTGCATACCGCCCACCCCACCCGTGCCGCTGTTGTCGTCTCGTCCTCCGCGGCCCCCGATGCTCCCCGGGGGCCTGCCGCCCCGCAATGCCCGCCGCACCCGCTGCCCGGCACGCCGAGGGCCGGCCCCCGTACGGAACAGGGACCGGCCCTCGGCCAACGCGCTTGTCCGCGCCGTTACTTCACCGGCTCCGGCTCCGGCGCGTCTTCCGGCGCCTCGTCGGCCGCCGGGTCGGCGGGGGTCCTGACGGAGTCCAGCAGCAGCTGGGCCACGTCGACGACCTGGACGGATTCCTTCGCCTTGCCGTCGTTCTTCTTGCCGTTGACCGAGTCGGTCAGCATGACCAGGCAGAAGGGGCAGGCCGTCGAGACGATGTCGGGGTTCAGCGACAGCGCCTCGTCGACGCGCTCGTTGTTGATGCGCTTGCCGATGCGCTCTTCCATCCACATGCGGGCACCGCCGGCGCCACAGCAGAAGCCGCGCTCCTTGTGGCGGTGCATCTCCTCGTTCCGCAGGCCCGGCACCTTGGCGATGATCTCGCGCGGCGGGGTGTAGACCTTGTTGTGGCGGCCCAGGTAGCAGGGGTCGTGGTAGGTGATCAGGCCCTCTACCGGGGTGACGGGGGTGAGCTTGCCCTCGTCCACCAGGTGCTGGAGCAGCTGGGTGTGGTGGATGACCTCGTACTCGCCGCCCAGCTGGGGGTACTCGTTCGCGATCGTGTTGAAGCAGTGCGGGCAGGTCGCGACGATCTTCTTCGACGCCTTCGGCTTCCTGGTCGACTCGTCCACCCCGCCCTCCTCGTTGAGGGACTCGCCGAAGGCGGCGTTGAGCGTCGCGACGTTCTCGGCGCCGAGCTGCTGGAAGAGGAACTCGTTGCCCAGACGGCGCGGCGAGTCACCGGTGCACTTCTCGTCGCCGCCCATGATCGCGAACTTCACGCCCGCGATGTGCAGCAGCTCGGCGAAGGCCTTGGTGGTCTTCTTGGCGCGGTCCTCCAGGGCGCCGGCGCAGCCGACCCAGTAGAGGTACTCGACCTCGGTGAGGTCCTCGACGTCCTGGCCGACGACCGGAACCTCGAAGTCGACCTCCTTGGTCCACGCCAGGCGCTGCTTCTTGGCCAGGCCCCAGGGGTTGCCCTTCTTCTCCAGGTTCTTGAGCATCGTGCCCGCCTCGGACGGGAACGAGGACTCGATCATGACCTGGTAGCGGCGCATGTCGACGATGTGGTCGATGTGCTCGATGTCGACCGGGCACTGCTCGACACAGGCGCCGCAGGTGGTGCAGGACCACAGGACGTCCGGGTCGATGACGCCGTTCTCTTCGAGGGTGCCGATCAGCGGGCGCTCGGCCTCGGCCAGCGCGGACGCGGGGACGTCGGCGAGCTGCTCGGCGGTCGCCTTCTCGTTGCCCTCTTCGTCCTTGCCGCCGCCCGCGAGCAGGTACGGCGCCTTGGCGTGCGCGTGGTCGCGCAGCGACATGATCAGGAGCTTCGGGGAGAGCGGCTTGCCGGTGTTCCAGGCGGGGCACTGCGACTGGCAGCGGCCGCACTCGGTGCAGGTGGAGAAGTCGAGCAGGCCCTTCCAGGAGAAGTGCTCGATCTGGGAGACGCCGAACTGGTCGTCCTCGCCCGGGTCCTCGAAGTCGATCGGCTTGCCCTGGGTGGTCATCGGCTGAAGGGCGCCGAGGGCGACGTCGCCGTCCGCCTCGCGCTTGAACCAGATGTTGGGGAAGGCGAGGAAGCGGTGCCAGGCCACACCCATGTCGGTCTTGAGCGAGACCGTGATCATCCAGATGAAGGACGTCGCGATCTTGATGCCCGCGAAGAGGTAGGTCAGGTTCTGCACCGTGCCGAGGCTCATGCCCTTGAAGGCCACGACCAGGGGGTACGAGACGAAGTACGCGGGCTCGTAGTGGTCGACGCCGTGCTGGGCGCCCTCCAGGGCGTGCAGCGTCACGATGCAGATGCCGACGATGAGGATGACGGTCTCGACGAAGTACGCCTGGCCGGTGTTGGAGCCCGCGAAGCGGGACTTGCGGCCCGCGCCGCCGGGACGGTTCAGCTGCCGGATGACGATCAGGGCGATGATGCCCACGGTCGTCATCGTGCCCATCGCCTCGACGAACATCTCCCACGGCAGCCAGTCGCCGATCACCGGGATCAGCCAGTCGGCCTGGAAGAGCTGGCCGATGGCGTTGACGATCGTCAGCAGCAGGGTGAGGAAGCCCACCGCCACGAACCAGTGCGCCACGCCGACGACGCCCCAGCGGTTCATGCGAGTGTGGCCGAGGAACTCCTTGGCCACCGTGACGGTCCGTTGGGCGGGAGCGTCGGTCCGGGTGCCTGCGGGCACCGGCTGGCCCAGCCGCATCTGGCGGTAGATCTGCAGGAGGGCGCGGCCGAACAGCGCCACGGCGACCGCGATGAGCACCAGCGACACGATGATCGCGGCGAGTTGCATGGGAGGCTCCTCGTACCTGCGAGAGCGGAAAACGGTGGGAACTACTAAGCGGTAACTTTTTGGGTCTGCCGCTGAGGTTACCCATTCTCCTCCGCCCCATGAAGCCGCCCGGCCGGTGATCTGCGTCGCGAAGGCAACCCTGGGTAAGCCCTCCGCGTCTGGGGGATGGAACCCTGGTGACGGTAAGGGCGATATAAAACTTGAGCGCACTCGACTCAGGTCTGTTGACAGGATTTCTTCCGTGCTGCACTGTTGAGCCTGTTCCACTCAAGTCAGCTGGAGGAATTGAAATGGCACGTGCGGTCGGCATCGACCTGGGCACGACGAACTCCGTCGTCAGTGTTCTCGAAGGCGGTGAGCCCACCGTCATCACCAACGCCGAGGGCGCCAGGACCACGCCGTCCGTTGTCGCCTTCGCCAAGAACGGCGAGGTGCTGGTCGGCGAGGTCGCCAAGCGCCAGGCGGTCACCAACGTCGACAGGACCATCCGGTCGGTCAAGCGCCACATGGGCACCGACTGGAAGATCGACATCGACGGCAAGGGCTTCAACCCGCAGCAGATGAGCGCCTTCATCCTGCAGAAGCTCAAGCGCGACGCCGAGGCATATCTGGGCGAGAAGGTCGTCGACGCGGTCATCACCGTTCCGGCCTACTTCAACGACTCCGAGCGCCAGGCCACCAAGGAGGCCGGTGAGATCGCGGGCCTCAACGTCCTGCGTATCGTCAACGAGCCCACCGCGGCCGCCCTGGCCTACGGCCTGGAGAAGGACGACCAGACCATTCTGGTCTTCGACCTCGGTGGCGGCACCTTCGACGTCTCGCTGCTGGAGATCGGCGACGGCGTCGTCGAGGTGAAGGCCACCAACGGTGACAACCACCTCGGTGGTGACGACTGGGACCAGCGCGTCGTCGACTACCTGGTCAAGCAGTTCCAGAACGGCCACGGCGTGGACCTCGCCAAGGACAAGATGGCGCTCCAGCGCCTGCGCGAGGCCGCGGAGAAGGCGAAGATCGAGCTGTCGTCCTCCACGGAGACGACGATCAACCTTCCCTACATCACCGCCTCCGCCGAGGGCCCGCTGCACCTGGACGAGAAGCTCACGCGCTCGCAGTTCCAGCAGCTCACCTCGGACCTCCTGGACCGCTGCAAGACCCCGTTCCACAACGTGATCAAGGACGCGGGTATCAACCTGTCCGAGATCGACCACGTGGTCCTGGTCGGCGGCTCCACCCGTATGCCCGCCGTCGCCGAGCTCGTCAAGGAGCTGACCGGCGGCAAGGACGCCAACAAGGGCGTCAACCCGGACGAGGTCGTCGCCATCGGCGCCACCCTCCAGGCCGGTGTGCTCAAGGGTGAGGTCAAGGACGTCCTCCTGCTGGACGTCACCCCGCTGTCCCTCGGTATCGAGACCAAGGGCGGCATCATGAGGCGGCTCCTCGCTGCCGAAGGACGAGGTCGACCGGATGCGCCAGGAGGCCGAGAAGTACGCGGACGAGGACCACGCCCGCCGCGAGGCCGCCGAGTCCCGTAACCAGGGCGAGCAGCTCGTCTACCAGACGGAGAAGTTCCTCAAGGACAACGAGGACAAGGTCCCCGGTGACGTGAAGACCGAGGTCGAGGAAGCCGTCAGTGAGCTGAAGGAGAAGCTCAAGGGCGAGGACTCGGCCGAGATCCGCACCGCCACCGAGAAGGTCGCGGCCGTCTCCCAGAAGCTGGGTCAGGCCATGTACGCCGACGCCCAGGGCGCGCAGGCCGCCGGCGGTGCCGAGGGCGCCGCTGCCGGTGAGCAGGCCCAGGACGCCGCCGATGACGTCGTGGACGCCGAGATCGTCGACGACGAGAAGCCGAAGAAGGATGGTGCCGCGTGACGGAGGAGACCCCGGGCTTCGACGAGAAGCCCGACGTCCCTTCCGACGCCGCTCCCGAAGACGCGGCGCAGGCCGAGTCCGCCGACAAGGCGGGCTCGGCCCCGGCCGGGGACGTAACGGACATAGCGCTCCAGGCGCAGCTGGACCAGGTACGCACCGCGCTCAACGAGCGCACGGCGGACCTCCAGCGGCTCCAGGCGGAGTACCAGAACTACCGCCGTCGGGTGGAGCGGGACCGGGTCACGGTCAAGGAGATCGCCGCGGCGAACCTCCTGTCCGAGCTCCTTCCCACGCTCGACGACGTCGGCCGTGCGCGTGAACACGGCGAACTGGTCGGCGGCTTCAAGTCGGTGGCCGAATCGCTGGAGACCGTGGTCGCCAAGCTGGGTCTCCAGCAGTTCGGCAAGGAGGGCGAGCCCTTCGACCCGACGATCCACGAGGCGCTGATGCATTCGTACGCACCGGATGTCACCGAGACGACGTGCGTGGCGATCCTTCAGCCCGGGTATCGCATCGGTGAGCGAACGATCCGCCCCGCGCGGGTCGCCGTCGCCGAACCGCAGCCGGGCGCGCAGGGCGCCAAGTCCACCTCCGACGAGGACGTGAAGGCTTCGGACGAGGAGAGCGGTGGCCCGGACGAGGGCTGACGTGAGGGCAAACAGAAAATCCGCGCGGGAGGAGGGACGTCGGGGATGAGCACCAAGGACTTCGTCGAGAAGGACTATTACAAGGTCCTCGGCGTCCCGAAGGACGCCACCGAAGCGGAGATCAAAAAGGCGTACCGGAAGCTCGCCCGCGAGTTCCACCCGGATGCCAACAAGGGCGACGCCAAGGCCGAGGAGCGCTTCAAGGAGATCTCCGAGGCGAACGACATCCTGGGGGACAGCAAGCGCCGCAAGGAGTACGACGAGGCGCGCACGCTGTTCGGCAACGGCGGCTACCGGCCGGGTCCCGCCGGTGGCGGCGGCTCCTTCAACTTCGACCTGGGCGACCTCTTCGGAGGCGCGCCCGGTCAGAGTGGCGGGGGCGGCGGCTTCGGCGGCGGCCTGGGGGACGTCTTCGGCGGTCTGTTCAACCGTGGCGGCGCCGGTACGCGTACCCACGCACGCCGCGGCCAGGACATCGAGTCCGAGGTGACGCTCAGCTTCACCGAGGCGGTCGACGGGGCCACGGTCCCGCTGCGGATGTCCAGCCAGGCGCCGTGCAAGGCGTGTTCGGGCACCGGCGACAAAAACGGTACGCCCCGGGTCTGCCCGACCTGTGTCGGCACCGGCCAGGTCAGCCGGGGCGCGGGCGGCGGCTTCTCGCTGACCGACCCGTGCGCCGACTGCAAGGGCCGGGGCCTGATCGCCCAGGACCCCTGTGAGGTCTGCAAGGGCAGTGGTCGCGCCACCAGCGCCCGCACGATGCAGGTCCGTATCCCCGCGGGCGTCTCCGACGGGCAGCGCATCCGGCTGCGCGGCAAGGGCGCCCCGGGCGAGCAGGGCGGTCCGGCCGGCGATCTGTATGTGGTCGTGCATGTCGACGCCCACCCGGTCTTCGGCCGCAAGGGCGACAACCTCACCGTCACGGTGCCGGTCACCTTCCCGGAGGCCGCCCTCGGCGGCGAGGTGAAGGTACCGACCCTGGGCGGTCCGCCGGTGACGCTGAAGCTGCCGGCCGGCACCCCCAACGGGCGCACCATGCGCGCCCGGGGCAAGGGTGCCACCCGCAAGGACGGCACCCGCGGTGATCTGCTGGTCACCATAGAGGTGCTGGTCCCCAGCGACCTCAGCGACAAGGCGAAGGACTCGCTGGAGTCCTATCGCGAGGCGACCGCGGGCCCGGACCCGCGGGCAGAGCTGTTCCAGGCCGCGAAGGGAGCTTGAGATGGACAGCCGGGGCGGGCAGCGTCGTAACCCCTATCAACTGACCGATGAGTCGCCGGTGTACGTCATCTCCGTCGCGGCTCAGCTCTCCGGCCTGCATCCGCAGACCCTTCGTCAGTACGACCGGCTCGGGCTGGTCTCGCCCGACCGCACGGCCGGGCGGGGCCGCCGCTATTCGGCCCGGGACATCGAACTGCTCCGTACGGTGCAGCAGTTGTCCCAGGACGAGGGCATCAACCTCGCCGGCATCAAGCGCATCATCGAGCTGGAGAACCAGGTCGCGGCCCTTCAGCAGCGGGTCATCGAGCTCCAGGGCGCCCTGGAGGGCGCGGCCAGCGCGATGCAGCAGCGGGAGGCGGCGGTGCACGCCTCCTACCGGCGCGATCTGGTGCCGTATCAGGATGTGCAGCAGGGCAGCGCGCTGGTGGTGTGGCGGCCCAAGCGGCCGGAGTGAACGGCCGTCCCGGGGCGCGAGCACCCGGCGCGTGACGTGGCAAAGGGCCGGGGAAACCCGGCCCTTGTCGCGTCTCTGCGTGCTGTTCCCTGCCCCGCGCGTCTTCCGGTGTCCTCCTGCGGCTGTCGTCCTGCGGCCTCCGTCTGCGGGCATCCGCCTGCGCACGGCCCGCGCCCGCTCAGCAGCCGCTGTACCCCGCCGTCGGCATCGACAGGCGCCGGTGCACATGCGACTTCATCGCCAGGGTGTAGACCGGCTCGTCGAGGTCGGCGGTCTCCAGGCGCACCCCGGCCGCGGCGCACCGCGCGGTGAACTCGGCGGTGCCGTCGATGGCGTTCTCCAGGGCCCGGCGGTTGGGCGTCACGAACACATCGACCAGGCCGTCCTCGACATCGCGCCACAGTGCGCTGTGATCGGCGCGCAGGTGGTGCAGGCTGAGCCGGCAGGTCAGGTGGTAGTCACGGGCTGCCGCCCACTGTTTGCACATGTCGTGCTGGCTGCGGTCATCGACCAGGAACGGATCCTCGTCCAGCTCGGACAGCGGCATCAGGCAGGCGATCGCCGTCACTCGGACCGAGTTCATCGTGCCCTCCGGGGCGTGGCGACTGTGGGGGCGACGATACCCCCGTGGGTGGCCCGTGGAGGAGGGGCTGTACCGGGCGGCGAAGCGTAACCGCAGGCGTGGCAGATCTTCCAGCCGTCCTGGTTGACGGCCAGTTGGCCGCCGCAGCGCGGACAGAGCTCGGCATGCGGGCGCGGCCGGGTGGGGGGCGGCCGGCGCGGAACGGTCGTCACGATGTGCAATGCCGACGCCATGCGGCCTCCAGCTGCCGTCTTTTGCCTGGGGCAGGCCCGATGCCGTCCGCCCTTGCACGGAGCTGTTCGGTTCCCGTCGCTCCTGAGTACCAGGTGGACGGCCCACGGCGGAGCGGAAGGGTCCGTTTTCGGCCAGGGGACGGTGTGCCCGGCGGGACGGGGAGGCGGCGGGACGGGGGAGCGGCGGGCAGGCTCTCAGGCCCGGCCCATCGCCTTGGTCACCGCGATCTCGATCATGACGCGATCGGGGTTGGGCGTCGGCGTCCGGCCGTAGCGCTCGGCATACCGGTTCACCGCGTCGGCCACCGACTCGGTGTCCGTACGCACCCGCGCGATGCCCTCCAGGGTCGCCCAGCGCCCCTTGTCGACCTGGCACACGGCGACGGTGGCGCCGTCCGCCCCGGCGGCGAGGATGTTCTTGACCTTGGCGCTGTCCTTGCGGGTGATGATCCGCGCGATGCGCTGCCCGGCGTCGTAGGTGACGCCTACCGGGACGACGTGCGGCGTCCCGTCCGTACGCAGCGTGGTGAGCGTCGGCATCAGATACTCGCCCCAGAAGGCGAGGTACTCCGGGCTGAGGGCACTGAGGTCATGGGCCATGGGGGCAAGGGTAGTTCCGGGCCCGGGGTTCAGAGGAAGTCGGTGGTTTCCAGGTCGAAGGAGAAGGGGGCGGGGAGGGGGCGGGGTTTGCCGAAGGGGGCGATGTGAGTGTTGAGGTAGTCCTCGCCCTCCGGCTCGCTGAACAGTGTGACCGCTGACTTGTCACGGTCGACCAGGAGACAGAGCGGAATGCCGGAGCGGGCGTAGCCATGGCGCTTGGCGACACGGTCCTTGTGGGGCTTGCTCGACGTCACCTCGATGACCATGGCAACGCCGTCGCTGGGCATCCAGGGAGGGGCGCCGCGGAAGAGACGCAGCGCGCGTGGGGCGATGGTGGCGTCGGGGATCACGTGGTCCGCGGGCCGGCCCGCCGCGTGGGAGAGGAGGAGTCCTTTGTGTCCCGAGAACTGCATGGCCGTTGCAGACAACTGCATGACCTGCTCGAAGACGAGACTCAGGCAGTCCTCGTGGTCGCCATCCGGCGGCGGTGTCACCGCGATCTCCCCCTCGATGAGCTCGGCCCGGAAACCTGTCGGGGTCTCCAGCGCCAGAAAGCCTTCCAGGAGGATGTCGTCCTGCGTGGGCATCGGCTCGTGTGCCATAGCCGTCATGCTGCACCTCCTTGTGGTTGAAGGCCAGTGTCGCCGGGCGGCGTGGGGCGGGACGGCGCGTTCAGCGCGATTCCCTCGCACGAGTGAGCGAGGGTGGGGTGGGCGGCTCCCCGAATCAACCTTGAGTGGAATAGACTCAACTTATCGCACGTTGGCACGAGCAGGATGTGCCGCGCGGGCGCGCCGACCGGGCCCAGACTGGGCGTAGAGGCTGTTGAGGACGAGTCGAGGAGGATCGCGAGGACGTGGACGCCGAGCTGACCAACAAGAGCCGGGAGGCGCTGAGCGCCGCCAACGAGCGGGCGGTCACCGCCGGACATGCGGACATGACGTCCGCGCATCTCCTGCTCGCGCTGCTGGCCGGGCAGGACAACGAGAACATCATGGACCTGCTGTCCGCCGTCGAGGCGGACGCCGCCGTGCTGCGCAACGGCGCCGAGCGGCAGCTCGCCGGGCTGCCCAGCGTGCAGGGCTCGACGGTCGCGCCGCCGCAGCCGGACCGCGATCTGCTCTCCGCCATCGCGGACGCCACTCAGCGCGCCAAGGAGCTCGGCGATGCCTATGTCTCCACCGAGCACCTCCTCATCGGTATCGCCGCCAAGGGCGGACGGACCGGTGAGCTGCTCGCCGAGCAGGGAGCGAGCGCCAAGAAGCTGCTCGCCGCTTTCGAGGCGACCCGCGGCGGGCAGCGGGTGACCAATGCCGACCCGGAAGGCACGTACAAGGCGCTGGAGAAGTTCGGTACCGACTTCACGGCGGCCGCCCGCGAGGGCAAGCTCGACCCGGTCATCGGCCGGGACCACGAGATCCGGCGTGTGGTGCAGGTGCTCTCCCGCCGTACGAAGAACAACCCGGTGCTGATCGGTGAGCCGGGTGTCGGCAAGACCGCCGTCGTCGAGGGGCTGGCGCAGCGGATCGTCAAGGGCGATGTGCCCGAGTCGCTGCGCAACAAGCGGCTGGTCGCGCTCGACCTGGGGGCGATGGTCGCGGGCGCCAAGTACCGCGGTGAGTTCGAGGAGCGGCTGAAGACCGTCCTGGCGGAGATCAAGTCCAGCGAGGGCCAGATCATCACCTTCATCGACGAGCTGCACACCGTCGTGGGCGCGGGCGCCGGCGGCGACTCCTCGATGGACGCCGGCAACATGCTCAAGCCGATGCTGGCCCGTGGTGAGCTGCGGATGGTCGGCGCAACGACGCTGGACGAGTACCGCGAGCGGATCGAGAAGGACGCGGCGCTGGAGCGGCGCTTCCAGCAGGTGCTGGTCGCCGAGCCGACCGTCGAGGACACGGTGGCGATCCTGCGCGGGCTCAAGGGCCGCTACGAGGCCCACCACAAGGTGCAGATCGCGGACTCCGCGCTGGTCGCCGCCGCCTCCCTCTCCGACCGCTACATCACCTCCCGCTTCCTGCCCGACAAGGCCATCGACCTGGTCGACGAGGCCGCCTCCCGCCTCCGTATGGAGATCGACTCCTCTCCCGTGGAGATCGACGAGCTCCAGCGTGCCGTGGACCGGCTCAAGATGGAGGAGCTGGCGCTGCGGAACGAGACCGACGCCGGCTCGCTCCAGCGGCTGGAGAAGCTGCGCAAGGACCTCGCCGACAAGGAGGAGGAGCTGCGCGGTCTGACCGCCCGCTGGGAGAAGGAGAAGGAGAGCCTCAACCGGGTCGGTGCGCTCAAGGAGAAGCTCGACGAGCTGCGCGGCCAGGCCGAGCGTGCCCAGCGCGACGGCGACTTCGACACCGCCTCCAAGCTGCTCTACGGCGAGATCCCGGGCGTGGAGCAGGCGCTGGAGGAGGCGGCCGCCGCCGAGGCCGAGCAGGAGGCGTCCAAGGAGTCCATGGTCAAGGAGGAGGTCGGTCCCGACGACATCGCGGATGTGGTCGGCGCCTGGACCGGCATCCCGGCCGGCCGTCTGCTGGAGGGCGAGACCCAGAAGCTCCTGCGGATGGAGGAGGAGCTCGGCAAGCGGCTGATCGGGCAGACCGAGGCCGTACGGTCGGTCTCCGACGCCGTCCGCCGTACCCGCGCCGGCATCGCCGACCCGGACCGCCCCACCGGCTCCTTCCTCTTCCTCGGCCCGACCGGTGTCGGCAAGACCGAGCTGGCCAAGGCGCTCGCGGACTTCCTCTTCGACGACGAGCGGGCGATGGTCCGTATCGACATGTCGGAGTACGGCGAGAAGCACAGCGTCGCGCGGCTGGTCGGCGCGCCGCCCGGCTATGTCGGCTACGAGGAGGGCGGCCAGCTGACGGAGGCGGTCCGCCGTCGCCCGTACTCCGTCATCCTGCTGGACGAGGTCGAGAAGGCCCACCACGACGTCTTCGACATCCTGCTCCAGGTCCTCGACGACGGCCGGCTCACGGACGGCCAGGGCCGAACGGTCGATTTCCGCAACACCATCCTCATCCTGACCTCCAACCTCGGCTCCAGCTTCCTCATGGACCCGCTGCTCAAGGAGGACCAGAAGCGGGAGAAGGTACTGGAGACCGTCCGCGCGTCCTTCCGCCCCGAGTTCCTCAACCGGCTCGACGACGTGGTGGTCTTCCACCCGCTCGGCACGGACCAGCTCCAGCGGATCGCCCGGATCCAGCTCGACCACCTCCAGCGCCGCCTCGGCGACCGCCGGCTCCGGCTGGACGTCACCGACCGTGCCCTGACCTGGCTCGCCTGGCTCGGCCAGGAACCGGTCATCGACGCTCCGGCCCCGGACATGTCCTACGGCGCCCGGCCGCTGCGCCGTCTGATCCAGACCGCCATCGGTGACCAGCTGGCCCGCGCCATCCTGGCGGGCGAGGTGCGCGACGGGGACACCGTGCGGGTGGATGTGGACGGTGATCAGCTGTCGGTGGAGTCGGACGGGGCGCCCGGGGCCTGACCGGCGCCGCGATCCGGGCGCCCGGTCTCCCGCCCGGCCGCGTCCCTGATCATGTCCTTGACCGACAGCTTGACCGCCACCTTGACCGCCACCTTGCCCGTATCCGCTCCGTCCCGGGTTGCCAGGACGGGGCGGATGTGGGGGAGGATGGCAGGGACCATACGAAGGGAATTCCACGGTGAGCATCGACCCGTCCTCGATTCCGAATTTCGGGGGCCAGCCCGAACCCGAGCCCGCGGGGCCTGATGGTCCCGTCGTGCCAGACCAGGACCTGGTCAAGCAGCTCCTCGACCAGATGGAGCTGAAGTACGTCGTCGACGAGGAGGGTGACCTCGCCGCCCCGTGGGAGCAGTTCCGCACGTACTTCATGTTCCGGGGCGAGGAGGAGCAGCAGATCTTCTCCGTCCGTACGTTCTATGACCGTCCCCACGGCATCGACGACAAGTCGAAGCTGCTGGAGGCGATCGACGACTGGAACCGCCGGACGCTGTGGCCCAAGGCCTACACCCACACCCATGACGACGGCACGGTCCGTCTGATCGGTGAAGCATCGATGCTGATCGGCACCGGTGTTTCGCTCGAACACTTCGTGTCGAGCACGGTCAGCTGGGTCCGCGCCTCGATCGAATTCGACAAGTGGATCGTCGAGCAGCTCGGCCTGGAAGCCGAGATCGAAGGCGACTCCGACGAGAAGCCGGGTGACGACGAGGCCTGAGCCCCGTCCGTCCCACACCCACCCTGCTGCGCGGGCCCCGGAGCTTTCGGCTCCGGGGCCCGCGTCTGTCGTGTGACGGGGGACCCGGTCGGTCGGTGCGGCGCACGGCTCGCGCTCCGGCCCTGTCAGCGATTCCCCTTACCGCCGACTTGATCATCTTCGGTCGGCCGTGGAACCGTACTGGGCACATCGCTCGTCCACATACGCGGAGTTGAGCGGACGCGGAGCCAAGGGGGAGGCCGGCGGTGTCCATCGAGCTGCCTGGTGAAGTCGTCTGGATCATGGACCTGATGGGTCTGGAATGGCCCGACATCGACGAGGACGAACTGCGGGCCTGGGCCGGGCATGTGCGGGAGTTCGGCCAGAACCTCGCGGAGGGGCACAGCGGGCTGGACTCCACGCTGAAAGGGCTCGCGGACGCCTACGAGGGTGCCTCCTACGATGCCTTGCTCAGCCGGTGGAACCAAGTCTCCGGCGAACACCACACGGTCCTGACCAACTGCTGCGAAGTGCTCGCCACGGCACTTGAGGTGGCGGCCGTCGGCGTGGTCGTGGCCAAGGGCGTGGTCATCGCCCAACTCGTCATCACCGCAGTCGAGATGGCGGCCGCAGCCGCCGCGACGGTGGCCACCCTCGGCATCGCGGCAGCCGCCGAGGCGGCAGCCATCGAGATCGGGAAACGCATCATCAGAGAGGTCATCCAGGAGATCGAGGACGTCCTCATCGCCGAACTGGTCTCCATGGCGATCGAGCCCTTCCAGGCGGAGATCGAGAAAGCCGTATCCGGTCTTGTCTTCAAGGGTGTTGACGCGGCGCTGGGCGCTGCGGGGGGTGCGGCGTGAGCAAGGGATTCAAGGCACACCCCGACAATCTGGCGAAGGCGGCCAAGGACGCCCATGGTCACGCGGAGAAGGTGGAGCGGTTCAGCAGCAACCTGGACTCCAAAACCCGCGGCCGACTGCTCGGCAAGGGCAAGTACGGGCAGATCGTGGAGAAGGCGATCCGCCCGATCATCGACTCGATGATCACGGACATGTCCAAGGCGATGGCCAAGGGGCACCGGTCGATCGGCCACGGGCTGGACATCACCAGGAAGAACATCAACGAGGCCGAGGAGGCGATACGCAAGGACATGCGGCGCCACCAGGACGACCGGGATGCGGTTCACCTGAAGCTCGGCCAGCGGGTACTCAACGAGGACGATCTGCGGGACAGGCACAGGAAACAGGTCGCTGAGCGCGTCGACGACCTTCGCAAGCAGGGGCACGGGCCGCAAAGGCACCTGGACCCGACCGATGAGATGTTGAAGGAGCGGCTGGGAGAGCCGGCCAAGCGCGTCGACGGGAATGGCAACCCGATCTTCGACAGCCATGGAAAACCGATCTATAGCCAGCAAGATGGCTACATTCAAAGTTCCGGCAAGGTCGACCCCGCGCATGGCCCGAATGCCAAGGAACGGTTGGGTGAAGACGCCTACCTGGATGCGGAGAAAAAGGACAAAAGACACAAGTGCGATGCGTTCTCCACGGGCTTCAATCACGGCCAGGACGAGGCCTTCATGCATGCCGATCTCTATGGCAGATCCTTGCTGGATCCCGCCAAGGCGGGTCGGCAGGACATTCGGTTCGCGCCCGAGGACGCCTGGGGTCCCGGTGGCGATCACCACGAGAGATTCCGCGGATTCTACATTGACCCGGACCGGCCGATGACGGGTGAGGATATTAATTACAAGCCGGTGGACTTCCGTGACGGTGGACTCCTTGCGATTTACGAGCCGGATGGTATGGGTGGGCATAAACTGGTGACGATGTACCCGGAGCCGAAGAGGGAGAGAAACACATGAGGTACCGCGGGGAGGGCATTCCGCACTTTGCCACCGATCCCGATATCTGTACATTCTTCGAAGTCGCGCTCGGCGTCGAATGGATTGACGACATCGACAAGACGAAGGCGAATGCGACGTCGGACACGGCGTTCTCCCGGCATTTGCGGGAGGCGCTGGAGTATCTGCTCCGCGAGCGGCCGGTCACCGCGAAGCAGTGGGGGCAGCTGAACCACGTCTTCTTCTACGAGGATGACCGTCTGTACGCTTACCTACAGGATCTCTATGACTACTTCTATGGTGACCGGCAGGAGCCGCCGGAGGCCCCGGACCCGGAGGCACCGCCGCCTGCTTGGTACTGGGAATGACGGATATAAATTGGTGACGATGTTCCCGGAGCCAGTCGGATCGCACAATGCGTGAGGTGAAGGTGAACTCTGAGGAGGTCAGGCCATCGAGTATCCCGCATTTTTTCGCGGAGGTAGGCGGGGTTGGTAAATTCTTCAGGCCCTGCCTCAATATTGAGTTCATCGATGACGTCCCCGTTTGCAAGTCGCACATCGTCCGAAACCCCAAATCACCAGACACCCGGAATCTGCGTGAAGCGTTGGAGTACCTGCTTCGTGAGCGGTGTGCCACCGTAGAGGACTGGTACGAGCTGACCAGGTCAACTTCTGGCGCGATGACCTTCTGTACGCCTACCTGCGGAATCTGTACGACTACTTCTACGGCGACCGCAAGGAGCCGCCGGAGTCGCCGGATGATGTCCCGCCGCCCGGCTACGAGGCTTGACGCCCGTCGCACCACGGGTTGCTCGTGGGAAGATTGGCCACGCCCGATCAGCTCGAACTCTCGATGGAAGGAGCCTCCGTTTCATGACAATGCGCGACCAATTGCCACCGCGCACCGGCCCGTGGGCTAGCCGTTTCGACACCGAGGACGCTCTGGTCCAAGCGGACGACGCCCTGCGTGAGGCGGCGCTGAAGAATCACGACCTCTCGCCGATCCTGCCGTTCGAGGCCGTTTACGGAGAGGGGGAGAAGTGCCTGGGGAAGGCCACGGCGATCACCATCGATCCCAGGCGGCCGTACAGCCCCGACGGTGAAGTGAACTACGTCTACGCGGACTTCTCGACGCGCGGCCTGCTGTACGGCGTGTACCGCCCGGCGCAGGATCTGGAGAGCGAGGATGGACCGGAGAACGAGGCCGACCTGCGAAACACCACGCTCTACCCATATCCGGGCGGCTACGAGGAGATAGACCCGGTCACCGTCCCGCTGGCGGATATCGGTCTGGAGGTACCTGGTGTCGACCGCCGGTTGGTGAACTTCTGTGCCGGAATTCTTGGCGTCGAAGCGGTCGACGACCTCGGAATGCTGCGGGAGACGTTCGATGCGGCCTGGCCCGACTATCAGGACACGATTCGTGCGGGGCTGAAGCACCTTGTGGCGAACCAGCCGCTGACGGTGGAGCAGTGGTTCGGGCTGACCTATGTGCCCTTCCCGGACCAGCGGGAGCTGAGGGCGTACCTCGCTCAGGTTTATGCATACCTCTTCGACGGCTTCGAGGCCATGCCGCTCGCTCCTCGGTGAGGAAGTCCGGAACTCAGGGAGATACATGAAGTACAAGGGGTCGGGGATCCCGCATTATGCGACGGATAAAGATATTTGCATATTCTTCGAATGCTCCCTGAATGTCGAGTTCATCGACGATATCGACAAATGTCGGGGAAGTGTGGTCCAGTGGCACAGGAAGAAGGGGGAAGTGGTCCGTGATACGCCCTTCGCCCGGCATCTCAAGGAGGCCCTGGAACACCTCCTGCGGGAGCGGTCCGTCTCCGCGGCGGAGTGGTGTTACATGACCAGCGTCCCCTTTTGGGAGGACGACCGCCTCTACGCCTATCTCCAGGACCTCTACGACTATTTCTACGGTGACCGGAAGGAGCCGCCGGTCGCCCCCGACCCGGAGGCGCCGCCGCCCGAGGGCTTCTGGGCGTGACGGCGGGCCGTATGTCCTGTACGGGCCGTACGGGACGTAAGAGCGTCCGGCTGTATTCCTCAGAGCTTCTGTAGGCGGCCGGCCGCCTCCCGCAGTACCTCTTTCTGCTTGCAGAACGCGAAGCGGACGTACGGTGCGCCCTGGTCCTTGTGGTCGTAGAAGACGGCGTTGGGGATGGCGACGACGCCGGCGCGTTCGGGCAGGGCGCGGCAGAAGGCGAAGCCGTCGTCGTGGCCGAGGGGGCGGATGTCGGTGGTGATGAAGTAGGTGCCGGAGGGGCGGAAGACCTGGAAGCCGGCCTCCGCGAGACCGGTGGCCAGGATGTCGCGCTTGGCGCGCAGATCGTCGCGCAGCTGGGTGAAGTAGCTGTCGGGGAGGGCGAGCGCCTCGGCGACGGCGTACTGGAACGGGCCCGCGGAGACATAGGTGAGGAACTGCTTGGCCGAGCGGACCGCGCTGACCAGCTCCGGGGGCGCGGTGACCCAGGCCACGACGCGTTCATACACCCATTTGCCTGCGGTCCGGCGGATCAGCCTGCCGAGGAAGGCGACGGCCATAGACTGTCGATGTGAGCGCTGCATTCGCTACGAGGCCGGGTTGGTGGCCCTGATCGGCAGCGTCAATGGACCCGAGAACCTTGCCGAGGAGCATGACGACTACATCCGTGAGCGAATGCGCGAGCGCTTCGGCGACTCGGCGTGATTGCCACAGTCCTGGACACCGGCCCGCTGGCCGCAGCGTTGGACGCCACCGACTGGCGGCATCCCGAGTGCGCCGCCCTGCTGACGTCGCCAACCGGCCGACGTTTGCTCCCGAGCCCGGTCATGACTGAGGTCTGCTGAATCCTGGAGCGCTGGCCGAGGGTCGAGGCGGCGTTCCTCACTGAGGTCGCACGGGGAACGTTCGAACTGGTGCACCTGACCCCCGCCGACCTCACTTCCAGCGCCGCATGCAGCCCTTCGGCAACCACCGCCTGGTCGCCGACTTCAACGAGCGCGTCCGGGAGTTCGCAGCGGCGGCGTAGCACGACGCCCGAACCGATCGTGGCGCTGCTCGTGAGACCGGCGGTGCCGTGCTCAACCGTGGCCCCTGGTCCGCGGCCGAATGGATAGGCAAACCCGGAGCAGGGATGGAGGCAGGCGTAGCGCGTGATCTCCCGGCCGTCAGATTCGCATCCTCGGTAGCGACCCCAGATCCAGCGGGTCTGCGAACACCGCCGCCGGACGCCGCGCCCACACCGACCACCACCGAGCCCTCATGCCATACCGGATCGAGTGATCACACCAACGCGGACATAGGCCAACTACTCCGGTGCCCCGAAGCCGGGCAGGCCAGCGGATTGACAGACCTCAGCGCGGCCGAACTCGGGTCGTTTCCAGGGAATCTGGGGACCAGAGGGTTTCTCCCGAGAAAAACGGCCCGCCGGTGAAATCGGCGGGCCGTCGGGGCTTCTGCGGGTCAGTTCAGCGGAATGTCAAAGTTCTTCGCGGAGATGGAAGTGCCGTTGGACGTCTTCGCGGCGAGACGCTTGTACCGAAGCACAAGCTTCTTCGTGTCCTTGCCCGGGTTGAACACGACCCAGCCGGTCGTGGTCTTGCCCGTTTCAGCGTCGGGCAGCGGCGGGTATCCGGCGGCCTTGATCTCGTCGTCGAGGATCGTGGTGCTCGCCTGGTCGATCCCGTTGGGCATGCCCGTGAGATAGAACGAGCCGGCGCCGAAGGAGTCGTAGTACTTGCTGCTCGCCGTCACCTTCACTTGGACGAGGACGACCTCCTCATCCGCCAGCGCGGAGTATTTGCTCTTCGACGCGGCCGAAGGCTGGTACCCGCTCACGTACTTGAGGACCGTCGCCTTTTCGCCCATCACATCGTCGGTGAACGACTTGTTCACTGTCACCGGGCTGCCGGACGACCCGCTGTCCGCGCCGACCGCCGACGCCGACGTGCTGGGCGTACCCGCGGCGCTGGTGTCACTCGGCGCGGGTGCCGACGTCGTCTGCGACGGAGAGGTGGCGTTGTCGGACGAGCTGCCCGAGTCGTCGTTGCACGCGGTGAGCAGCGCGCTTCCGGCGACTATTGCCGCCACGACAGGAAGGCAGGTGCGAATACGAACGCGCATAGCGCAATCCCCTTAGATTCGAATGCGAGCCCCGAAACCAGCCGCCCTGGCCGTTCCTGAGCCGCCCCCGTTCACTCGAATAGTCAACAATGGCTCGCAACTATACACGCGGCCAACCTCCGCTTTTCGGCCCGTGTTTATGGTGATTCATATGGCTTTCCAGCCCGCCCGAGATGGCCTCGCTCGGTGGCTCGGGCCGGGTGGGAGCAGGGGCCAGGGGCGTCCCTGGTCCGGTGGACGGTGTTCCCGATCGTCCAGTGCACGCGAGCCCAGGCGGTGAGTTCCTCGACGCCGACCTGCTCGGCCGTCAGGTCCGTGACGGCGTAGACGGTCTCGGTGCCCCTGCGTCTCGTGCCGAACTTGCGGCGGCGGCACGGGATCCGCAGACCTGGCGAGCGTGGGGGAACAGCAGGGGCCTTGACGGTGGCGGCCTGGATCAGGCGTGGCTCGTCCCGGCCGTGTCCGCGTCCGGCCTGGCGGTGCAGGACCGGGATGTCCTTCCGGGGCAGGGCCTGGAGCTGCCGGGCCAGGTCGGGCTGGCTGTCAGGACAGGAACACTATTTCGTTATCGCAGGCGCCGTAGGCGCGCAGTGGCCTCCTGGAGTACTTTCTCCTGTTTGCAGAAGGCGAAGCGGACGTAGGGGGCGCCTTGGTCCTTGTGGTCGTAGAAGACGGCGTTGGGGATGGCGACGACGCCTACGCGTTCGGGGAGGGTGCGGCAGAAGGCGAAACCGTCGTCGAAGCCGAGGGGTCGGATGTCGGTGGTGATGAAGTAGGTGCCGGAGGGGCGGAAGACGGTGAAGCCGGCGTCGGCGAGGCCGGTCGCCAAGAGGTCGCGCTTGGACCGGAGGTCGTTCCGCAGTTCGTTGAAGTAGCTGTCGGGTAGGGCGAGTGCCTCGGCGACCGCGTACTGGAAGGGGCCGGCGGAGACGTAGGTGAGGAATTGCTTGGCGGCGCGGACGGCGGTGACCAGTTCCGGGATGGCCGTGACCCAGCCGACCTTCCAGCCGGTGAAGGAGAAGGTCTTGCCGGCCGAGCCGATGGTGACGGTGCGTTCGCGCATTCCGGGGAACGACGCGAGGGGGAGGTGCTCGCCCTCGAAGACGAGGTGCTCGTAGACCTCGTCGGTGATGACCAGGAGATTGTGCTCGCAGGCGAGGCGGGCGATCTCGGTGAGCTCCTGGTGGGACAGGACGGTGCCGGTGGGGTTGTGCGGAGTGTTGAGCAGGATCAGGCGGGTGTTGTCGGTGATGGCGTCGCGCAGTTCGTCCAGGTCGAGGCGGTAGGTGCCGGACTCCGGGTCCGCGCGCAGGGTCACCGGGACGCGGCGGCCGCCTGCCAGCGCGATACCGGCGGCGTAGGAGTCGTAGTAGGGCTCCAGGGCGATGACCTCGTCGCCCGGTTCCAGCAGTGCCAGCAGAGAGGCCGCGAGGGCTTCGGTGGCGCCCGCGGTGACCAGGACCTCGGTGTCGGGGTCGTAGGAGAGGCCGCGGTGGCCGTAGAAGCGCTGCTGGTGGGCGGCGACGGCGGTGCGCAGCTCGGGGATGCCGGGGCCGGGTGGGTACTGATTGCCGCGGCCGTCGCGCAGGGCACGCACCGCGGCCTCCCTGACCTCTTCCGGGCCGTCGGCGTCGGGGAAGCCCTGGCCGAGGTTGATGGCGCCGGTCCGGACGGCGAGTGCCGACATTTCGGCAAAGATCGTGGTGCCGAATTCGGCGAGGCGGCGGTTCAGCAGCGGTCGGTCCATGTGCGCCATCCTCCGTCGAACCTCTTGAGTTCCTCAACTGTGCTTTGAGACGTCGGGGACCAGGGCATCAGCCCCGCACGAAGGACAGTGAGGGCCGTCGACGAGGACGGTCCACGGCGCGGGACGGCGCCGGAATCGGCGCACCGGGCGCCGGACTGGAGCGGGTGCCTCGCTTCGGGGGAACGGAAGGAGTGTGAGGCAGATGGGGATCGTGATTTTCCTGGTGATCTGTGCAGGGGTGATCGGTCTGGTGGCCTTGGCCTCGCGGAACGGTGGCGGCGGCGGAGGCCGTGGCGGACGGCGTTCCGGCGGTTCGAGCGGGGGCAGCTGGTGGGCCGGCGGTGACGCGGGCTCCGGCTTGGGCGGGCATCACGGGGGCGGGCACCACGGGGGTCACCATGGCGGTGGTGGCGGCTGCGGCGGTGGCTCCTCCTGCGGTGGCGGTTCCTGCGGTGGCGGTGGCGGCGGCTGCGGTGGCGGCGGCGGTGGTTCCTGAGCCGACGGCGGTTCCTGAGTCGGCGGCCGCTCCAACTCCACTTGCATAAAAGGGTTGTTGCTTGCTGCATATGCGCCTGGCGGGTGCTGGCGATATCGCCAACACCCGCCAGGCGCTTGGTTGTTGAACAACTGAACTGCATGGCCCCCGAGCGGATGGAAACCCGGCGAAGATGGGTAAAAGCGCTGTGGATGACAGGGCTTTCATGATTCCCTCTCCCTGGAGAATCCCCCAGTTCTCCTATCCCACGTGGGCACGAGCCGGCAGGCATTCGGACATCTGTCCCTGGCCTTCAACGGGCGGGCCGGCCCACCATTCCACTGCGTGCTTGCGGAGCCGACCCATGCTCACCACTTTGCAGACGGCGTACACCGATACCCGTGCCTCCGACCTGGCCTGGGCGCTGGGCAGGGAACCCCTGCCCGCCCTCGCCGTACTCGATCTTCAACTCCATGGCGCTCAGGTGCAGTTGAGACTGCTCGGCGCCTCTCACCAGGTGCTTCTCGAAGAGGAGCGCGGTACCTGTTCCGAAACGGTCGCCTGTATGCCGGGCAGCAGCACACCGCTGCCGCTGGGTGTGGCCAAACGGCTCGGCGACTGGGAATACGAATTCGCCGCCCATGTGGAGACGCTGTCGCGCGGCTCGTTCGCGGGGCGCGCGCAGGAATTGCTCGCGCTGGTGGCCGAGCATCCGCACGGCCTCGCCGGTACGTTCCCGGGCTCGCCGCACGCCTTCACCGCGATGCTGGCGCAGTGTCAGCAGGGGCAGGTGCGCTGGCGGACCTGGCACGCGTATCCGCAGGAGGGCCGCTTGGTGGCCACTCGCACCCGCGTGGGCGTACGGGCGGCGGTCGCGGCGGTCTAACCGGGGTGGGCGAAAGTAGCCGGTCCGGTCGGCCGGAGGGGCGCGGGGCGTGGGGAGTGCGAGGGGCGTGAAGGGCGTGCGCCGGGGGCGTGGATGTCCGATGGGGCGTGGACGGTGTGGTGTGCGCGGTCCGACGGTCCGGACGGGTGCGGAGGCGCCTGCTGTGCCCCGTGCACCGGCAACGCCCCAATTGGTGCGTGTAGCCCGCAGACTGCACCCGTGTGGGTGACGTAGAGCCACGGAATCGTCACGTAGCGTTCACGTTATGAGCGACCCGCCAGAGCCGGTTCTCCCCGGCGCCCCCGGGGTGCCGGAGGCCATGACACCGGCACGGCTGCCCGTGCCGGCCGGGCCGGGCCGGCTCCTCGTCCTTGCCGTCGTCTTCGTCTGCGCCGCCTGCGGACTGGTCTACGAACTCGAACTGGTCGCCCTGGCCACGTACTTGGTCGGTGACTCCGTCACCCAGGCCTCGGTCGTGCTGTCCGTCATGGTCTTCGCGATGGGCGTCGGGGCGCTGCTCGCCAAGC
Organism: Streptomyces sp. NRRL S-1813; assembly: GCF_000719605.1. Taxonomy (NCBI): domain Bacteria; kingdom Bacillati; phylum Actinomycetota; class Actinomycetes; order Kitasatosporales; family Streptomycetaceae; genus Streptomyces; species Streptomyces sp. NRRL S-1813. The sequence continues at coordinate 55,383 of NZ_JOHB01000020.1, forward strand.
GGCTGCGCTGCCGGGCGGCGGTCGGCTTCGGTGCGATCGAGGCCGGTCTGGCGCTGGTCGGCGGCTGCTCCGCGATGGCGCTCTACGCCTGCTTCGCCTGGTTCGGCCAGTCCCGCTCCGCGCTCGTCGGCTTCTCCCTGGCCATCGGCATCCTGATCGGCGCCGAGGTGCCGCTGCTGATGACGCTGATCCAGCGGGTGCGCCGGCAGGACGCGGGCGGCGCGGTCGCCGACCTCTTCGCCGCGGACTATGTCGGCGCGCTCGTCGGTGGGCTGGCCTTTCCTTTTCTGCTGCTGCCGAGCTTCGGCCAGCTGACCGGGGCGCTGCTCACCGGCGGGGTCAACGCGGTGGCCGGGGGCGTGCTGGTGCTGTGGCTCTTCCGCCGCGATCTGAGCGGCCGCGCCCGCTGGGCACTGTTCGCCGCCAATGCCCTGGTCCTCGCGCTGCTCGCCGCGGGGATGGTGCTGGCCGCACCGTTCGAACGGGCCGCCCGGCAGGCGGTGTACGGCTCCTCGGCGCGGGTCGCGGTGCAGACCGGCATCCAGGAGGTGGTGATGACCGGCGGCACGGGGGCCGGAGCCGGGGCGGGGCGCGGGAGGAAAGGTTCCGGCGGACCGCTGGCGCTGTATCTGGACGGCCGGCTCCGCGTCAGCGCGGAGAACGAGTTCCGCTATCACGAAGCGCTGGTGCATCCGGCGATGGCGGGCGGTCCGCATCGCCGGGTGCTGGTCCTCGGCGGCGGCGACGGCCTCGCGGTGCGCGAGATCCTCCACCACCGCTCGGTCCGCTCGGTGACCGTCGTCGAACTCGACCCCGGTGTCCTGCGGCTGGCGCGCACCGATCCCGGTCTCTCCCGTCTGAACCACCGCTCGCTCGGCGATCCGCGGGTGCATGTGGTGACGGCGGATGCCTTCGACTGGCTGCGGCAGCAGGGCCTGCGCGGGCGGCGGCCGGCGCCGTACGACGTCATCGTCTCCGACCTCCCCGACCCCGGGATCGCCGCGTGCACCAAGCTCTACTCACAGGAGTTCTACGGCCTCGCGGCGCGGCTGCTGGCCCCTGACGGGCGGCTGGTGGTGCATGCCGGGCCGCCGGTCGAGCGGGCACGCCTGTACTGGACGGTGGAGTCGACCCTCCGGTCGGTGGGCCTGGCGACCGTGCCGTACCGCCTGTCCGGCCGGTCCGCGGGGTTCTCGGGCGGCCCGGACCGCACGGTGGACGCCGCCCCGCCGGTGGACGCGGAGGTGCCCGCCGCCGCCAGGCCGGCGGCGGGCCGGGACCGGTACTGGGGGTTTGTGCTGGCCGCGCGGCATCCGCCGCGGTTCGGTCTGGCGCCCGATGCGCCGCCGCCGGCGGGCCTGAGCCGCGAGGAGTTGCAGGCGGGCCGGCGCGGGGAGGCCCGGGACCGGATGCCCGGCCTGCCGGCGTCGACGCTGATGCGTCCGCGGTATCTCGACTGAGCGAACGGGGCGGCCCCGGGCAGGTCCGGGTCCGGTCGGGCGGACGCCGAGTGGGGTGCGCGGCGGGGCGGAGGGTGTGCGGGGACCGGTGCGGCCGCGCAGAAATATCTGTGTGGGCAGGCACGGGGTGCGGGGGCGCTGGGTAGGCTCCCATGTCATGGAGCATGAGGTGTACGTTCCGTTTCCCGTCGGGACCGTGCGGCAGGCGCTCAGTGAGCCGGAGCGGGTGGCGCGCTGTGTCCCAGGAGTCCAGCTCGACGCCGACGCGGCCCCGCGATCCCCGGTGGGCCGGCTGCGGCTGCGTATCGGAAGCTCCACCATCACCTATCGCGGCACGCTGACGGTCGGCGGCGCCGCGGACGACAGACCCGGCGACGCCGACGCCGCTGACGGCGGGGCCGCCACGGTGACCGTGGAGGCGAAGGGCACCGAGACACGGGGCGACGGGTCGGTCGCGCTGACCCTGGCCGTACGGCTCTCCCCGGCCGCCGAGCCCGGCCCCGGTACGACGCTGACCTGCTCGGGCACGGTCCACGGCGACGGCCGGCTCGCCGAGGCCACCGCTCACTCCGCCGAAACCGCGGGCCGCCGGCTGCTGGACCGCTTCGCGGAGAACCTGGCGGCCGACCTGCGGCAGCGGCCCGTGGAAGGGCAGGCCGGCGAGGACGGTCCGGACCGGGGCGCCGCCGAGGCGACCGCCCCGGGGGTGGGCGACACCGAGGTGCCGCCGTCGCCGGCTTCGCTCAGTGACGAGGACCCCGTCGGAGCGGCGGACACCGGTGACGCGGCCGATGCCGGCGAGGACCTCGACGCGGCGGACGCGGTCCACGCCGCGCACGATGCGCACCCCGAGCACGCCTACGGTCACGATGCGGACGACCTCGCCCCCGCCGAGGCCGCGCACGCCCGCCGGACGATGATCGGGCGCAGCGCGGAGGAGGTCGACCACGCCCCGCCGCGCGGGCGGTACGCACCGGTGCCCGCGCCCGAGCAGAACGGCACCTCCGCCACCCTGCGCTGGGCGGCGCCCGCCGCCGCGGTGGTGCTGGCGTCCGCCGTGGTCGTCGGCAGGATGCTGCGCCGGCGCCGCTGACCGGCCTCCGCCGGCCCCGGCGTTGACGGGTGTGGCGGGCGACGGCGGACGGTCATGGCGTTCCGCGCCGGGCCCGGCGCAGCCCGTAGGGTCGGTCCCGTGAGTACCGACAACACCCCGCAGAGCGCAGCGCCCACGCCGGCGCCGAAAGGCGTACGGCTGGCCGCGGGCGACACCGAACTGACCGTCCACCCGGACAACGGCTGCCGGATCGCCAGTCTCCGTGTCGGCGGTACGGAGCTGCTGCGGCAGGGCGCCAAGTACGGCTGTTTCCCGATGGTTCCGTGGTGCGGACGGATCGAGCACGGGCAGTTCCGCAACGGCGGCGAAGTGCATCGGATGCCGCTCAACGCCGCGCCGCACGCCATCCACGGCACCGGCCGCAACCTCCGCTGGCGGACGGCACGTTCGAGCGCCACGGAGGCGGTCTTCACCTACGACCTCGCCGATCCGGCGGCGCCCTGGCCGTACCCGGGGCGGGTGACCCAGCTCGTCGAGCTCGCCGCGGACGGTGGCTCGCTCACCCTCACCATGGGCGTCGAGACGACCGGCGACTCGTTCCCCGCGCAGGCCGGGTGGCACCCCTGGTTCCTGCGGAACCTCGGTGAGGGAGGCGAGGACGTACGCCTCGACTTCGCGCCCGAGTGGCAGGAGGAGCGGGGGGACGACCATCTCCCGACCGGCCGGCGGACCGTGCCGCAGCCGGGCCCCTGGGACGACTGTTTCGGCATGCCGCAAGGGGTCGAGGCCACGCTCACCTGGCCGGGCCGGCTGGAGCTGAAGGTCGCCAGCCGCGCCGAGTGGGTGGTGGTCTACGACGAGCAGGAGGCCGCGGTCTGCGTGGAGCCGCAGTCCGGACCGCCCAACGGCCTCAACACCCTGCCCCGCCTGGTCACGCCCATCGAGCCGCTGGAGATCTCCACGACCTGGAGCTGGCGGGGCCTCGCGCAGGACACCGCCTAAGCTCGTGCGCATGAGTGACGACGTGCGCGGCGAGCTGCTGCAACAGATCAAGGACAAGGCCGTGGTGCACGGCAAGGTGACGCTTTCCTCCGGCAAGGAGGCCGACTACTACATCGACCTGCGCCGGATCACCCTGGACGGCGAGGCCGCACCGCTGGTCGGTCAGCTGATGCTGGAGATCACCGCTGATCTGGATTACGAGGCGGTCGGCGGTCTGACGCTCGGTGCCGACCCGGTCGCGACGTCGATGCTGCATGCCTCCGCCGCGCGCGGCGGCCGGCTGGACGCGTTCGTCGTCCGCAAGGCGCAGAAGGCCCACGGTATGCAGCGCCGTATCGAGGGCCCGGACATCAAGGGCCGCCGGGTCCTGATCGTCGAGGACACCTCCACCACCGGCGGCTCCCCGCTGACCGCCGTCGAGGCGGCGCGTGAGGCGGGCGCCGAGGTCGTTGCGGTGGCAACGATCGTCGACCGGGGCGCCGCGTCGGCCATTGCCGAGGCCGGGCTCCCCTACATCACCGGCTACGAGCTCGGCGACCTCGGCCTGAGCTGAGTCCACCCCGGCCTGAGCCGAGTCCGCCCGACGGGCCGCTTCGGACCGGGAAAACCGCGCTGAGCTGCTGCTTTGCCGAGGGGCGGCTGGTTTCACGTGAAACCGGCCGCCCACACTGCGGGACAGTCGGCCGCGGGATGTGGAGCAAATCGCCGAGTCTGGGAAGATGTGCCTCGGCGAAGTCCTCGCCCCCTGGTCAGGGCCAAGAACGCAACCCGCACACACAAGGAGCGGACAGATGCCCATCGCAACTCCCGAGGTCTACAACGAGATGCTGGACCGGGCGAAGGCAGGAAAGTTCGCCTACCCGGCCATCAACGTCACGTCGACGCAGACGCTGCACGCCGCGCTGCGCGGGTTCGCCGAGGCCGAGAGCGACGGCATCATCCAGATCTCCACCGGTGGTGCGGAGTTCCTGGGCGGCCAGTACAACAAGGACATGGTGACCGGCGCGGTCGCGCTCGCCGAGTTCGCACACATCGTGGCCGAGAAGTACGACGTCACCGTCGCGCTGCACACCGACCACTGCCCCAAGGACAAGCTCGACGGGTATGTACGCCCGCTGCTGGACATCTCCGCGGAGCGCGTGGCCAAGGGCCAGAACCCGCTGTTCCAGTCCCACATGTGGGACGGCTCGGCCGAGAACCTGGCCGACAACCTGGCCATCGGCCAGGAGCTGCTCGCCAAGGCCGCCGCCGCCAAGATCATCCTTGAGGTCGAGATCACCCCGACCGGTGGCGAGGAGGACGGCGTCACCCACGAGATCAACGACGAGCTCTACACCACGGTCGACGACGCGCTGCGCACCGCCGAGGCGCTGGGCCTGGGCGAGAAGGGCCGCTACCTGCTCGCCGCCTCCTTCGGCAATGTCCACGGCGTCTACAAGCCGGGCAATGTCGTGCTCCGCCCCGAGCTGCTGAAGGACCTCCAGGAGGGCGTCGGCGCCAAGTACGGCCAGACCGCCCCGTTCGACTTCGTCTTCCACGGCGGCTCCGGCTCCACCCCGGAGGAGATCGCCACCGCGCTGGAGAACGGCGTGGTCAAGATGAACCTGGACACCGACACCCAGTACGCCTTCACCCGCCCGGTCGCGGACCACATGTTCCGCAACTACGACGCGGTGCTGAAGGTCGACGGCGAGGTCGGCAACAAGAAGCACTACGACCCGCGCAGCTGGGGCAAGCTGGCCGAGGCCGGCATGGCCAAGCGCGTCACCGAGGCCTGCGCCAACCTGCGCTCCACCGGCACCAAGATCAAGTAAGCGCGGGACGGCCGTTCACCGGCCGGCCTCGCTGCGCACAAGGGCTCCGCATCCGCCGGGATGCGGAGCCTTTTGTGTGCCGTGTGCCGTGCGCAGTCCGCTCGTGTCCCGGCTGTGCGCCCCGCCCGGCTGCGTGCCGTGCCGCGGTCCCTGCCGTACTGCGCAGGGCGGGCGAGCGGACGCGGATACGGGCATGCTCGCGGTATGAGCGAACCGAGTGCGCCCGGCGCGGTCCGGCTGGCCTCGGCACAGGGCCGATGGGTGCTGGCGACGGCCGTGCTGGGGTCCGGCATGGCCATGCTCGACAGCACCGTCGTCAATGTCGCACTGCCCAGGATCGGCGAGGACCTCGACGCGGATCTGGCGGTCCTCCAGTGGACCGTCACCGCCTACATGCTCACCCTCTCGTCGCTGATCCTGCTGGGCGGTGCCCTCGGCGACCGCTTCGGCCGGCGGCGGGTCTTCGTGATCGGCGTGGTGTGGTTCGCCGCGGCCTCGCTGCTGTGCGGGCTCGCGCCGAACGCCGGGGTGCTGATCGCGGCCCGCGCGCTCCAGGGCGTCGGCGGGGCGCTGCTCACCCCCGGCTCGCTGGCGCTGATCCAGGCCGTCTTCCACCCCGTCGACCGGGCGCGGGCGGTCGGCTCCTGGTCGGGGCTGGGCGGGGTGGCCGCGGCGGTCGGCCCGTTCATCGGCGGCTGGCTGGTGGACGGCGCCGGCTGGCGGTGGGTGTTCTTCCTGAACGTGCCGCTGGCGGCGGTGTGTGTGCCGGTGGCGCTGCGGCATGTCCCCGAGACCCGGGAGCGGGACGCGCGCGAGCGCCGCGGCTTCGATGTGCAGGGTGCGGTGCTGGGGGCGCTGGCGCTGGCCGGGGTGACCTATGGGCTGATCGCCGCGCCGGTCGGGGGCGCCGGGCCCGGCGTGATCATTCCGGCGGTGGCCGGAGTGCTGCTCGGGGTGCTCTTCGTCCATGTCGAGCGGCGGCGGAAGGACCCGATGCTGCCGCCTGCCATCTTCGGCATCCGGCTGTTCTCGGCCGTCAACGCGGTGACGGTGTGCGTCTACGCCGCGTTCGGCGGCTTCTTCTTCCTGGCCGTGCTCCAGCTCCAGGTCGTGGTGGGGTACTCGGCGCTGGCGGCCGGTACCGCGCTGCTGCCCACCACCGTGCTGATGCTGCTGCTGTCCGCCCGCTCCGGACAGCTGGGGCAGCGCATCGGGCCGCGGATCCCGCTCACCGTCGGGCCGCTGCTGTGTGCCGTGGGGATGCTGCTGATGACACGGGTGGGCCGGGGCGCCTCGTACTTCGCCGATGTGCTGCCCGCGCTGCTGGTGCTGGGCGCGGGGATGGTGACGCTGGTCGCGCCGCTCACCTCGACCGTGCTGGCGTCGGTGGACGTGGACCGGGCGGGCCTGGCCAGCGGTATCAACAATGCGGCGGCGCGGGCCGCGAGCCTGGTGGCGGTGGCCGCACTGCCGCTGCTGGCGGGCATCGGACCGGAGGCCTACCGCTCGGCCGACGCATTCGGCGCGGCCTTCCGGCGGGCCATGCCGCTGTGCGCGGGCATCCTGGTGATCGGCGCGCTGATCGCCCTGCTGACCGTACGCAGCAATGTCCTGCGCGCCGAACCGGGTGCCGAGCAGCCGTGCCGGGCGGAGACGACCTACCACTGCGGGGTGAGCGCACCACCGCTGGATCCGGGCGAGACGAAGACCCGGGAGCCGGAGCGGCTGCCGGGCGCCGGGGGGCCGGGACGGCCTGCCGAGGGGGCGTAGAGCACGCGGTGGCGGCCGGCCGAGGGGTTGTAGAACACGCCATGGCCGCCGGCCACCGGCCACCGGCCCGTATTCGTCATACGTCATCCGTCATCCGCCCGCCGTACCACCCGGGGCGGATGATCCCGGCCGCTCCCCACCCCGCCCCGACGACCAGGCAGACTGGGGACCATGGCCATTCACGAGAATCTGCTCGGGGGACCGCCCCCGACCCATCTGCCCGACGACCCGGAGCCCCGCGAGCTGCTCGCCGGGGGCGCGGCACCTTCCGACGTCGCCGCGAAGTACCCGACCTCCTCCCTGGCCTGGGCGCAGCTCGCCGACGACGCGTTCGAGCAGGGCCGCGTCATCGAGTCGTACGCCTACGCCCGCACCGGCTACCACCGCGGCCTGGACTCGCTGCGCCGGGCCGGCTGGAAGGGCCACGGCCCGGTGCCGTTCGAGCACGAGCCCAACCGCGGCTTCCTGCGGGCGCTGCACGCCCTCGCCCGCGCCGCCCAGACGATCGGCGAGCAGGACGAGTACGAGCGCTGCTCGACCTTCCTGCGGGACTCCTCGCCGACCGCGGCCGACACTCTCACCTGAGAGATCCGCCGCCGGTTCTCCCGCCGGGGAGCCGTCAGCTCTCCCGCCGGGGAGCGCCGGGCATGATCAACGGGCCGGCCGCGTGATCGCGGTCGGCCCTTGCGCGGTCGCAGTCCAGCACGGATGATTTCCAGTGGGCCGGGTCATCCCGCGCCCGAGGGGACCGGGGCTCCCGAGCCGACGAGGAAGGGGCGGACCGCTACCCGGTAGTTCGCACTTGAGGAGTCCCTCATGTCGCAGCCGTCTCCCATCGACCCCGTGGAGAGCGCGTCCACCGCACCCGCAGCGGGTTCGGTACCGGCCGACGCCGTCGAGCCCGACCCGCCGTTCGCCCCGGATCTCAGCATCGGCAGCAGCAGCACGACCCCGTACGAGGACTATGTCCAGGCGGGTGTCCTCACCCACCTCCAGCACCCGCTCTCCGACGACCCCGGCGAGATGGTCTTCCTGGTCACCACCCAGGTCATGGAGCTGTGGTTCACGGTCATCGTCCATGAGTGGAGCACCGCCGCCGAGGCGCTGCGCCGCGACGACCTGACGGTGGCGAGGGAGGCGCTGCGCCGCTCCACCTACGAGCTGGAGGCGCTGAACGCCGCCTGGAAGCCGCTCGCCCGGCTGACCCCGGCCCAGTTCAACGCCTACCGCAGCGCGCTCGGCGAGGGCTCCGGCTTCCAGTCCGCCATGTACCGGCGGATGGAGTTCCTGCTCGGCGAGAAGTCCGCTTCGATGCTGGTGCCGCACCGCGGCGCGTCGCGGGAGCACGCCGAGCTGGAGAAGGCCCTCCAGGAGCCGAGCCTGTGGGACGAGGTGCTGCGGCTGCTCGCGCGCCGTGGCCATGCCGTCCCGGAGGCCGTGCTCCAGCGGGATCCTGCGCTGCGCTACGAAGCGGACCCGGCCGTCGAGGCGGTCTGGGCTGGCATCTATGCGGGCTCGCAGGAGTGCGAACTCGTCGGGCTGGGCGAGGCGCTGACCGATGTCGCCGAGCTGGTCTGGCGCTGGCGCAACGACCACCTGGTGGCGACCCGGCGGGCGATGGGAGCGAAGATGGGCACCGGTGGCTCCGCGGGGGTGGCCTGGCTGGAGAAGCGGGCCCGCAAGAACGTCTTCCCCGAGCTGTGGACGGCGCGCAGCCATGTCTGAGACCCCGGATTTCCCCGACGTCGCCGGCCGCCACGAGCCCGCGCGGTCCCGTGAACTGACCGCGCGCGCCGCGGAGCGGGACGCCGCCGACCCGCTCGCCGCGATCCGCGACCGCTTCGTCCTCGATGCCGCGCCCGACCATGCCTCCGGCGATGCCGGTGTCTATCTCGACGGCAACTCCCTCGGCGCACTGCCCCGCACGGTGTCCGGCCGCATCGCCGATGTCATCGCCCGCGAGTGGGGCGAGCTGCGTATCCGGTCCTGGACCGAATCCGGCTGGTGGACCGCTCCCGAGCGGATCGGCGACAAGATCGCGCCGCTGATCGGGGCCGGGCCGGGCCGGGTGGTGGTCGGCGACTCGACCAGCGTCAACCTCTTCAAGGCCCTGGTCGGCGGCGTCCGGATGGCCGGCAAGGGCTGTACGGAGATCCTCGTCGACGCCACGACCTTCCCGACCGACGGCTATATAGCCCGGTCCGCGGCCCGGATGACCGGCCTCGCGGTGCGTCCGGTCGAGCCCGCGCGGATCGCCGACGAGGTCACCGAACGGACCGCGCTGGCGCTGGTCAACCACGTCGACTACCGCACGGGCCGGCTCAACGACCTGCCTGGCATCACCCACGCGCTGCACTCCGCGGGCGCGCTCGCCGTCTGGGACCTGTGCCACAGCGCCGGCGCGCTGCCGGTCGGCCTCGATGCGCACCACGTCGACCTCGCCGTTGGCTGTACGTACAAGTACCTCAACGGCGGCCCGGGTTCGCCTGCCTACCTCTACATCCGCGAAAGCCTTCAGGAGCGGTTCGAATCGCCGCTGCCGGGCTGGAACTCGCACGCGGATCCGTTCGCCATGGACCCCTCCTACACCCCTGCCGAGGGCATTGCGCGCGGCCGGGTCGGCACCCCCGACATCCTGTCGCTGCTCGCGCTGGAGGCGGCGCTGGAGGTCTGGGACGGGGTGTCCATCGAGGCCGTACGCACCAAGAGCCTCGCCCTGACCGACTTCTTCCTGGAGTGCGTGAACGCCTACGTACCGGCGGGCCGGGTCCGCTCCGTCACCCCGCACGACCATCAGCGGCGCGGCAGTCAGGTGTCGCTGGAGTGCTCCGCCCAGCTCTCCACTCCGGTCGAGCAGGGAGGTACCTCCACGGCCGCAGAGGTGATGGACGAGCTGATCCGCCGGGGGGTGGTCGGCGACTTCCGCCGACCCGACGTACTGCGCTTCGGGTTCACCCCGCTCTACACCTCCTTCGCGGACGCGGAGCGGGCGGCGTGGGTGCTCGGCGAGGTGCTGGGGGCGCTGCCCGACGTCGAGCCCGGGGCGGCCGGGACCGCCGGGTGAGCGTGGTGGACGAGGAGTCGGCGCTGCTGGGGCTCGCCCCAGTGGCGCCGGACCGGACGGTGGCCTACGGGCCGCATCCGGACCAGATCGTCGACCTGTACGTGCCGCGGGCGGCCGACGGCGCGCGGGCGGAGGCGTCGGGCGGCCCACTGGTCGTCCTCCTGCACGGCGGCTTCTGGCGCGCGGCCTACGACCGCCGCCATCTGTCGCCGCTCGCCGCCGACCTGGCCCGCCGGGGGCTGCCGGTCGCGCTCGCCGAATACCGCAGGGTCGGTGCGGGCGGCGGGGCGCCGCAGACGTTCGAGGACGTCACGGCGGGCCTCGCGGCCGCGGTGCGCGAGGTTCCCGGGGGCGGGGAAGTGGTCCTGGTCGGCCACTCCGCGGGCGGCCATCTCGCGCTGCTCGCCGCCGCCCGCCCCGGCACGCCCGTATCCCGCGTCCTCGCCGTCTCACCGGTCGCGGACCTCGCGCGCGCCCATGCGCTGGGCCTGAGCGACGGCGCGGTGGCCGGGCTGATCGGGCCCGGGCCCGGCCTCGCGGACCGTATTGCCGCGGCCGACCCGGCGTGCCGTCCGCCCGCCGGCGTCCCGGTCACGATCCTGCACGGCACCGACGACCCGGACGTCCCGCTCGACCTCTCCCGCCGCTACGCCGCCCGCAGCCCGGCCACCACGGACCTGCGCGAGCTGCCCGGCGTCGGCCACTACGCCCCCGTCACCCCCGGCAGCCCCAGCTGTCACACACTCATCGCATTCCTGCACACCACGTAGTACTTGAGGCGGACTCCGGTAGATCCCCACTGGTGGGGACGCCCAGGGGTCTGTCGTTGCTTACCGTTGTCAGCGTGAACGACACGACCCAGACGCAGAGCCACCTGCGCTCAGAGGCCCGGATAGCCCATGGCGCGCTGCACCGGCTGCGCCAGGACCTGTTCGTCGACGCCTTCGCCTTCCGTCCGATGCCGCCGCTGGAGGACGCCAAGGTGTCCCGGTGGCTGCCGTTCCTGCCGAAGCGGCTGCGGCACTGGGCGCGCTGGCTGCCGCACTTCGTCGTCGGTTTCTTCTCAGTGTGTGTCTTCCTGGGGAACATCACCGACAGCTCCGGGACCGGCACGCTGCGCGGCATCCTGGTCACCGGCTTCAGTGCGCTGGTCGCCGCCGGGCCGATGCTCACGCTCTTCCGCCCGGTGGGCGCCTACTGGCTGTCGGTGGGCGCGTTCATCGTGTCGGCAGTCACCTACGCGGCCCTCTCGTCTCCGTTCGCCAGCGTCGTCGGGGAGGTGGCCTTCCCGACCCACCTCGCCGTGATGGTCCTGGTGGTGCTGCGCACCCAGCCCCGGATGGCCATCGAGATGTGGCTGGTCACCTTCGCCACGGCGGTCGTGCTGACTGCGCTCCTCGGCAAGGACACCGGCGATCTGCCGCCGGTGGCCGTCTTCTGCGGTGTGGTGCTGGTCTCCGCCGCCGCGGTGCGTGCCTGGCGCGAGGAGCGCCGGCAGGTCGTCGAGACGCTGACCGCCACCGCGGAGGAGCGCTCCCGGCGCACGCTCCTGGAGGAGCGCGCTCTGATCGCCCGTGAGCTGCATGATGTCGTCGCCCACCACATGTCCGTGATCGCCATTCAGGCCGAGGCGGCGCCCTACCGCGTCAAGGACACCCCGCCCGAGCTCGCCACGTCCTTCGCGACGATCCGGGAGAACGCCGTCGCCGCGCTCGCCGAGCTGCGCCGCATCCTCGGCGTGGTCCGCTCCGCTGACCCGGACGCCTTCGCCGACGGCGATCCGGAGGCGCCGCAGCCGACGCTCGCCAGCCTCGACGCGCTGCTCGACAGCGTCCGCAGCGCCGGGCTGACCGTCGAGGTGGTGACCACCGGTGCGCCCCGGCCGCTGCCGCAGGGCGTGGAGCTGTCCGCGTACCGGATCGTGCAGGAGGCGCTGAGCAATGCGCTGCGGCACTCGCCGGGCGCCGATGCCCGGGTGGAGATCTCCTATGTGCTGGGCGGGCTGGGCGTACGGATCGTCAACGGTGCGCCGAGCCGCCTCGCCAAGCCCTCGCCCGGCGCGGGCCACGGGGTGCTGGGGATGCGGGAGCGGGTGCAGATGCTGGGCGGCGAGATAACGGCCGACAACACCGAGGACGGCGGCTTCGAGGTCGCGGCCTTCCTCCCGGTGACGAACACGACAGCGAAGAACACGTCCAGGGGGATGCGGCCATGATCCGGGTACTGATCGTCGACGACCAGGTGATGGTCCGTGAGGGCTTCTCGGTCCTGCTCAACGCCATGCCCGACATCGAGGTCGTCGGGGAGGCGGTCGACGGCCGCCAGGCGGTGCACAAGGTCGCGGTGCTCAAGCCCGATGTCGTGCTGATGGACATCCGGATGCCGGAGATGAACGGCCTTGAGGCGACCCGCGAGATCGTGGCCGCCGACGCGGACGCCAAGGTGCTGGTGCTGACCACCTTCGACCTGGACGAGTACGTCTACCAAGCGCTGCGCTCCGGGGCCAGCGGCTTCCTCCTCAAGGACGCCTCGGCCGGCCAGCTCGCCGAGGGCGTCCGCATCGTCGCCTCCGGCGAGGCCCTGCTCGCCCCCACCGTCACCAAGCGGCTGATCTCGGAGTTCTCCCGGCTGGGCACCCCGCGCGCCCCCGCCCAGGAACGCATCGCCGATCTCACGGAGCGCGAGACCGAGGTGCTGGTGCTGGTCGCCCAGGGCCTGTCGAACGGCGAGATCGCCGAGCATCTCGTCGTCGCCGAATCCACCGTGAAGACGCATGTCAGCCGCATCCTGGTGAAGCTGGGGCTGCGCGACCGCACGCAGGCGGCGGTCTTTGCGTACGAGGCGCGGTTGGTGACGCCCGGGGGCTGAGGCCGCCGCACCCCGAGGCCCCCCGGGGGCCGCCGGCAGGCGGGACCGGCGGCCCGGACCGGGGCCTTACGGCTGGAGAACCTCCCGCACCAGCTTCGAGGTCCAGGGGCACCAGATCAGCCCGGGGAGGAAGGGGCCGCCGGCCTCGTCCAGATGCTCCTCGACATAGGGCGTGGTGGCGTCACAGACCTCGATGGCGAAGTCGAAGAAGTCGATCGTGTCCGGGCGCAGATGGAAGCTCCAGCGCCAGTTGTACGGGGCGGGGCGCTTGTCGATCCGGCCGATGACATGCGGCTCCGAGCTGGACGCGCCGCTCAGCAGGTCCCGTGCATGCTGGATTTTCCGGGGATCGGTGAGCTTGATGACGAATTCCTCGCGGGTGATGTCCGTCATCACGAAGTAGGCCGCCGGCTCGGCCTGGGTGCGGTGTGCGGCGTCGCTCGCCTGCTTGCCCTGGGCGGGCCCGGCCGTCGCGACGGCGAGCAGTGCCGCCGCCGCGAGCATGCCGATCCTGGTGGTGATACGTCGCATGAACCCCTCCGGTGCCGCGGGTCGTGGTCACGACCGTGCGTACGGAAAGTAACGGGTCTGTCACCGAATGCTCCAGAGTTACTACGGGTTATCGCGCGGCCAGGTGAAATGGCGAAGGGTGACTGGCGCCCGGGAAATTTCTGTGCTGTATCCACAGCCTGTGGATACAGCGGGGTCGGTGCGGCGTCCCGCGCAGAAGTGCGCCGCCGGAGTCCGCTACAGCTCCGACGGCGCACGTATACGGGGGCGGCCGGCCGCAGGAGGGCCGGCCGCCGGGGGGTCAGCCGATGTCGCGCCGGCGCAGGCCCGCCAGGCCCACGAGGGCGAGCAGGGCGGAGAGGGCCAGCAGCCAGGCGAACGGGGCGGCGGTGGCGTCGGCGCCGGGGAGCTTGGGGAGGTGGCTGTACGGCGAGAGGTTCATGGCCCACCGGGGGAACTTGAGGGAGGGGCCGATCCAGCCGATGGCCAGACAGCCGCCGACCAGGGCCCAGACGGCGCCGGTGGCCTTCGGGAGCAGGCCGAAGACGAGGACCGCCAGCCCGGTGAGCGTCCAGACGGCCGGGACCTGGGAGAGGGCGGCGGCCAGGACCGGGCCGAGTTTGCCGCCGAGGTCGTCGGCCGAGAGGCCGTAGGCGACTCCCAGGCCCAAGCCGCCGGAGGCCAGGATGACGGCGGTGCCCGCGTACGCGAGGACCAGATGGCTGGCCGCCCAGCGCAGCCGCCCCACCGCGCCGGCCAGCACCGGCTCCGCGCGTTCGCCGGTCTCCTCACCGCGCAGCCGGAGCACCGCACCGGCCGCATGGAGCGCCGCGACCATGCCGAGCATTCCGGTCATCGTGGCCAGGAAGGCATCGGTCAGGCCCTGCTGACCGCCCATCCGCTCGACGATCTCGCGGGTCTGCCGATTGCCGCCTACCAGGTCGGAGGCGCCCTCGGCGATACCGCCGAAGACCCCGCCGGCGCACAGGAAGCCGAGCGTCCAGCCCAGCAGAGTGGTGCGCTGAAGCCGCCAGGCCAGCCCGAAGGGGCCGCTCAGCGAGCGGGGCGCGACGGCCGGTCCGGGGCGGGCGGGCAGAAAGCTCATGCCGAGGTCACGGCGGGCGGTCAGGGTGTAGGAGGCGACGACGGCCAGGGCGGTCGCCGCCAGGAAGAGCAGGACGATCCACCAGCGTTCGCCGGCGTACGGCCGGACGTTCTGCGCCCAGCCGATCGGGGAGACCCAGGTGAGAGGGGAGGTCGCCGACGGATCGGCGGCGTCGCCCGCGGCGCGCAGCGCGAAGGCGAGGCCGAGGACCGCGCCGGTCAGTCCCTTGGCCAGCCGTGCGCTCTCGGTCAACTGGGCGGCGACGGCGGCCAGGCCGGCGAAGAGCAGGCCGGTGCAGCCGATGGCGAGGCCGAGCGCGAGGGAGCCGGGGGCCGGCTGACCGGATCCGGCCAGCCCGCCCGCGATCATCAGGGCGAGCGCGGTGTTGGCGGCCAGGGCCGTCAGCAGGGCCGCGGTCAGTGGCGCACGGCGGCCGACCATGGCGGCGGAGAGCAGCTCCTGACGGCCCGTCTCCTCCTCCTCGCGGGTGTGCCGGACGACGATCAGCAGGCTCATCACCGCGGCGAGGACGGCGCCGAGGCCGGCCATCCGCCAGGCGACCAGACCGCCGACGGAGTCGCCGAAGACCGGTCCGTACAGCGCGCGCATGGAGCCGTTGCCGTTCATCGACGCGGCCAGTGCGGCGCGTTGGGCGGCGGTGCCGTAGACCGCCTCGAAGGACGAGCCCATGGCGGCGACGGCCGGCCCGAGGGTCAGCACCCAGGCCGGGATCATCACCCGGTCGCGGCGCAGCGCGAGGCGCAACAGGGCGCCGGTGCCCGCCAGGTGACGGGAGCGCGCGGCGGGTGCGGGGAGGGGTGCGGCCACGGCGGTCATCGTGCGACCGCCTCGTGGCTGCGGGCGTCGTCCTGGTAGTGGCGCAGGAAGAGCTCTTCCAGAGTGGGCGGGGTGCTGGTGAGGCTGCGGACGCCGGTGGTGCCGAGCGAGCGCAGTACGGCGTCGAGCTTGTCGGTGTCGACCTGGAGCCGGACGCGGTGGCCCGCACTCCCCCGGAGCGGCTGCGTGGACAGGCCGTGGACGCCGGGGAGCGTGGCCAGGCCGTTGGGCGGTCCGGCGAGTTCGGCGATGACCGAGGTGCGGGTCAGATGCCGCAGCTCTCCCAGTGAGCCGGACTCGACGGTCCGCCCCTTGCGGATGATGCTGATGCGGTCGCAGAGTGCCTCCACCTCGGACAGCACATGGCTGGAGAGCAGCACCGTACGGCCGCGGTCGCGCTCCTCGGCGACACAGCTCTGGAAGACCTCCTCCATCAGCGGGTCGAGCCCGGAGGTCGGCTCGTCGAGGATGAGCAGATCGACGTCCGAGGCGAACGCGGCGACCAGGGCGACCTTCTGACGGTTGCCCTTGGAGTACGTCCGCCCCTTCTTGGTGGGGTCGAGTTCGAACCGCTCCAGGAGTTCGGCCCGCCGCGCGCCGTCCAGTCCTCCGCGCAGCCGGCCGTAGAGATCGATGACCTCACCGCCGGAGAGATTGCGCCACAGGGTCACATCGCCGGGGACGTAGGCGATGCGGCGATGCAGCTCGACGGCGTCCTGCCAGGGGTCCTTGCCCAGGAGCCGGGCCGTGCCGCCGTCGGCGCGCAGCAGACCGAGCAGGACGCGGATCGTCGTGGACTTCCCGGCACCGTTGGGTCCGAGGAAGCCGTGTACCTCACCCGCCCCGACATGCAGATCGAGGCCGTCCAGCGCGTGGGTGCGGCCGAAGGACTTGTGGAGACCGTCGACCCGGATCGCGGGAGCGGGAGAGATTGCCTTGGTCACGCTTTGGAAGGTACGTTAATTTCACAAATTTGTGAAGTTAAGAAACCGTATAAAGTTGGGGTGGCTGGCTCTGATCAGGGGAGATGATGCGGACATGAGCGAGCAGCAACAGCGGAGCGCGAACCGGACCGAGGGCGCCCCCCAGGATCCCGGCGACGCCCGGCCCGAGGGCAAGCGTGACGACAAGCGCGACGACGAGGCGGTCTCACAGTTCGTCGAGCGGTTCGCCGCACAGCTGGTCGAGGCCGGTATGCAGCGGATGTCCGCCCGTGTCTTCGCCTGTCTGCTGGCCTCCGACTCCGGCGTGCTGACGTCCGCCGAACTCGGCGAGCGCCTCCAGGTCAGCCCCGCCGCCGTCTCCGGCGCGATCCGCTATCTCTCCCAGGTCGACATGGTCAGCCGGGAGCGCGAGCCGGGCTCCCGCCGCGACCGCTACCGCGTGCACAGCGACCAGTGGTACGAGGCCATGGCGCGCCGGAACAACATCCTCACCCGCTGGGAGGGCACCCTGCGCGAGGGGGTCGAGAGCCTGGGAGAGGACTCCCCGGCGGGCCGCAGGATGGGCGAGACGCTCGTCTTCTTCGAGTTCCTCCAGGCCGAACTCGCCGGGCTCTTGCAGCGGTGGCGCGAGCACCGCGACCAGATCCGGGCCGAGTACGACGCCGCCCGCTGAGGCGCGGCCCGGCGCTCACCCCCGCGGCAGCTGAAGCCGCCAGGCCTCCGGCTGGAGGGTCCACGTACGGGTCCTGACCGGTCCGCCGACCACCGCGTCCGCCCGGTAGTGGAAGTCCGCGCCGGACACCGTCACCGCCCGCGCCCGGGCCCGCACCGGCCGGCCCCCGCCCGGCCAGTGCACCACGACCTCGGCCAGCTGCCCGCCGTCACCGGCGCCGGACCACGGCCCGTCCGCCCGGTGCCGTCCGCCGGGCACCACCGACACCCCGCGCACCGGCCGGTCCAGATCCGCCAGCAGCACCCCGTCCGCCTCGATCCGCAGCCGCTGCTGCGGCACCCGGGCACGCCGCCCGCCCAGCCCCGCGGCCGGCGCCGCCAGCAGCGCCAGCGCCGTACGGGCGGTCCGCGCGGCCGGCTTCCACCACGGCCGGTGCCCGTCGAGGCCGCCGGTCAGGCCGTCGCGCCCCTCCATGGCATCCATCGGATCCGTCGGCGCCACCGAGGGGGCCGGCACCACCTCGATCCTGTGACCCGGCCGGGCCGCCTCGCTCCCGCAGGGGATCCGCAGGCCGCCGAGCACAATGCCGTCGCTGTCGTCCGAGAGCAGATCCATCGGCCGCTCCCCGCCGTCCAGGACGGCCCGTGCGGCAGCCACCGTGTCCGTGGGGATGCCCAGGGCGCGGCTCATCGCGACGGCGGCCGGCGCCCCGACCGGGACCATCGACAGCGGCACCCCGGCCAGCTCGCGTTCCTTGTGCAGCAGGCCCACCACCCGCAGCAGCGCCCGGTCGTCACCGATCACCACCGGCCGCCGGTGGCCGCGCCGGGCCAGGATCCGGGCGAATTCCTCCGGCCCGTCCGGGAGGCAGATTTTCGCCCCCGCGCCCGCGCACAGGACATCCTTCGCGATCCGCACGGACTCACCGTCCGTACTGCGGGCGACCGGGTCGATGACCACGAGCAGGGGGTACCCCCGAACGGAGTCCACGGGAGAGTGCCCAGAAGGCTGCGCCGACACCTCGGTCCTTCCTCAGGTAGCATCTCGGTGCAAGAGCCCCTTGCGCTATTGCGCCAGGGGCTTCGTCTATTCCGGGGCACCGGTCCGACGGCTCCAGCGATGACGTCCGCGTGCATACGCACGCCGACGCCATCCACGCACGTTGGACATGCCCCGCCCGGAAGGGGTGTACGCCTGTGCCCGCACTTGTGCTGCTCGGTGCTCAGTGGGGTGATGAGGGCAAGGGAAAGGCCACCGATCTGCTCGGTGGGTCCGTTGACTATGTGGTGCGCTACCAAGGCGGCAACAACGCCGGCCACACGGTCGTCGTCGGCGACCAGAAGTACGCGCTGCACCTTCTCCCTTCCGGAATCCTCTCGCCGGAGTGCACCCCGGTCATCGGCAACGGTGTCGTGGTCGACCCGGCGGTCCTGCTCTCCGAGCTGAGCGGACTCAACGAACGCGGCGTCGACACGTCCAAGCTGCTGCTCAGCGGTAACGCGCATCTGATCACGCCGTACAACATCACCGTCGACAAGGTGACGGAACGGTTCCTCGGCAAGCGGAAGATCGGCACCACCGGGCGTGGCATCGGCCCGACCTACGCCGACAAGATCAACCGTGTCGGCATCCGGGTGCAGGACCTCTACGACGAGTCGATCCTCATCCAGAAGGTCGAGGCGGCCCTCGAGGTCAAGAACCAGCTGCTCACCAAGCTCTACAACCGCCGCGCCATCGAGGCCGACCAGGTCGTCGAGGAGCTGCTGGGCTACGCCGACAAGATCAAGGGCTATGTCGTCGACACCACCCTGATCCTGAACAAGGCGCTCGACGACGACAAGGTCGTCCTCTTCGAGGGCGGCCAGGGCACGCTGCTGGACATCGACCACGGCACGTACCCCTTCGTCACGTCCTCGAACCCGACCGCGGGCGGCGCCTGCACCGGTGCCGGTGTCGGCCCCACGAAGATCAACCGCGTCATCGGCATCCTCAAGGCCTATACGACGCGCGTCGGCGCCGGTCCGTTCCCGACCGAGCTGTTCGACGAGGACGGCGAGGCGCTGCGCCGCATCGGCGGCGAGCGCGGTGTGACCACCGGCCGGGACCGCCGCTGCGGCTGGTTCGACGCGGTCATCGCCCGCTACGCCACCCGCGTCAACGGCCTGACGGACTTCTTCCTCACCAAGCTCGACGTGCTCACCGGCTGGGAGCAGATCCCGGTCTGCGTGGCCTACGAGATCGACGGCAAGCGCGTCGAGGAGCTGCCGTACTCGCAGACCGACTTCCACCACGCCAAGCCGGTCTACGAGATGCTCCCCGGCTGGTCCGAGGACATCACCAAGGCGAAGTCCTTCTCCGACCTGCCCAAGAACGCCCAGGCCTACGTCAAGGCGCTGGAGGAGATGTCCGGCGCCCCGATCTCCGCGATCGGCGTCGGCCCCGGCCGGGACGAGACGATCGAGATCAACTCGTTCCTGTCGTAGGGACACCGCCCAGGGGGGCCTGCGCGGTCCCCCGGCACAGCGCAGCAGGCAGCCGCGCGGCTACTTCACTCTGGAGTAGCCGCGCGGCTGTTTGTCGTCGCCCAGGAACTCGCGGTGCAGGGTGCCGTCGCCGGCCAGACTGAGCACGGAGGTGCTGCTCGGTGTGCAGCCGGGCGCGGCCAGGTCGACGACCGACGGGCCGACGGTCAGCTTGCCGCCCTCCGCCGCGTAGAGGTCGGCGTGTGCCGTGCAGCGGCCGCCGCGGCCCACGACGACGGTGCTGAGGACCTTGCTGCCCGCCGCGGCCTGCCTGACGGTCAGCTGCTGGCTGCCGTAGCCGTCGTCGTTCGGCCGCCGCCAGGTGCCGAGGAAGCCGGCCGGGACGGTGCCGTCGGCCGGGGCGACGCGGTGCAGGGTTGCGGTGCGCCCGGCTGCGGCCCAGGTCAGGGTGCCGGCGCCGCCCTCCTCCAGGGTGTGCTCGCCCAGCGCGGCGCAGCGGCCGGCCGGGACGGACCGGACGACCTTGGTGTCCAGGTGCAGTGCCGGGTGCCCGTCCTGCCGGGTGACGGACACCAGCTTGCCGTCGCTGCGGCATTCGTAGGTCGCCCCGAGGCTGGTGCTGTTGGCGACCACCTCGCCGACCGTGCCGTGGGTGATCACGAACCGCCGCTGCTGCCCGGTGGGCGTCCCGTCCCGCAGCACCGGCCCCGACCAGGTGCCGACATAGCGGGCCGGGATGTCGGACGCGCCGGCGTCGGCGTCCGCCCCGCCGCTCAGCAGCGGGACCGCGGCGGCGGCCGTGGCGGCCGCGACGACGGCCGTGGCGACGAGGGGGAGCCATCGACGGCGGCGGCGCCGCTCCGCCGCCGTGGGCGCCGGGGGCGGCGCGGTACTCGGCAGGGTCCTGGTGGTCAGCACCGTCGGCGGCTGGCCTCCGGGCGGGGTGTCGGTGTCCAGGAGGAGCACGGCGTGCTGCCCCAGGCGGGCGATCAGCTCGGCCGGCAGCCAGGGCGGGGCCGACGGGCCGCCGGGCACCGGCCCGAGACGCTCGGCGAGCTCCCCGGGGGCGGGCCGCGCCGCCGGGTCCTTGGCCAGGCAGTCCCGGATCAGGTCGCGGATGCCATCCGGCGTGCCCGCCAGTTCGGGGTCCTCCTGCGCGATCCTGAACATCACCGCATGGACGCCCGAGCCGAGGCCGCCGAACGGCTGCCGGCCGGTCGCCGCGTACGCCAGCACCGACCCCACACAGAAGACGTCGCTGGCCGGGCCGACGCGGTGCCCCTGGACCTGCTCGGGCGACATGAAGGCGGGCGAGCCGAGGACCGTGCCGGTGCGGGTCTGGGTCTGGTCGCCGACCGCGTCCAGGGCCCGCGCGATACCGAAGTCGATGACCCGGGGGCCGTCGATGGTGAGCAGCACATTGGACGGCTTGAGGTCGCGGTGCACCAGGCCGACGCCGTGGATGTCGAGCAGCGCGCTGGACAGCCCGTACGCCAGCCGCCGCAGCGAGTGCTCGGGCAGCGGGCCGTAGCTGCCGGTACGGCCGTACGAGCCGCCGACGACCTCGCTCAGCGTGGGGCCCGCGATATAGCCGGTGGCGACCCACGGCACCGCGGCCTCGGTGTCGGCGTCCAGCACCGGCGCGGTCCAGCGCCCGCCGACCCGCCGCGCGGCCGCGACCTCGGCACGGAAGCGGTCCCGGAACTCCTCCTCGGCGGCGAGTTCGGCCTTCACCAGCTTCACCGCGACGGTCCTGCCGCCCTCGGAACGGGCGAGGTAGACCCGTCCCATCCCGCCGCTGCCGAGACGGCTGAGCAGCCGGTAGTCCCCGATCCACTGCGGATCGTCGGCCGTCAGCCCCCGCAGGCCGTCCATCCGGGCGCCCTCCCCCGTCTCGTTCCCGTGCCTGAGGCGCGTTCCGGCAGCAGGCGTCCCCTGAGCGTAGGCGGCCGGGGTCGCGCCCTGGCCGACAGATCGTTACGACGGGAGAACGATCGGTCCATGACGGGAGAACGATCGGTCCATGACGGGGGAACGAACGGGGTGTTGACGACGGCCCCGCGGCTGGGGGCGTCTCCCCGAGGGTCTCTCCCCCGAGGGGTCGCTTCCCGACGGGCGTCTCCCTGACAGGCCTCTCACCGAGGGGCGTCTCTCCGAGGGGCCTCTCCCTCTCCCTCAGCCGCTCTTGCGGTACGACAGCGCCTTCCCGTCGGCGAAGGCGCGGCGCAGCTTGCCGTGCACCATCTCCAGAATGCTCGGCGATCCGGGATGGCAGCTGTCGGTCGGTCCGTTGAGGACGGTGGAGGGGCCGAGGCGGACCGGGGGGCCTGCGTGGGCCAGGGGGGCGGAGAACTCGCAGCGGTAGGACTCCCCGCTCGCCGTCATCGTCAGCACGGTGTCACCGGCCTTGCCCTGAGTGAGGGTGAAGCGCCGGACATCGCCGGTGGAGTCGTCGAGCGTCGCCTCCCATGTGCCGAGGTAGTCCGCGGGAATCCGCCCGTTCACGGAGTGCTGCCCCGCCCCCTGGGCCGTGCTGCCGCCTCTGGCACCGCTCTTGGCGTCGACCGACCGTACGCCGCTGTCGTCCCCGTTCAGCAAGGCGTACGCAGTGGCCGCACCGGACCCGGCGAGCACCAGTGCGACCGCGGTGAGCAGGGCGGTTCCGGCACCACGGCGGCGCCGGGGCGCGGCGGGCGGCGGGCCCGCGGAACGGTGGTGTGCGGGGGCGGCGTGGGGCGGATGCGTCGCCGATGTGTGGTCCGGTGCGGGCGCGACGGTGGTGGGCCGCGCATGCAGCCCGGGGTCCTCGGCGGCGGGCGGCGACGATGCCGCGGGCAGTGCGCCGGCCGGGCCCGTGGCGCCCGGGGCGCGCTCCCCGTTCTGTGGGTTCTCCGCCTCCAGCAGTTCCACGGCGTGCCGACCCAGCCGGACGGTCAACGCCCCCGGCAGCCACGGCTCGTCGTCCGCGCCCGGCCCGTCCCCGTCACCGCCGCCCTCCGCCTGCGCCACCAACTGCGCGGGCGTGGGCCGCTGTCCGGGGTCCTTGGCCAGGCAGCCGGCGATCAGCTCGCGCAGCCCCTCGGGCAGCGCGGAAAGGTCGGGCTCCTCATGGGCGATGCGGTACATCAGCGTGTGCGCGATGCTGTCGGCCGTCCCGAACGGCTGCCGTCCGGTCGCCGCGTACGTCAGCACGGACCCGAGGCAGAAGACGTCGCAGGCCGGGGTGAGCGGTGCGCCGCGCACCTGCTCCGGCGACATGAAGCCCGGCGAACCGACCGTCGCGCCGGTATGCGTCACGCCACCGACGAGAGCCCCCAGGGCCCGTGCGATACCGAAGTCGATGACCCGCGGCCCGTCGATGGTGATCAGGACATTGGACGGCTTGAGGTCGCGGTGGATGATCCCGGCGGTGTGGATCGACCCCAGCGCACGGGCCAGTCCGGCGGCCAGGATCCGTACCGTCCGCTCGGGCAGTGGGGTGCCGCCGCCGACGACCTGTTGCAGGGACGCGCCGGCGATATAGCCCGTGGCGACCCAGGGGGTCTCGGCCTCGGTGTCCGCGTCCAGCACGGGCGCGGTCCACTCCCCGCCGACCTGCCGCGCGGCCCGCACCTCCCGCCGGAAGCGCGCCCGGAACTCCTCCTCGCCGGCCAGCTCCGCACGCACCAGCTTGACCGCGACCGTCCGGCCGCGATCCGAACGGGCCAGGAACACCCGCCCCATGCCACCCTCGCCGAGCCGCCCGATCAGGCGGTAGTCCCCGATCCACCGCGGATCCTGCGCACCCAGCGGCCTCAGCCATCCGGGCTGTTCCCCCCGCCCCGGCCACCCCTGCTGCTCCGCCTGTCTCGGCTGTCCTGGCTCTTTCACGATCCGTCGCCCTTCCCCCCGAGTCCGCCCTGCGGGCGAGGAAGCACAGGCGCACACGGGCTGCCCCCGGCCCCTCCCTCCAGGGTGAGGATATCGAGGGCTCCTCGGCGCCCGGCAGACCGTGCCCCTCTCACGCCTCCGTGCCGGACAACTCGTCAAGCGCTGCCGACAGTTCCTCCAGCGCCGCCGTGACCCGGTGGAAATCGCCCGGTCCGCCCAGCTGCTCGCCCAGGCGGGCGGCGAACTCCGCATGGAAGGGGGTGATATGGGCGATGGCGGTCCGGCCTTCGTCGGTGGGGGCCAGAAGTTTGGCGCGACGGTGCGCGGGGTTGGGACGGTATTCGGCCAGACCACGGTCCACCAGAAGGTCGGCGATGCGCTGCACGCTCTGGCGGGTGATGCCCATCGCGCGGGCGATACCGGCGACGGGGAGCGGCTCGGGCAGTACGGCGCCCAGGACCTGCCACCAGGCGGCGGTCAGTCCGGCCGGGCCCGCGAGCCCGTCCGCGACGGAAAGGAACTGGCCATTGAGCCGGAAGACGGCGAGGGCGGTACGGCTGAGGAGTTCGGGGACGCGGGGTTCGCCGGGCCGGGACGCGGAAGGCCCGGGCGCGGCGGGCCGGGGCACGCTCATACGGTTCCGGCCCCCGCCCCGGCCTCGGAGCGGGCCGCCTCCGCCGTCATCAGGAGGGGGAAGGCGGTGGCGTCGGAGTGAGCGAACAGGCGGTACCAGGCGTCCAGCACCGACGGCTCCATGACGTCGAGTTCGGCGAAGATCTCACGGGCGAAGGCCACCGGCTCGGTCGGCCCCGCGGTGATGAGGCCACCGTCGCGCACCGCGGCGGCCTCGCGGTAGTGGCCGCCGCCCCGGTAGTGGGGCTGCACGGCGAGGTACGGGGCGGCGCCGCTGGTGTGCGGACGGTCGTCCAGCAGGCCCTCCCGGGCAAGTCCCGCGGTCGCGCCGCAGATGGCGGCGACCGGCACCCCGGCCGTCAGGAACTCGCGGGCCTTGGCCGCGAACGGCATCAACTCCTCCCCGGCGTCCCACAGTTGGGCGCCGGGGAGGATCAGCAGCGCACTGTCCTCGGGGCGCAGCGCGTCGAGCGCGAGATCGGGGACGATCCGCTGCCCGCCCATGGTGGTCACCGGCCGGCCGGTGGCGGCGGCGACGGTGATCACGCCGTACGCGTCCTGCGACGGGCGGAAGTAGCTGCCGCTGCGGAGGTGGCCGACGGCGTGACCGCACTCCCAGTCCGCGAGCGTGTCGTAGGCGGCGATGTGCACGGTGCGGGGGGTCATGAGCGCTCCTCGGTCGGCGGCGGCGGAAGGCCCGGCTGCTGGTCCCTGGGTCTCTATGACAGCATCCTGTCCCTTCGACAGGATGCTGTCAATGCCTCGGGAGGGGGCGGGGGTGTCCGGGAGGCCTTCCGGGCGGCGCTCCGGTTGCCCCTTCGGGCCGCCGGTGGCCGGGACGCAACGGTGATGGATGTCTGTTTCCGCGTCCC
This sequence comes from Streptomyces sp. NRRL S-1813, assembly GCF_000719605.1. Taxonomy (NCBI): domain Bacteria; kingdom Bacillati; phylum Actinomycetota; class Actinomycetes; order Kitasatosporales; family Streptomycetaceae; genus Streptomyces; species Streptomyces sp. NRRL S-1813. The sequence goes on from NZ_JOHB01000020.1 coordinate 80,342, forward strand.
GGAACTTTCCCGGGGCGCGGAACGTCGTACGCGTACCTCGCCACCACGGCAGCCGTACGCACACCGCGAACGCACACCTCGTACGCGCCCCTCGGACAGCACCCCACGACAACGGAAGAGCGCGCCCCCCGGTCCCGCACCCCCCGTCCCGCCCGCTGCCTGCCCGCCAAGGAGACCGTGTGAATCCCGCCGTACGCGCCCTCGCCCGTGCCGCCATGGCCGCGCGCCCCGTGCCGCTCGCCGACGTCCAGGCGCGGGCCGAACTCCTCGCCCGATTCGACCGCCGCTATCTCGTCCCGGTCGAGGTCTTCGCCGCCTTCGCGGCCGAACTCACCGACCGCCGCAGGCCGGGCGGCCCGTTCGCGGCCCTGTGCATCAACGGGCGCCGCTGGTTCCGCTATCGCTCCGTCCACTACGACACCCCCGACCTGCGGTTGTTCCATGACCACCGGCAGGGCCGACGGCTGCGCTACACGATCCGCGAGCGGCTGTACGAGGACACCGGGGAGCGGCAGTTCGAGATCAAGCTGAGGGGGCGGCGCGGCGAGACGGTCAAGCACCGGCAGCCGCTGCTGCCGGGCGACCCGGCCCTCGGCGCGGCCCCGCGCGGCTTCCTCGCCTCCGTACTGGACCGCACCTACGGCATCGCCGCCCCCACCGACCTGGGCCGCGCGCTGGAGACCGACTACACCCGGGCCACCCTCGTCGCGGACGGCCGCCGCATCACCTGTGACGCGGCGCTGCACTGCCGGGACCTGGTGTCGGGCCGCACGGTCCGCGCCGACGGGGGCCTGGTCCTCGTCGAGACCAGGACCACCGGCCGCCTGACCGAGGCGGACCGGCTGCTCAACGGGTACGGCGTGCAGGCCGCCGCGTTCGGCAAGTACTGCGGAGGCTTGTCGGCGCTGCGCCCCGACCTGAGAGCCGGCCACTGGCGCCGAGCCGTACGGACGGCCTTTCCCGCGGCCGTCTGACGGCGGGGCCGCAGTCGCTGTCCGACGGCGGGTGCCGCAGGCGCTGCACGGGCCTCCCGCGCCGCCTGCCGCCGTCACCCGGACACCCCCGGCCCGGCCCCGCCCCCTGGAGCTTCCTACAGCCCGTAGACATTCTGTCCGTGCGCGTGGTGAGCGCCATACACAGTGTCGGTACCGGTCGGCGGACCGTGATCCCTAGGCTGAAGGCGTTCGCCGCGCCCATCCCCCGGCGGACCCGAGCGACCCGATCCGAGGTACTGACCGTGACCCAGACGCATCCCGCTGCCTCTGCCGCCGACCCGGCCGCCGGCGCCGCCGTGAAGGCCGCCGACCGCGCGCACGTCTTCCACTCCTGGTCCGCGCAGGGCCTGATCGACCCGCTGCCGATCGCCGGCGCCGAGGGCTCGTACTTCTGGGACTACGACGGCAACCGCTACCTCGACTTCTCCTCGCAGCTGGTCAACACCAACATCGGCCACCAGCACCCCAAGGTCGTCGCGGCGATCCAGGAGCAGGCCGCGAAGCTGTGCACCATCGCGCCCGGCTTCGCCGTGGACGTCCGGTCCGAGGCCGCACGGCTGGTCGCCGAGCGCACCCCCGGCGACCTCGACAAGATCTTCTTCACCAACGGCGGCGCGGAGGCCGTGGAGAACGCGGTCCGGATGGCCCGGCTGCACACCGGCCGCGCCAAGGTGCTCTCCGCCTACCGCTCGTACCACGGCGCCACCGCCACCGCGATCAACCTGACCGGCGACCCGCGGCGCTGGCCCTCCGACACCGCCTCGGCCGGTGTCGTGCACTTCTGGGGCCCGTTCCTCTACCGCTCCGCCTTCCACGCCGAGAACGAGCAGCAGGAGTGCGAGCGCGCCCTCGCGCACCTGGAGCAGACCATCGCCTTCGAGGGGCCGCAGTCGATCGCGGCGATCATCCTGGAGACCGTCCCCGGCACCGCCGGGATCATGGTCCCGCCGGCCGGCTACCTCGCCGGCGTCCGGGGGATCTGCGACCGCCACGGCATCGTCTTCATCCTCGACGAGGTCATGGCGGGCTTCGGCCGTACCGGCAAGTGGTTCGCCGCCGACCACTTCGGTGTCACCCCCGACCTGCTGACCTTCGCCAAGGGCGTCAACTCCGGCTATGTCCCGCTGGGCGGCGTCGCGATCAGCGCCGAGATCGCCGCGACCTTCGACCAGCGCCCCTACCCGGGCGGTCTGACCTACTCCGGCCACCCGCTGGCCTGCGCCTCCGCCGTCGCCACCATGAACGCGATGGCCGAGGAGCGGATCGTGGAGAACGCCGCCGAGATCGGCGAGCGGGTCATCGGCCCCGCGCTGCACGAGATCGCCGAGCGCCACCCGTCCGTCGGCGAGGTCCGCGGCATGGGCGTCTTCTGGGCGCTGGACCTGGTCAGGAACAAGGAGACCCGCGAGCCGCTGGTCCCCTACAACGCCGCCGGTGCGGCCAACGCCCCGATGGCCGAATTCGCCGCGGCCTGCAAGCGCGGCGGGCTGTGGCCGTTCGTGAACATGAACCGGACGCATGTCGTCCCGGCCTGCACAGTCACCGAGGCCGAGGCCAAGGAAGGCCTCGCCGCCCTCGACGAGGCACTGACGGCAGCCGACGCCCACACCGTCTGAGCCCGCCGGGCGACGCGTCCGGGGGAGCGGAACCGCAGGTCACGGCGGTGGTACGGGACGGACCAACGGTAACCTCGGGCAGCAGCCCGGAGCGGCCCTCGCCTATCGTGGGCGGGGGCCGCTCCCATCTGCGCGGTCAGCGACGTCGAAGGAGACGCACACGATGGCCGCCGGCGGAGAAAGCTCAGTCATACGACGCAGCACCCTGCGCCAGCAGATCGCCGATGCCCTGCGCGACGAGGTCCTGGCAGGCCGGCTGCCGTCCGGCCACCCCTTCACCGTCAAGGAGATCGCCGAGCAGTACGGCGTCTCCGCCACCCCGGTGCGCGAGGCGCTGCTCGACCTGTGCGCGCAGGGCCTGCTCGACGTCGAACAGCACCGCGGCTTCAAGGTGCACGCCTTCACCGCCGACGACTTCCGCGCCATGGTCGAGGCCCGCACCCTGATCATCGAGGGCATCTTCCGCAGCGGCGCCGACCGGGCGCTGCGCGAGACCCCCGCCGAGGTGCTGATCTCCATCCGGCGCCGCGCCGACGAGGCCGAACGGGCCGCGCGGGGCGGCGACCTGGACGTCCTGATCGGCTACGACCTGCGGTTCTGGCGCGAGTTGAGCAGCATCGTGAACAACGCCTACATCAGTGACTTCCTGGACCGGATCCGCGTCCAGACCTGGATGTTCGCGGTGCCGCTGCTGCGCCGGGAGGGCGACCTCAGGGGTCATCTGTGGCAGGGCCACAGCGCGCTGGCCGACGCCCTGCTCCAGCACGACCTGGCCGCGGCCCAGCGGTTGATCGCCGAGTACAACGAGCACTCCCTCGCTCTCGTCGGAACGCGCGGCTAGCACTACGCTGTCCCGACCATCGGCCGTAATGGGCCGTACCCGTAGCTGTACGTGCGCCGGTGTCCCTGTTCCCGACCGGAAGCGAGACCGCACTCGTGGCATGTGACCTGTGGCTGGTACCCCTCGTCGATGTGCTGTGCCACAGCCCCGACAACCCGTTCTCCGAAGAGATCGCCGCCTACGACGAGGCCCTGACGGAAGCGGGCCTGCCACCGGTCCCGGTCTTCAGCTACATGCCCGGCCTGTCCGGTGACGTCGCCCCGGTCGCCGGCTTCGACTACGACGCCCTGCACTTCCTGCGCCGCGCCTACCTGCTGCGGCTGTGCAACCTGGAAGTGACGCCCGTCGACGAACTGGGCGGCGACTACGAGCAGTTGCTGGAGATGTTCGAGGCCACCGCGCAGCAGTCCCATCTGGTGTGGCACTACGACCACGCGGGCGCGTACGTCCCGGTCGACTTCCCGCATCCGCTCGCCAACGAGCAACTGCTGGAGGGCGGCGGCCCGCTGGGCTCCTCGCACGGCCTGCTGCGCGATCTCGAACTGGTTGCGCCATCCCTCGGTATCGATCCGGCCAATCCGCCGGCCGCCCCCGCGCCGCCGGCCGGCCCCACCTCTCTGGAGGAGCGGGCGGGCGCGGTGCCCCTGGACGACAGCCCGTTCGCCAGGGAGCGGCACGTGTGGCTCGGCCTGCATGCGGCCGCCACCCGAAGCCTGGGCCAGGGCTCCATGATCGTCTTCAGCTGACCCTGGATCCCACCACGCACCGTTTCCACCCACTGCCCACATCCCACCCACCACGGGAGGTGACGGGCCGGTGGGGCCGGTGTGGGGGACTGCTTCGCTTGAGGTCACCCACACCGGCCCTACCGGCCCGTCACCGCACCCACAGCCCCGCGCAGCGGACCCGGCCCGCCGCAGGCGCAACGGCGAGAAACCACCACGGCGCCGCAGCCGAAAACGTGGGAAGCACCCCAAGCATCAGCGCGGGGACTCCGGCGGCCGCTGCCGCGGCATGTTCGGGCGGGCACCGGGCGGCGGCAGCGCGAACCGTCCCGGCTGCCCCGCACCCTCCTGCCGCGCCGCCGCCCACGGCACCACCGACTGCGTGCCCTGCGGCACCGGACCGGACCGGAACTCCGCCATCCAGTCCGCCGTCTCGGCCCGCACCAGCTCCCCGAGGTCCTCGTTGAACCGCCGCAGCACCCCCAGACAGCGCTCCGCGGCCTCGCCCGCCGTGCCCTCGGCAGGCCCGAGCACCTCGCGCACGCTCTCCACCGCCCAGTCGAACTGAAGCGCCTCCAGCCGCCGGTGAATCGCCTGGGCGGTCGCCAGGTCCCGCATCCAGCCGGCGGTCACCCCGAAATACCGGTCGCAGCCCACGCACACCGCCGCCAGCAGCAGCGACAGAGCGCCCCAGGGCGCCCCGCCCTCCCAGACCCCGGCCAGATCCAGCAGCGGAAGCACCCCGCCCACCGTCACCCCGGCCGCGACTCCCAGCCGCAGCGCCCGCGCGCCGCGGCGCTTGGCCAGCCGCCCGCGCAGATACCAGTCGGCGGCGCGCAGTGCGCCCTGCTCGGTCCAGAGATAGAGCGCGTCCAGGCGGTCGGCCGGTTCCCCCCAGTCACCGAGCGGAAAGACCCGCCCCGCGAGATCCCTCCGGCCGCGGCCCCGGCTGCCGCTCTCCCGAGTGGGGCTGCCGCCCTCCCGAGGGGGCCCCTCGGGCTGCATCTCCGGATGACTCACCCGTGCACTCCCTCTCTGTGCTCTCCACGGATACGTGCGGTGCATGCGTGACGTGTGACGTACGAGACGGCCGTTGCGCACCGCTCCCTTCCTACCGCCGAACGGCTGGCGTCGGCCCCACGATCACGCCCTTTCCGCCCGGAAGTGGTGCGGGATCGGATATAAGGCCACCCGGGATCTCACCCGAAAGAGTTGCCACCGCGGCGACGCGCGGTTTCCAGCCGCCCCGGGCCCGTCCGCCGCCCGGACCCGGCCGACGTCCGGCCGCCCGGCGCTCTCGTCTAGGCTGCCACCGTGAAGGTCCTCGTCATCGGCGGCGGCGCCCGCGAACACGCCCTGTGCCGCTCTCTGTCCCTCGACCCCGACGTCACCGCGCTGCACTGCGCTCCCGGCAACGCCGGCATCGCCGAGGTGGCCGAATTGCACGGGGTCAATGCCCTCGACGGCACGGCCGTCGCCGAACTCGCCGCCGGCCTGGCGGCCGATCTGGTCATCGTCGGACCCGAGGCCCCGCTGGTGGCGGGCGTCGCGGACGCCGTGCGCGACCGCGGCATCCCGGTCTTCGGCCCCTCGGCCCAGGCCGCCCAGCTGGAGGGGTCCAAGGCCTTCGCCAAGGACGTGATGGCCGCCGCGGCCGTCCCCACCGCCCGCAGCTACGTCTGCACCACCCCGGCCGAGGTCGACGTGGCCCTCGACGCCTTCGGCCCGCCGTACGTCGTCAAGGACGACGGCCTGGCGGCCGGCAAGGGCGTCGTGGTCACCGAGGACGTCGACGAGGCCCGTGCGCACGCGCTGGCCTGCGACCGCGTGGTCATCGAGGAGTTCCTCGACGGACCCGAGGTCTCCCTCTTCGCGATCACCGACGGCGAGACCGTCGTCCCGCTCCAGCCCGCCCAGGACTTCAAGCGCGCCTACGACGGCGACCAGGGCCCCAACACGGGCGGCATGGGTGCGTACAGCCCGCTGCCCTGGGCCGACCCCAAGCTGGTCGACGAGGTGATGGACACCGTCCTCCAGCCCACCGTCGACGAGCTGCGCCGCCGCGGCACCCCCTTCTCCGGGCTGCTCTACGCGGGCCTGGCGATCACCTCCCGCGGGGTGCGCGTGATCGAGTTCAACGCGCGCTTCGGCGACCCGGAGACCCAGGTCGTGCTGGCCCGCCTCAAGACCCCGCTCGCCGGACTGCTGCTCGCCGCGGCCACCGGCACGCTCGCCGCCCTCCCGCCGCTGCGCTGGAGCGACGGCGCGGCGGTCACCGTCGTCATCGCCTCCCACAACTACCCGGACACCCCGCGCACCGGTGACCCGATCGACGGGCTCGCCGACGTCGCGGAGGAGGACGGCCCCAAGGCGTACGTCCTGCACGCCGGTACCCAGCGCGACGCGGCCGGCGCGGTGCTCAGCGCGGGCGGCCGGGTGCTGTCCGTCACCGCCACCGGCTCCGACCTCACCACCGCCCGGCAGCGCGCCTACCGCGCCGTCGGCCGGATCTCGCTGGACGGCTCGCAGCACCGCACCGACATCGCCGCCAAGGTCGCGGACGCGGCGGCGGAGGAGCAGGGCGCGTAGGACCTGTCGGGCCCTGCTCCTCCGCCGGACAGGGCCCGTCGCGCGCAGCACGTGCGGACGCGCACGGCGCGACCGCTCCGGTCTGTGACATCTCTCCAGGGGCATATGCCACATACGGTGACATATTCCCCTGTCCTTCCGGTGCAGACCGGGCCGAGGCGTCCACCGCCCACGCCTGCCCGCCACAAGTTCCCGGCTTTCCCCAAAGCCATTCCATCGAGTGACCGCACCAGGTATACGGCTGACGAGGCCCGCACCCCCAACTAGGGTGCCGCGCAAGCGTCCTGTGGCCGCCGGGCCGGAACCCGGCACGGTTGCCACGGCGGCGTCCGGCAAGTGGCTCACCGGCATTGCGATGTCAGTGGCCGGTGCCACAGTGGTGGTGGAGCGCCCTCGCTCCGCACACCGCGCACTTCTCGTACGTCCGTCCCGTGTTCTCTCCGTCCGGCTCCATCAGGACAGCAGGGGGTGTACAGGCTCGTGGCAAGTCCGGAAACAGGCGTCCTGGCGGCGCGTGCCCGCGCCCTCGCCGTGCTGCGTATCCGCAGCACCGCACTGGCCGTCGCACTGCTGCCGGCGGCCGTGGCCGTGGTGCTGTTCGCCGGCCGGGCGAGCGGCCATCTCGGCGCGGGTACCGGCTGGGACCTCGCCCGCTGGATCGCCGGCTCTCTCGCGGTGCTCAGCTTGCTCCTGGCCGCGCTGGTCGCCCTCGTCGTCGCGCGCGCCAGACCCGCGCTCAGCCCGTCCGTGCCGATCTCCGAGAAGTCGGCCCCCGATCTCTACCGCCTCGTCCGCGATCTCGCCGACCGCCTCGATGTCCCCGCGCCCTCGGCCATAGCGCTCACCCCGGACTGCGACAGCTGGCTGGAGGACCGCACGCACCGCGCCCACGGCCCGCCGCGCCGCGGCACGGCAGCGGCCCGCGGTGCAGCACGCCGCACGCCCGAGGCGCCGGTCCTGGTCATCGGCTCCCCCTTCCTGTGGTGGATGCGGGTCGCCGAGCTGCGCGCCCTGCTGGCCCCCGTCGTCGCCGGCACCGGCCCGTCCGCCCACCCCGACATAGCCGCCGCCCGCCGCTTCATCCGCGGCCTGGATGCCGCCGTCGCCGTCGCGGCCCGCGCCCGGGGCCCGTTGCGCGCACTCCCGCTCCGCTTCGTCGGCCGGGTCGCCCGACTGCTGCTGCGGGCCGGCCGCGAACACGCCACGATCATGGAACGTGCCGTGGCGGCCGCCGCCTCCGAGCGTGCCCAGACCGTCGACTACGGCCTGCGGATCGTCGCCCAGGAGCAGGTCGGCCTCGCCTACGCGGGCTGGGACCGGCTGCTGACCCGGGTCGCGCTGCCCGCCTGGCGGATGGGCCGCTGGCCGTCCCGGCTGGACGCCGGAGTGGTCTCCGCGCTCACCGAACTCTCCCGCCGCGACCGCCTCGCCAACGGCTTCGCCTCCCGCCTCGGCGAGCGCCCCGCCTGTGACCTCCTGGAGGAGCCCGGCGCCATCGACCGCGCCGCCTCCCTGCTGGCCGCCCGCCTCTTCCACGGCGGCCCGGCCGAGCCGGGCCCCGACTGGTCGCCGGTCGCCTGGGGCCAGTACCCGGAAGAGGTCGTGGACCGGAAATGGCGCCTGGAGGCCGCCCGCCTCCACCGCGTCCTCGACAACCTCCCGGCGACCGCGCTCCCGGCGACCGCGCTCCCGGCGGCCCCGCCGACGCCGGCGGCCCCCGCCCCGGACCCCGCCTCCGCCCCGCACCTCTCGTACGCCCGCTCCTCCCCCCGTACACCCGCAGACCGGTCGCCTGTGGACCACCACCACCCCGCCGGCGGCCGGCCCGGTGGCGCGCCCTCGGCCGGCCGGCCCGACGACCGGCCGGCCGCACCGGCCCCGGGCCCGACGCTGGCCCGCGTCATCGACCGGCTCGCCCAGGACGAGCGGGCGGGCGATCTGGTCGCCGCCCGGCTGGGCGCGGAGGTCGAGCGCGAGGAACGCGAGGAGGCCGCCCGGCAGGCCGCCCGCGGCGGCTCGGCGCAGGACGCCACCGTCGGCGTGGCCTGGGGCGACGGCATGGTGGCCGAGGGCGGTCTGCCGCTGTTCCCGCTGCAACCGCCCCGTACGGGCCGTGAACTCCTCGCCGACCACGTCACCGCCATGGTCTGCTGTGCCGCCGTCGACACCGCCGGTGCCGCCCCCGGCCTGGACTGGCTCGACGGCCCGGCGTTGCTGGTCGACGGCGCCCGCCGGGCCGACCTCGGCCGTCCGGTGCTCAGCCTGGTCGACGACGGCGACGCGGAGCCGCTCCGCGGATGGCTGACAACGGTGGGCGTACGCCCCGAGAAGCCGGTCCGGCTGGTATGACCGGTAAGCCGCACTTATCCGCCGAGCGGGGGCCGGGGCGGACGCCCCGGACCTCCCGCACCACCGGCTGAATGTTCCCTTCCAGTTCGCATTTCGGGGGTGGCGCCCTCTAAATTCACGACGAAGGGTGACGAAGTGAGTGCGTAATGTGATGTGCTGGGGAATGGCCGGCCGGGTTAGCCCGACCGGGCGCAGCACCGGCCCGATCGGCCGCGGCCGAACGGGGATGCGGGAGGGGAGTGGAAGGTGGCGACGGATCAGATCAGGCGCTGGGAGTCGGGCGCGCTCGCCCACGCGGTCACGGACCCGTTCGGGCAGGGCCCGCTGCCCTGGCTGCGCGGCAGCGAGAACTACTTCGACTCCGGCCGCATCATTCCCTGGTACGTCGACCCCGCCGTCGCCCAGGGCGATCTGCGGGTGCCCGCCCCCAGCAAGCACAACGGCCCGCGTACCGCCGATGACGTGCACCGCCAGATCAAGGGCTTCGCCGGCCCGGGCGCGGTGGCGCCCGGCGAGGCCATCGACTTCCGTGTCTCGGTCGATCCGCCCCAGCCGTTCAACATCGACATCTACCGCATCGGCCATTACGCGGGCGCCGGCGCCTCCAAGATCACCAACAGCCCCCGGCTGGCCGGCATCGTCCAGCCGCCCCCGCTGACGGCCGACCGCACGGCCTCCTGCCACCACTGGTGGCTGTCCTGGCGCCTCCAGGTCCCCACGTACTGGCAGCTCGGGGCGTATGTCGCCGTGCTCACCACCGCCGACGGCCGCTACCGCTCCCACATCCCCTTCACGGTCCGCGACAACCAGCCCGCCGACCTCCTCCTGCTGCTGCCGGACATCACCTGGCAGGCCTACAACCTCTACCCGGAGGACGGCCGGACCGGCGCCAGCCTCTACCACGCCTGGGACGAAAAGGGCGCCCTGCTCGGCGAAGGGGACGCCGCCACCACCGTCTCCTTCGACCGCCCCTACGCCGGCGCGGGACTGCCCCTCCATGTCGGCCATGCCTACGACTTCATCCGCTGGGCCGAGCGCTACGGCTACGACCTCGCCTATGCCGACGCCCGCGATCTGCACGCCGGCCGCGTCGACCCGTCCCGCTACCGCGGCCTGGTCTTCCCCGGCCACGACGAGTACTGGTCGGTGCCCATGCGCCGTACGGTCGAGCACGCCCGCGACAACGGCACTTCCCTCGTCTTCCTCTCCGCCAACACCATGTACTGGCAGGTCGAACTCTCCCCGACCCCCTCGGGCGCGGAGTCCCTGCTGCACTGCCGTAAGCGCCAGGGCCCTGGGCGCCCCGCGCTCTGGCGGGAGCTGGGCAACCCCGAACAACGGCTGATGGGCATCCAGTACGCCGGCCGGGTCCCCGAACCGGCCCCCTTGGTCGTCCGCAACGGCGAGCACTGGCTGTGGGACGCCACCGGTGCCCACGAAGGCGACGAGCTCCCCGGCCTGGTCGCCGGCGAGGCCGACCGCTACTTCCCGCGCACCAACCTCCCCGAGCACACCGAACGCATCCTGCTCGCCCACTCCCCCTACCGCGACAGCGAAGGCGCCCGCCGCCATCAGGAGACCTCCCTCTACCGCGCCCCCAGCGGCGCCTGGGTCTTCGCCTCCGGCACCTTCGCCTGGTCCCCCGCCCTCGACCGCCCCGGCCATGTCGACGAACGCGTCCAACGCGCCACCGCCAACCTCCTCGACCGCATCTGCAAACGCGACTGAGGCCGGCCGTCTGCTCTTGGTCGCCCCGCCCGTCTGTACGTAACCGGTGCGCGGCGCCCGTCCGCCCGTAACCGCCGCGTCGCACTCGCCGGTCCGTTCCGTAACCGCCGCGCCGCTCGTCAGCCAGACGTGCGGGGTCAGCGCGTAGTTGGGGCCGCGGCCACCCTCGTGCTGATCGCCCTCCGGGGCACCCGGCCCACCGCCTGACGCACGCCTCCAGCGGTGCACCCGGCCCCCGTCCGTCACCACCGGCCCGCGTAAGGGAGAATCGAGACGACTCCTGGATCAACCTACGCGGAGGAAGCGTGCCCGGTTTTGTAGAAATGCCTGAGCCGGTGGAGGTTCCCGGGCTCACCCACCTGCACACCGGCAAGGTGCGCGACCTCTACCAGAACGCCGCCGGCGATCTGATCATGGTCGCCAGCGACCGCACCTCCGTCTACGACTGGGTGCTGCCCACCGAGATTCCCGAAAAGGGCCGCATCCTCACCCAGCTGTCCCTGTGGTGGTTCGAGCAGCTCACCGACCTGGTCCCGCACCACGTCATCTCCACGGATGTCCCGGCCGGCGCCCCCGCCGACTGGGCGGGCCGCACCCTGGTCTGCAAGTCGCTGCGGATGGTCCCCGTCGAGTGTGTGGCCCGCGGTTACCTCACCGGCTCCGGCCTCGCCGAATACCGGCAGACCCGTACGGTCTGCGGGCTGGCCCTCCCCGAAGGCCTGGTCGACGGCTCCGAGCTCCCCGCGCCGATCTTCACCCCGGCCACCAAGGCCGCCGTCGGCGACCACGACGAGAACGTCTCCTACGAGGAGGTTGCCCACCAGGTCGGCCCCGAGGTCGCCGCCCAACTGCGGCAGACGACCCTCGCCGTCTACGGCCGGGCCCGCGACATCGCCCGCGAGCGCGGCGTCATCCTGGCGGACACCAAGTTCGAGTTCGGCTTCGACGGTGAGCAGCTGACCCTGGCCGACGAGGTCCTGACGCCCGACTCCTCGCGCTTCTGGCCCGCCGACCTGTGGCAGCCGGGCCGCGCCCAGCCGTCCTTCGACAAGCAATTCGTCCGCGACTGGCTGACCTCCCCGGCCGCGGACTGGGACCGTACGGGCGAGCTGCCGCCGCCCGCCCTCCCGCACGAGATCGTCGAGAGCACTCGCGCCAAGTACGTCGAGGCCTACGAGCGCCTCACGGGCCTGCGCTGGTCGTGACCCCTCCTCCGGCCCGGGTGCGCACCCGGGCCGGAGCACCGGCCTCCGGGCCGGGCGCCCCGGCGCGGCGCCCCCGCACACGAAAAGGCCCCGGTCGGCATCACTCCCGACCGGGGCCTTCTCTTTCTGAGCGGACGACGAGGCTCGAACTCGCGACCTCAACCTTGGCAAGGTTGCGCTCTACCAACTGAGCTACGTCCGCATGCTCCGTGCACAGCTTCTGAAATCAGTCGCCGCGGCGCGGTGCGGGCACCACTATAGCCAACCTCGCTCGCGGGCGAGGCGCGCCGCGGCGTGACGGTTCTCCGCGCCCAGCTTCGCGGTCGCCGACGAGAGGTAGTTCCGTACCGTCCCCGGCGACAGTGACGCCCGCTCCGCGATCTCCGTGACCGGCGCCCCGTCCTCGGCGCATTCCAGCACCTCCGCCTCCCGGACCGTCAGCGGCGACTCCCCGGCGCTGATGGCGTCCGCCGCCAACTCCGTGTCCACATAACGGTTTCCGGCATGGACCGTACGTATGATCTCCGCCAGCCGCTGCGCCGACACCGTCTTCGGCACAAACCCCCGTACCCCGGCCTCCAGCGCCCGCTTCAGATGCCCCGGCCGCCCATGACTCGTCACGATCATGGACTGGCACCCCGGCACCTCGCCCCGCAACGATGTGGCCACCGCCACACCGTCCGCCCCCGGCATCTGTAGATCCAGCACCGCCACATCCGGTCCGTGCGCCCGGGCCATCGCCCGCGCCTCCGGCCCCGATGCCGCCTCGGCCACCACCAGCAGATCGTCCTCCAGCGACAACAACGCCGCCAGCGCTCCCCGGATCAGATGCTCGTCATCCGCGAGCAACACCCGGATCATGCCGCCCTGCACCCCGTCGCTCACCCGCCACCCACCTCTCCAGCCACCGCGAACCCCTGCACCGAGCCGATTACCCCCTCGCCCCTACTCACTCCCTGGCCCCGACCCCGTCGCCGCTCCCATGGGGAGTTCGACGGTCAGACGGTAGGAACCGTTCAGGACCGGGCCCGAGGACAGGGTGCCGCCCAGGGGGTGGAGCCGTTCCCGCAGTCCCTTGAGGCCGCTTCCGGGGAGCGAGCCGGTGCCGGCGGCGGGCGACGGGTGGGTGACGCCGTCGTTCTCCATGGTCATCACGAGCACCGAGCGGTGCCCATCGATCCGTGTCCGCACCGCACAGCGCCGCACCTCGGCGGCATGCCGCAGGACGTTCGTGGTGCCTTCGCGTACGACCCAGCCGAGCGCCGACTCCACCTCGGGCGGCAGCTGCGTCTCCTCCTCGCCCTCGATACGGCAGTCCACCCCGGCCGCCCGCAGGATGGAGCGGGCCCCGGCCAACTCCGCCTGTAGGTCGGCCCTCCGGTAACCACGCACCACCTCCCGTACCTCCCGCTGGGACTCCTGGGCGATCCGCTGCACCTCCACCATCTGCTCCGCGGCCTCCGGCCGCTCCCGCCGGGCCAGCTGGACCGCCAGCTCGCTCTTCAGGGCGATCACCGCCAGATTCCGGCCCATGACATCGTGCAGATCGCGGCCGAACCGCAGCCGTTCCTCGGCCACCGCGAGCCGTGTCTCGATGCTGCGCGCCGCATCCAGCTTCCGGATCACACCGAGCAGCCAGCCCGTGGGCCGCGCTATCCCGAGGCTCCACACACCGGCGAAGACCACCATGGTCGCCAGCACCAGCGAACCCAGCCAGAAACCCGTGAGCAGGGCGAGCAGCAGGAGCCCCGCCACGGCGCCGGCCAGCGTCCCCAGAAAACTCCGTTTGGACACCACCAGGCTGTGCGCCATGAAGAACGGTGTGAGGGCCGCGGCTATCGCCAAGGCCAGCGCGCCCAGGCTCTCCTTGTCGGCCATCCCCTTGACCACGACCAGCGCGAACAGCGCGGTTTCGGCGGCGAGGGTCAGCACACCCGAGACGACCAGCAGGCCACGCGGTGTCGCCCCCAGCTTCAGATAATGGTCCAGAGCCCGGTTCAACAGCGGTACGGCCAGTACGCCCTGCACCACATTCAGAACAACGGCGACAGTGGCCAGAGCGACCGGCAACGGCCTCCCCCCTGTGTTGCCCATAACGGGCGCCACCCCACCGAACACGGGAAGCCAGGGGAGGACGTACAGAGTCCAGCGGAAGTACGCGTCGACCATGCCCACCTGGCCCCGCCGCTGCCAGGCCGCCCGTAGCCGTCCGATCATGCGCTGCTCGCCCCCGTCGTGCCGATAGCCCTGCGTTGCTAGCGCCGCGGCTCCCACCGGAACCATCGCTGCACAGCAAACAGCGCGAGCCCGCTCCAGGCCAAGCCGGTAATCAGCTGCCCCAGCGTCTGCTTGACGCCCCCGCCTCCGGTCCAGCCGGCCCGTATCAGCTCCATCGCGGGCGACAGCGGGAGGATTTCGAGGAACGCGGCGACGTTCTTCGGAAGGACGTCCAGCGGAACCATCATCCCGGACCCGGCCAGCGACACCAGCATGAAGGGCAGCACGGTCAGCTGAGCGGACTCGGCCGACTTCGCGAAGGCCGAGGATGCCGCGGCGAGCCCGATCACCACGACCATGCCCAGCAGCATTCCGGGGATCAGGAGATGCGGCGCGGTGGGCAGACCGGTGCCCAGCGCCGGACTGCCGACGACGACGAGGAGCGCGCACTGGGCCAGCCCCAGCAGTACCGAGGGGAGCGCGGTGCCGGTCAGTATTTCCAGATCCCGCAGCTCTCCGGTGCGCAGCCGTTTGAGCACGAGTTCCTCGCGCCGGGCGACATAGGCGGCGGTGAGGTTGGAGTAGACGGAAAAGACCAGAACGCAGCCGAGAGTGCCGGGCAACAGCACCGTTCCGAGCGACAGTCCCCTGCCGGCCAGGTTCATCGAGCTGACCGCCCGCTGCATGGCGAACGCCATGACAATCGGGATGATCAGCGACGTGTACAGCGCGGTCTTGTTGCGGCCGAGAAGCGTCAACTCGGCTCGCCCCAGGGAGAGTAGACGGCCCACAGTGCGCGTTTCCACGGGAATTTTCGGCCGCTCATTGCTGACAGCTTGGCTCGTACTTGCACTCATGTGTTCTCCAGCCCCTTTGCGATGTGCAGAAATGCCTCTTCCAGGGACGCGGATCTGACGTCCAGGCCGCGCAGCGTTATCCCCTTGTCCTGCGCCCAGAGCAGCACTCCGGTCGCGGTCCGCTGTAGTTCGTCCGTCCGCAGCCGGATCGTGCGCCCGCGCGTCTCATGGCCGATGACGCCCAGTTCCCCCAGCGGCGGAAGATCGCCGAGATGGAATCCGTCGGGCAGCTCGAAGGAGAGGTGCGAGGGATGCGCGGCGACCACATCCGCGACATGTCCCGCTGCTGCTATCCGCCCGTTGTGCAAGATCGCCAGCCGGTCCGCCAGCTCCTCTGCTTCTTCGAGGTAGTGCGTGGTCAGCACGATCGTGGTCCCGGAGTCCCGCAGCTCGCGGACCAACTCCCAGGTGGCCCGGCGCGCTTCGGTGTCCAGCCCCGTCGTCGGCTCGTCCAGGAACAGCACCTCGGGCCGCCCCAGCAGCGCGAGGGCGAGGTCCAGCCGCCGACGCTCACCCCCGGACAGCTGCTTGACCCGGACATCCCTGCGCCGGTCCAGCCTCACGAGGGCGAGGGCTTCATCGACCGGGCGCGCCCCGGTGGTGCACCCCGCCCACATCCGCAGGGTCTCCGCGGGCGTCAGCTCGGAGGGAAAGCCGCCCTCCTGGAGCATGACTCCGATACGGGGCCGCACCCTGCCCCGCTCACGGAATGGATCATGGCCGAGGACCCGGACCCGCCCGGCGGTGGGCGCGGCCAGACCCTCCAGCAGTTCGAGAGTGGAGGTCTTGCCCGCGCCATTGGTCCCCAGCAGCGCGAACAGCTCGCCCCGGTCGACGGAGAAGTCGATACCGCGCACGGCCTCATAGCTCTCCCGCGCGCCGGGCCGGCTCCGCGCTCCGCGCTCACCGCGCCTGCCCCCGCGCCCGCCTCGCTCCTGCCCCTCTTCGGCGCGTCGCCCGGCGGCGCCGTAGCGCCTGCGGAGTTCGGTGACTTCGATCACACCGATGCCGGAGCCGCTGCTCCCGGCGACGCCGCGGCCGGCATCCGCGATGGTTTTCTCCCCGATGTTCATGAGTCCAGCGTTTCGGCGGATCAAGGTTCCGGGCAGTGCGGACTGTCATCGCAGCCGATGACAAATGTCAGTTGCCAACGCCGGAAGGGAAGGGAGGGGAGAGGCAGGAGGATCCGGAGTGGCGTCGCGGAAAATGAAGAAGGCCCCGGTCGCAATGACCGGGGCCTTCTCTTTCTGAGCGGACGACGAGGCTCGAACTCGCGACCTCAACCTTGGCAAGGTTGCGCTCTACCAACTGAGCTACGTCCGCAGGCATCCACTCGGCTTTCACCGAGCGGCGCGACAGCTACTGTACCTGATCCAATGACCGGTCGAGCTGTCAGAGCGGGTGACAGGGATTGCACACTGCGCCTCCCTCTTGGAAAGAGGGCGCTCTACTACTGAGCTACACCCGCGTGACTCCGTGAGGTCCGGCCTTTCGGCCTCGCCCCTCGGCGTGCTCCAGACTCTAGCTGATCAGTAGGGGTGCTGTGCAAGTCGGCTGTGCCCGGGCCGGGGGACGCCGGTAAGTCGGTTAGTGATTGGCGGCGTTGAAGGCTTCGTAGACCTTCTTGGGGATCCGGCCGCGCGGGGGGACGTCCATCTGGTTGGAGCGGGCCCAGGCACGGACGGCCGCGGGGTCGGGGTTCACCGCGGTCCGGTGGTAGGCCTTGCCGGACTTGGCCCGCTTGCGGCCGGCCTCGACGAACGGAGCGAGGGCGCCGCGCAGTTTCTTCGCATTGGCTGGATTGAGGTCGATCTCGTACGACTTCCCGTCCAATCCGAAGGTGACCGTCTCTGCGGCTTCTCCTCCGTCGATGTCATCGGAGAGCGTTACTACTACGCGCTGCGCCACGGATATCGGTCCTTTCGGGGAGCAACCCCTTGTTGACATGGGGTGATGCTCCGGATCCGGCTGATTGGGATCAATGCTTTTTCATTTGTACAGCGATGGGCATTGCATTGTGAAGCCCAGTTAATTTCGTCAGCGTGTCTTCCCGCAATCCGGACCCCGGATCTTTTCGAGAATTTTTCCTGAGCTGCACTCCTGCCGATACCGTCCCGTGATCGGCCCCCCTGGATATCTATGCGCGTAGATTTTCGAACACGGTACTGTGTTGACACCGCCTTACGCACCACACCACCGGGAGTGCCAGTGGCACGCGTCGTAGTCGACGTCATGCTCAAGCCGGAGATCCTCGACCCGCAGGGGCAGGCGGTGCAGCGCGCACTGCCACGCCTGGGCTTCGAGGGGATCGCCGACGTCCGTCAGGGCAAGCGTTTCGAACTTGAGGTGGAGGGTCCGGTCGACGACGCCGCCCTCGCTCGCATCCAAGAGATGGCCGAGACCTTCCTCGCCAATACCGTCATCGAAGACTTCACCGTGCGGGTCGACTCATGACCTCGCGGATCGGAGTTGTGACCTTCCCCGGCACGCTCGACGACCGCGACACCCAGCGCGCGGTCCGGGTCGCCGGAGCCGAAGCGGTGCCGCTGTGGCACCGCGACAAGGACCTCAAGCAGGTCGACGCCGTGGTGCTGCCCGGCGGTTTCTCCTACGGCGACTATCTGCGGGCCGGGGCCATTTCCCGGTTCTCGCCGGTGATGGAGACCGTGATCGAGCAGGCCAGGGCCGGTATGCCGGTCCTCGGCATCTGCAACGGCTTTCAGGTGCTCACCGAGTCCCACCTGCTGCCCGGCGCGATGCTGCGCAACAACCATCTGCACTTCATCTGCCGCGACCAGAAGCTGCGGGTGGAGAACGCGGAGACCTCCTGGACGTCGGACTATGCGTCCGGTCAGGAGATCAGCATCCCGCTGAAGAACATCGACGGCCGGTATGTCGCCGACGAGCGCACGCTCGACATGCTGGAGGCCGAGGGCCGGGTCGCCTTCCGCTACCTGGACGGCAACCCCAACGGCTCGCTCCGCGATATCGCCGGCATCACCAATGAGGCGGGCAATGTCGTCGGCCTCATGCCGCATCCCGAGCACGCCGTGGAGCCGCTGATCGGTACGGGCCGTACCGACGGCCTCGGATTCTTCACCTCGATCCTGAAGAAGCTGGTCAACGCATGAGCGACGCACGCGCGGCCGCCGGGCCGCAGCCGAAGACGAATGCCGCACCTCTGCGCCGCGCGGGCGGAGAAGCGAGTGAAAGGTGCGCGGCATGACTCTCGACACCGTCAAGCACGCAGCCGAGACGCCGGACACCGACCAGCCGTGGGCCGAACTCGGCCTGAAGCAGGACGAGTACCAGCGCATCCGTGAGATTCTCGGCCGCCGTCCCACCGGCGCCGAACTCGCCATGTATTCGGTCATGTGGTCCGAGCACTGCTCCTACAAGAGCAGCAAGGTCCATCTGAAGCAGTTCGGCGAGAAGGCCCCCGAGAACGACGCGCTGCTCGTCGGCATCGGCGAGAACGCCGGTGTCGTCGACGTCGGCCAGGGCTACGCCGTCACCTTCAAGGTGGAGTCCCACAACCACCCCTCGTACATCGAGCCCTACCAGGGCGCGGCCACCGGCGTCGGCGGCATCGTCCGCGACATCCTCGCCATGGGTGCCCGCCCCGTCGCCGTCGTCGACCCGCTGCGCTTCGGCGCCGCCGACCACCCCGACACCAAGCGCGTCCTGCCGGGCGTGGTGGCCGGAATCGGCGGCTACGGCAACTGCCTGGGCCTGCCCAACATCGGTGGCGAGGTCGTCTTCGACGCCTGCTACCAGGGCAACCCGCTGGTCAACGCCGGCTGCATCGGCGTCATGAAGCACGAGGACATCCACCTCGCCAAGGCGTCCGGCGCCGGCAACAAGGTCATCCTCTACGGCGCCCGCACCGGCGGCGACGGCATCGGCGGCGTCTCCGTGCTGGCCTCGGAGACCTTCGACGACTCCAAGCCCACCAAGCGCCCCGCCGTCCAGGTCGGTGACCCCTTCCAGGAGAAGCTCCTCATCGAGTGCACCCTGGAGATCTTCAGGGAAGACCTGGTCGACGGCATCCAGGACCTCGGCGGCGCCGGGCTGTCCTGCGCCACCAGCGAGCTGGCCTCGGCCGGTTCCGGCGGTATGCGCGTCGAGCTGGACACCGTGCCGCTGCGCGACTCCTCCCTCTCGCCCGAGGAAATCCTCATGAGCGAGTCGCAGGAGCGCATGTGCGCGATCGTCGAGCCCGGGAAGGTCGACCGCTTCCTGGAGATCTGCGAGAAGTGGGACGTCATCGCCACCGTCATCGGTGAGGTGACGGACGGCTCGCAGCTGGAGATCTTCTGGCACGGCGAGCAGATCGTGGACGTGCCGCCGCGCACCGTCGCCCACGAGGGCCCGGTCTACGAGCGCCCGTACGCCCGCCCCGACTGGCAGGACGCCCTCCAGGCCGACGACGCGGCCAAGCTGGCCCGCCCGGCGAACGCGGACGAGCTGCGTGCGCAGGTCCTGAAGCTGGTGGCCTCGCCCAACCAGGCCTCCAAGGCGTGGATCACCGACCAGTACGACCGGTTCGTGCAGGGCAACACCGTCCTCGCGCAGCCGGAGGACGCCGGCATGGTCCGGATCGACGCGGACAGCAACCTCGGTGTCGCGCTCGCCACGGACGGCAACGGGCGCTACGCCAAGCTCGACCCGTACACGGGCGCGCAGCTGGCGCTGGCCGAGGCGTACCGCAATGTCGCCGCGTCCGGTGCCAAGCCACTGGCGGTCTCCGACTGCCTGAACTTCGGTTCGCCCGAGGACCCGGCGGTCATGTGGCAGTTCGCCGAGGCCACCCGTGGTCTCGCCGACGCCTGCCAGACCCTTGGTACGCCCGTGACCGGCGGCAATGTCTCGCTCTACAACCAGACGGGCGAGACGGCGATCCACCCGACGCCGGTCGTCGCGGTGCTCGGCGTCATCGACGATGTGAACCGCCGCACCCCGATCGCGTTCGCGGACGAGGGCCAGCTGATCTACCTCCTGGGTGACACCCGCGAGGAGCTGGGCGGCTCGGCGTGGTCGCAGGTCGTGCACGATCACCTCGGTGGTCTGCCGCCGAAGGTGGACCTGGAGCGCGAGCGGCTGCTGGCCGATGTGCTGATCTCCGCCTCCCGTGACGGCATGATCGACGCCGCGCACGACCTCTCCGACGGTGGTCTGATCCAGGCCCTGGTGGAGTCCTGCCTGCGTGGCGGCAAGGGTGCCCGCGTCGTCGTTCCCGACGGTCTCGACCCCTTCGTGCTGCTCTTCTCCGAGTCGGCGGGCCGGGCGGTCGTCGCCGTTCCGCGCAGCGAGGAGCTCCGCTTCACCGACATGTGCGGTGCGCGAGGGCTGCCGGCCACCCGGATCGGTGTGATCGACGGCGACGAGATCGACGTTCAGGGGCAGTTCAGCCTCCCGCTGAGCGAGCTGAAGGACGCGCACGAGGCGACGATCCCGCACCTGATCGCGTAGTCACCCCTCCGGGCAGCGGCCCGGGAAGCCTGAGCCGAAACGGCCCGCCAGTACATCCGGCGGGCCGTTTCGGCTGTCCGTCCGTTTCCGGGAGATCCGCACCCGCCTCCTGGTAAGCCGTTGCGAGGAATTACGTAATTACGTAATCTCTCACCATGGATCTCGAACAGCGGGTGGCCGAGCTGGAACGACGGCTCGGCGCCCTGGAGCGGTCCGCCGGCCTGGCCGCCCACTCGCCGGAGCGCGAGCCCGACGACGACCTGTGGGCCCTGCACGGTCTCCAGGCTCAGCTCGCCGAGCTGGGCGCCCACAACGGCGGAGTGCTCTTCACCGGCGCCGTACGGATCCCGGCCGGACAGCGCTACGAGTGGCAGTACGGCCTGGACACCGACACCGTGCTGGACGCCGACTGGGCGGACGCCGCCGAGTCGTTCGCGGCGCTCGGCCAGCCCGTACGGCTGCGGCTGCTGCGCGAGATCCTCCGCGGCCGCTGCACCGCCGCCGAACTCACCGAGCTGGACGGCACGGGCACGACCGGCCAGATCTACCACCATCTCCGGCAGCTCACCGCCGCCGGCTGGCTGCACACGGCCGCCCGTGGCCGCTACGAGGTACCGGCCCAGTGCGTCGTACCGCTGCTCGTGATGCTGACCGCCGCCGGGCGCTGACGCCCGGCCGATTTCAGGGGGACAGGAATGAAGTCCATATCCATGCGGAATCTCTCCGAACAGGCCGCTCGCCTCTGCTTGTTCGCCTTCTTCGCGGTGGTCGTGGCGAGCTTCTTCGTCGACCTTCCGTA
Organism: Streptomyces sp. NRRL S-1813; assembly: GCF_000719605.1. NCBI lineage: Bacteria > Bacillati > Actinomycetota > Actinomycetes > Kitasatosporales > Streptomycetaceae > Streptomyces > Streptomyces sp. NRRL S-1813. Next base: position 101,735 of record NZ_JOHB01000020.1, read on the forward strand.
CTGGTGTGGCTGGGTCCCGTTGGGCCTCTGGGTGGTGCTCGCCTTCGGCGTGAACCACCGGGCGGCCCGCGCGGCGGCAAAGAGGTCGGCAGGCGCCGCCCGCGAGGCGGTGGAGGTCGCCGCGCCGGTCACCGGCCGCTGGAAGGCCCTCAACAGCCCCGCCGACAAGGTCCCCAGCCACGGCACCCGGGCATACGGGCAGGCCTACGCCATCGACATCGTGGCGGAACCCGAGCCCGGCGCCCGCCCCGGTTTCGGCTGGTGGCCCCTGGTCCGCCGCAACGAAGACTTCCCGGCGTTCGGCGCGCCCCTGCTCGCCGTCGCCGATGCCACCGTCGTACGGACCGACGACCGTCAGCGCGACCACCTCAGCCGCACCTCGTGGCCCGCGGCGGTCTACATGCTCGCCGTCGAGGGGCCGGTCCGTGTGCTGGGGGGCGCCCGCCGGGTCGTCGGCAACCACGTGATCCTCGACCTGGGCGACGGCACGTACGCGCTCTACGCCCATGTCCGGCGCGGCTCGCTCACCGTCCGCACCGGCGACCGGGTACGGGCCGGGCAGCCGCTCGGCCAGTGCGGCGACTCCGGCAACAGCTCGGAGCCGCACGTCCACTTCCAGCTCATGGACGGCGAGGACCCGGAGACCGCCACGGGTGTTCCCTTCACCTGGCGGGGGATCGGCGTGCCGGCCAACGGCGAGCTCTTCGACGCCGCGGCGCCGGCGGAGACGCCCGCGGGCTGAGGGGCCCCGCCGCTTGAGCGAGAACTGCGGAGGCCGGGCGCTTGCGCGAGAACGGCCGGGGCCGGGCGGGGACCGTGCGGGGCGGTCCCCGCACCGGAACCCCGGTCTGGTCTCTGCGTCGGAATCCCGGTCCCTGCACCCGAACCCCGGCCTGTTGTCCCCAATCCCCGGCCCGTTGTCAGACGTGCCGCCTAAGCTGATCGTCATGCCTCCTGCCGCCCGGAAGCCGCGCGCCCGCCAGTACGACGCCCAGAAGACCCGTGCCGCCGTCGCGGCCCAGCTCGATCATCTCCGGAACGCCGTACGCGGTCTTGCGCCCGAGCAGTTGGCGCTGCCGACCCGGCTCGGCGACTGGACGGTGCGGGAGCTGGTGGCGCATCTGTCCATGGCGGTCGGCAGCGTGGCGCGCAGTCTTGAGCAGCCGGCCCCGCCGCGGACGGAGGCCGCCCTCGTGGACTGGCCGTTCGCCGGCGGCCCCCTCGCCGCCTCCGTGGACGACCGCACCCGCGCCCTCGCCGACGCCCATGACCCCGTGGAACTGCTGGAGCGCACCGCCGACGAACTGGCCCGTGTCCTCCCGCCGGAACGGGACGACCGGGTGGTGGCCGCCCGGCCCGGTGCGATGCGGCTGTCCGACTTTCTCGTCACCCGCTGTGTCGAACTCGTCGTGCACAGCGACGATTTGTCGGCGGCGACCGGCCTGCGGATCCCGTACGACCGCCAGGCCCTGGCCGCCGCCACCCGGCTGCTGGCCGATGCACTGGCCGCCAAGGTGCCCGGCAACTCGGTCGAGGTCCGGGTGCCGCCGTTCGCGGTGGTGCAGTGCGTCGCGGGCCCCCGGCACACCCGCGGCACCCCGCCGAACGTCGTCGAGACCGACCCGATGACGTGGCTCCGGCTGGCCACCGGCCGTACGACCTGGGCCGAGGCACTGGACGCGGCGGCGGTCAGCGCCAGCGGCGAGCGGGCCGACATCGGGGGATACCTGCCCCTGCTGAGCTGAGGCGGCTGAGGTGGGCTGGGCTGAGGCGACGGACCGGTGCGGCGCCGACCGCGTTCCACGGCGGTGAGCTCGGACGGTCCGCGGTCGGCCGGACAGCGCGTCGCGTATCTCACACCGACCGGAGGGGGGCCCGCTAGTGACAAACGCCACAAGTGGGACGAATTGCCCACGTGGGGCCGCCCGTCAAGAGCCGGGAAGCGGAACGCGAAAATCCGGTGACGTGCGAGGAAAGCGCAGCTCAGCGAGGTCGCCGCAAGATCGACTGAAGCGCGGAATGCGGCCACCGCACCTCATGGTCCGTCCCGCGCAGCTTCCGCGCCCCTCCGCCGCGACGGGAGGTGCCGGCGGGGTGACCGGGATCGGCGTGACGGCCGCGCCTCAGAGCCCCGCCCGCGACGGGGCACTCGGTGAAAGCCCAGGTGCGCCAAGGGTTCCGGGGCTTCCGGAGGCGGAAATCCCGAGGAGGTGGCCGTGGCCACGTCAACCGCACTCCACTCCCCGTTTATGCACTCATCCAGGTCCGCGGCCTTCCCCGGTTCGGATGAATGCGCGACCTGCCCTAGACTCGGTGCCGTGCCACGTGGTGACGGACGACTCAGCCACGACCTGCTCCCCGGTGAGAAGGGCCCCCAGGACGCTTGCGGCGTCTTCGGTGTCTGGGCTCCGGGTGAAGAGGTCGCCAAACTCGCCTATTTCGGGCTGTATGCGCTGCAGCACCGTGGACAGGAGTCCGCGGGCATCGCGGTGAGCAACGGCTCCCAGATCCTCGTTTTCAAGGACATGGGCCTGGTTTCCCAGGTCTTCGACGAGACTTCGCTCGGTTCCCTCCAGGGCCATATCGCCGTGGGCCATGCCCGCTACTCCACCACCGGTGCCTCGGTGTGGGAGAACGCCCAGCCGACGTTCCGTGCGACCGCGCACGGCTCGATCGCGCTCGGCCACAACGGCAACCTGGTCAACACCGCGGAGCTGGCGGATCTGGTCGCCGCGCTGCCCCGCGAGGGCGGCCGGGCGACCCAGGTCGCGGCCACCAATGACACCGACCTGGTGACGGCGCTGCTGGCCGGCCAGGTCGACGAGGACGGCAAGCCGCTGACCGTCGAGGAGGCCGCACCCCGCGTCCTGCCGAAGGTCAAGGGCGCCTTCTCGCTCTGCTTCATGGACGAGCACACGCTCTACGCCGCCCGCGACCCGCAGGGCATCCGCCCGCTGGTCCTGGGCCGGCTGGAGCGCGGCTGGGTGGTGGCCTCCGAGTCCGCCGCCCTGGACATCTGCGGCGCCAGCTTCATCCGGGAGATCGAGCCCGGCGAGATGGTCGCCATCGACGAGGACGGTCTGCGCAGCAGCCGCTTCGCCGAGGCCCGCCCCAAGGGCTGTGTCTTCGAGTACGTCTACCTCGCCCGCCCGGACACCGACATCGCCGGCCGCAATGTGTACCTCTCCCGTGTGGAGATGGGCCGCAAGCTGGCCGCCGAGGCGCCGGCCGACGCCGACCTGGTGATAGCGACGCCGGAGTCCGGCACCCCCGCCGCCGTCGGATACGCCGAGGCCAGTGGCATCCCCTACGGCTCCGGCCTGGTCAAGAACTCCTACGTCGGCCGGACCTTCATCCAGCCCTCGCAGACCATCCGCCAGCTCGGTATCCGCCTCAAGCTCAACCCGCTCAAGGAAGTCATCCGCGGCAAGCGCCTGGTGGTCGTCGACGACTCGATCGTCCGCGGCAACACCCAGCGCGCCCTGGTCCGGATGCTGCGCGAGGCCGGCGCTGCCGAGGTCCACATCCGGATCTCGTCCCCGCCGATCAAGTGGCCGTGCTTCTTCGGCATCGACTTCGCCACCCGCGCCGAGCTGATCGCCAACGGGCTGAGCGTGGAGGAGATCGGCAAGTCGCTGGGCGCCGATTCACTCGCGTACATCTCCATCGACGGCATGATCGAGGCGACCACGATCGCCAAGCCGAATCTGTGCCGCGCCTGCTTCGACGGCGAATACCCGATGGATCTGCCCGACCCGGAGCTGCTGGGCAAGCACCTCCTGGAGTCGGAGACCGCGAGCCAGGCGAAGTCCGATGTGGACGGCGTCCAGACGCTCACCGCCGGGGTCGGCGGGGCCGACGCGCTGCGTCGCCCGTAGAGCTCGTCACCCACCCGACACGAAAGTTCTCCGTCATGTCAGAGACCACTGGTGCCAGCTACGCGAGCGCGGGCGTCGACATCGAAGCCGGCGACCGCGCCGTGGACCTGATGAAGGAGTGGGTGAAGAAGGCCACCCGCCCCGAGGTCGTCGGCGGCCTGGGCGGTTTCGCCGGCCTCTTCGACGCCTCCGCCCTCAAGCGGTACGAGCGCCCGCTGCTCGCCTCCGCGACCGACGGCGTCGGCACGAAGGTCGACATCGCCCGCAAGATGGGCGTCTACGACAGCATCGGCCACGACCTCGTCGGCATGGTCGTCGACGACCTGGTCGTCTGCGGCGCCGAGCCGCTGTTCATGACCGACTACATCTGCGTCGGCAAGGTCTACCCGGAGCGGGTCGCCGCGATCGTCAAGGGCATCGCCGAGGGCTGTGTGCTGGCCGGCTGCGCGCTGGTCGGCGGCGAGACCGCGGAGCACCCGGGGCTGCTGGGCGCGGACGAGTTCGATGTCGCCGGTGCCGGCACCGGCGTCGTCGAGGCGGACCGGGTACTGGGCGCGGATCGTATCCGTACGGGCGACGCGGTGATCGCCATGGCGTCCTCCGGGCTTCACTCGAACGGGTACTCGCTGGTCCGCCATGTGCTGTTCGACCGCGCGGGATTCGCCCTGGACCGGGACATCCCGGAGTTCGGCCGCTCGCTCGGCGAGGAGCTCCTGGAGCCCACCAAGATCTACTCGCTGGACTGCCTGGCGCTGACCCGTACGACCGAGGTGCACGCCTTCTCGCACATCACCGGCGGCGGCCTGGCCAACAACCTCGCCCGGGTGATCCCGGACGGCCTGCACGCCACCGTCGACCGCGCCACCTGGACGCCGGGCCCGGTCTTCGACCTGGTCGGTTCGGCCGGCTCGGTCGAGCGCCGGGAGCTGGAGAAGACCCTCAACATGGGCGTCGGCATGATCGCCGTCGTCCCGCAGGAGTCGGTGGAGGTCGCCCTGACCACGCTGGCCGACCGGGGTGTGGACGCCTGGGTCAGCGGCGAGATCGTCGGGCGCGGTGACCACGCAGAGGCAGTGACCCTGACCGGTGACTACGCGAGCTGAGCGGACGGGCGCCTTCCATCGCCCCGCGCGGGACATGGGTGGGGGGCGCCCCCGGCGTCGGCTGGGGGCGTGCCCCACTCTCCGGCAGCCCCCGAGGCGGCCATCGCACGGGCGCAGTCGCCGGTGCGCCCATCGCCCGCCCCATGGTCATCTGGGCAGCACAGAACCCGGTCCGGGCGATGCCCAGGACCGGGTCCGTGATGCTGTTATGGGTGCCGCGAGCGCACAGAGCGGTCAAGCGCGACGACGCTGCTGGGACGAGTCGCCCTCGTCCTCTTCTTCGTCGTCGCTGTTGTACAGATCTGCGTACCGTGCGTACGGGTCGTCGTCCTCGTCCTCCTCGAACGGCTCTGCGTTCGGAGGCTGCTGGTTCGACGGTGATGCACCCAGCTCGTCGGCCAGTCGTGAGAGATCCGTCCCACCGCTGCTGTACTTCAGCTGGCGGGCGACCTTCGTCTGCTTGGCCTTGGCCCGGCCGCGCCCCATGGGTCGACCCCCTCAATGACGGGGCTCGATGGCCCCAGAGTCTTGACACGCGTTCATGGATCAGAGCGGGCTCTCGACAGAGAGACCGGCCCGTAGGGCTTTAACGGTACCTGCTTCCGCGGCCATACGGTACGTCGCCCGCATCACCCGCCGCTCGGCACGACCTGCAAGGTGCCCCGTCCCCGCTGGTCAACTGCGATTTTAACCTGTCCCGCACGGCGACCCGCCGACGGGTGGTGAGGGATGTCTCCCTGACCACCCGTGGCGGGCCGCGCAAGGCTGTGTTTCCGGCCGACGAGACCGGTTTTCGGGCCCGGGTCAGGCGTGCCGCGCCTCCGCCATACGCTGCTCGGCAAGGCGGTCGGCGGCCGCGGCGGGCGGAATGCCGTCGGCCTTCGCACGAGCGAATATCGCCAGTGTGGTGTCGAAGATCTTCGTCGCCTTGGTCTTGCAGCGGTCGAAGTCAAAGCCGTGCAGCTCATCGGCCACCTGGATGACACCGCCGGCGTTCACGACATAGTCGGGGGCGTAGAGGATGCCGCGGTCGGACAGCTCCTTCTCGACGCCGGGGTGGTCGAGCTGGTTGTTGGCCGCACCGCACACCACCTTCGCGGTCAGCACCGGCAACGACTCGTCACTCAGCGCACCGCCCAGCGCGCACGGCGCATAGACGTCCAGGCCTTTGGTGCGGATCAGCGCTTCGGTATCTGCGACGGCCGTGACCTGCGGGTACTTGGTGCGGACCCGCGCCACCGAGTCGGCCCGGACATCCGTGATCACGACCTCGGCGCCGTCCTGGAGGAGGTGCTCGACGAGGAGGTGGCCGACCTTGCCGACGCCCGCGATGCCCACCTTGCGGCCCCGCAGCGTCGGATCACCCCAGGCGTGCTGGGCCGAGGCGCGCATGCCCTGGAAGACGCCGTAGGCGGTCAGGACGGAGGAGTCGCCGGCGCCGCCGTTCTCGGGGGAGCGGCCGGTGGTCCACTTGTTCGTACGGGAGACCACATCCATGTCGGCGACGTACGTACCGACATCGCAGGCGGTGACGTAGCGGCCGCCCAGGGAGGACACGAACCGGCCGTAGGCGAGCAGGAGTTCCTCGGTCTTGATCAGATCCGGGTCACCGATGATCACGGCCTTGCCGCCACCGTGGTCCAGCCCGGCGAGGGCGTTCTTGTAGGACATGCCGCGCGCCAGATTCAGGGCGTCCAGCACGGCCTCCTCCTCGGAGGCGTAGGCGTGGAAGCGGGTGCCGCCGAGGGCGGGGCCCAGGGCGGTGCTGTGGATGGCGATCACGGCCTTGAGGCCGCTGGCGCGGTCCTGGCAGAGAACGACCTGCTCATGCCCCCCCTGCTCCGATCGGAACAGGGTGTGCAGAACGCCGCCGTCGGTGCCGGCGTGGGCCGGACGTACGTCAGTCACTGTGGTGACTCCCATAAGTCGCGAAGGACGCCCTCCTACGGGTGGGGAGGGCCGGTTGAAAAGAGCGTAAGACCTGCGGGGCCGGTTGATCGGCCGGGTGCCCGGGATCACCCTCTCCCGGGGGACGGGCATGGGACGATCTGGTCGTATCGCAGGCCGGCGGGGCCCTCGGGGCCACTCGGCGGTGGACTTCCCCTTTGAAGGAGCGGGCGTGGCCCTGGCGTCGTCGGTGAAGGTCCCGTACATGGCATATCTACGGGTCTACGAGCCGCTGGCTGCGTTCCCCGAGCCGGAACGCTCCCATTGGGCGCGCTATGCCAAACGGGAGGACACCCCCACCGCCCAGGACGAGCAGCGCCGGGCGCTGGCCGATCTGCTGGCGACCCCGCCGGTCCCGGTGCCGGTCCACGAGAGCGCGGACGCCTTCATCGCCGTCGTGAACGAGGTGACCTGCGTCTGTCCGTGGCGCACCCGGCTGCGCGGCTGGCAGGCCCTGGAGGCGCTGGACGAACTGCTGCCGGCGTCGGTGCTGGATGCGGCGCTGCCCCCGGTGGTGCGCCTCCAGGCGGCCGGCGACTACGAGCAGTGGCGGGAGCGCAACCCGGACGCCCGGCCCTGGATCCGCGGGGCGGCCTGGCATGTCCCGGTCCGCTGGTTCGTGCTGTTCGACGACGACGAGCGGGAGTACACGAAGAGTGACCAGGAGCCGGTGCTGCGTTACCGGACGCCCATGGTGCAGGCGCGACGGCGGGTCGCGCGGGGGCTGCGCACGCTGCGGGACGCCCTGGAAGAGGGGCCGCTGATCGACGGCCTGGTAGATGTGGGGCGCTGGCTCGAGGAATTCCATCCGCGTTCGCTCGTGGAGCTGGATTACGGAGGGCTGGTGCACGCGGTGCCCGAGGGGCAGCTCGCCGAGGACCGCTCCGCCGCCGAGGTGGCGGAGGGACTGGCGGCGCTGCGCGACGGGGACGGCGAGCGGGCCGGCGTCGCGTACGAGAAACTTTCCGAGCGGTGGCGTGCGGTGCGTGAGCGGCAGTTCTCCAGCTGAACGGCGGCGCGTGCCAGGGGTTCGCGGCGCGGAAGTGCCGTGTCCGCTTTTCGCTGGTCGGGCGGCAAGGGACGTAGGTCCTGATCCGGGCGAATGCCTCGAGCGTGACCTAAAGCACTGACTTCGGGTCTTGCTCTCAAGCCATACCCTCGTGCCAAAATAGGACAAGGAGCCCGACGTGGGCTCCTTCCGTCCAACTAAGGGCGGATAGATCGGTATTGCGCTCCTTGAGGGGTCTCGTGGCGGCTGATCACGTTGTGACTGATCGTCACGGACGGGTGACTGTCCGCTATGGCACGGTCCATCGGCTTCCGCCGAGGTTGAACACCTGAGAGGGCAATTCCATCGGTTTGGCCGACGAGGCTGGACGGATGGTGTAGTTGTAGTGCCGAGGACAAGCCGTTCGTCCTATAACCGACTCGGCCCGCGTCCGCCATTTCGGGCAACGTGGGTCAAGGTGCAGAATTTAGAGGAAAGAACCGTGATGGTTCGGTTCTCCCGAGGAGGCCGCTCATGACCGCTCGCACCCCTGACGCCGAGCCGCTGCTTACCCCTGCCGAGGTCGCCACGATGTTCCGCGTGGACCCGAAGACGGTGACCCGCTGGGCCAAGGCAGGCAAGCTCACGTCCATCCGCACGCTCGGAGGACACCGGCGTTACCGCGAGGCTGAGGTCCGCGCACTGCTCGCGGGTATCCCGCAGCAGCGCAGCGAGGCCTGAATAACCGCATAACCAGGTCGTTTTCGGGGCCCCCAACCCGAAAATGCCTGCTTTGTACCCCTAGCTCGACCTGCTCCACCACGCTTGACACAGCTTCATACGACGCGGCGTCTGCCCCAACAGGCCCCACACCCGCTCCATCTGGGTACGTCATCGATCGCGCTGGACTCCGCCGGGTCCAGCGCGATTTTTTTGTGTGCGCCCGCTTCAGGGCCCTTCCGGGCGGCCGGGTCGGCACGGGCGCCGACGCCACCCCGGACGCCGGTCAGGGTGCCTTCACGGCTCCTGTGAGGGTGTTTGTGCGCGGACCCTGCGGGCTCGTTACTGAGCCGTTCACAGGTGGTGCAATTGCACATATTAAATTGACCGGTTGTATGGGGGGTGTAAGTTCCACATCTCGCCGAACTTGTTCGGTGACACCCGTCACACTACGCGGCGCTTGAAGACGATACGTCCGCTGCGGTAGAGAACTTCCCTCCGCCACGCCCAACAGCCTGCCACCGGACGGCGGGTGGCATATGCGTCCAAGGTCACCGGGTCACGGGACTTTCGTCCTCGGCCGCCGACGGCTCGGAGACGCCCGAAGGCGGGGTCGGGGCGGACGTGGCCGCCGGAGGCCCGGAGCGGGCTGTGTGCGGCTCCATGGCGAGCCGCAGCAGTCGATGGCAGACAGGGCAGTGCCGTGTCAGATGGCGATAGCCCGTGGCTGCCGACAGATGGGCCCGCAGCAGCGCCCTGGTCTCGTGCCGTACCGCAGTCGTCATTCCGCATACCTCCCCGGCCCCACATCGTCCTCAGTGAGTACCGGCGGTGCGTGCCGCCGTCAATACAGCGGGGCGCAAACCGGCTACGCACCGCATTCGGAGGGGGCGGATGTGGACAGGGGTGCGACCCGCGTCTGTCGGGGCCGCGGACGGAGGGCAGCGGCGCGGCGGACGGAGGGCAGCGGCGCGGCCCGCACCGTTTCGCGATACGGGCCGTACGGGCGGGGCCTGACGGGATGTGCGGTGCCCGAGGGGCGGCCGCGCGGTCGGTGCGGCCCGTTGCGGACAGCAGTACGGCCCGCATCCGGAGAGGATGCGGGCCGTAGAAATGCGGTCCTGACGGGATTTGAACCCGCGGCCTCCACCTTGACAGGGTGGCGAGCACTCCAAACTGCTCCACAGGACCTTGCGTTTCGCTTTCCGCTTGCGGCGGGCTGCGAAGCAAGACTCTACAGCAGGTCAGGGGGTGCGGTCGAACTCGGTACCGGCGGCCCTGATTCCTACGGCGCGGCGGCGTCCACGGCCTTCACGATGCGCTTGTCCGAGACCGGGTACGCGGTCCCCAGAGCGTGCGCGAAGTAGCTCACCCGGAGCTCCTCGATCATCCAGCGGACCTCCAGCGCCGCGGCCGGCACCGGGCGGCCCTGCGGGAACTGCTCCAGCAGCCAGGCGTATTCGTCCTGCATCTCCTTCACCTTCGCCATACGGGTGCGGTCCCGCTCGGCGTGGGTGGGCAGCTGCTGGAGCCGGCGGTCGGCGGCCACCAGATAGCGCATCAGGTCCGGTAGCCGCTTGGCGCCGTGCGCCGTCACGAAGCCCGGCTTGATCAACGCCGCCAGCTGCTCCTTGATGTCCGTGAGGGACGGCAGCAGCGAGGGGAACGTCGTCTCCTTCAGCCGGCGCTCGCACGCCTGCCAGGCGGCCAGCACCTCCTGGACCTGCTGGATGGTCTTGAGCGTGACGTCCACCAGATCGGCGCGGACCGCGTCGAACAGCTTCCGGAAGGACTCCTCGTCCCAGGCCGGGCCGCCCCGGGCCGCGATCAGGCGGTCGGCGGCGGCGGTCACACAGTCCTCGAAGAGCGCCGTGATGGAGCCGTGCGGATTACGGGACAGCGCCAGCTTGTGCTGGTTGCTCAGCTTGCCCTGCGCGAACTTGGCCGGATTGGACGGGATGTTGAGCAGGATGAGCCGGCGGGTGCCCGCCCACATCGCCGTGAGCTGCTCGGCCTCGGTGTCGAACAGGCGCACGGCGACGCTGCTGCCCTCGTCGACCAGCGCCGGGTACGCCTTCAGCGGCTGGCCGGCACGCCGGGTCTCGAAGGTGCGCGGCAGCGTGCCGATCGTCCAGGACGTCAGCCCGGTCCGCTGCTCCGGGCCGGCCGGCGCCGGTCCGGAGCCCGCGCCGCCCTTGCGGTCCCCGGCGGGCCGCTCGGCGGCCTGCTCGAAGGCCTTGGAGATGGCCGCCCTGGTCTTCGGCTTGAGCTCCAGCTGGAGCGCCTCCAGGTCCTTGTCCTCGGCGAGCTTGCGGCGGCGCTCGTCGACGACCCGGAAGGTGATCTTGAGGTGGTCCGGGATCTTGCCCGGCTCAAAGTCCGCTGCGTCGACCGGTACGCCCACCATCCGCTGCAATCCCGCGGCCAGAGACGTCGTCAGGGTGCCCTGGAGAGGGGCCGTGGAGTCCAGGAAGCGGGCGGCGAAGTTCGGTGCCGGGACGTAGTTGCGCCGGATCGGCTTGGGAAGCGACCGGATCAGCTCCGTCACCAGCTGCTCGCGCAGGCCCGGGATCTGCCAGTCGAAGCCCTCGGAGGAGACCTGGTTGAGGACCTGGAGGGGGATGTGGACGGTCACGCCGTCCGCGTCCGCGCCCGGCTCGAACTGGTAGGTGACCTTGAACTTCAGCTTTCCCTGCCGCCAGGAATCCGGGTAGTCGTCCTTCGTGACGGCCTCGGCGGATTCGTTGATGAGCATCGAGTGCTCGAAGTTCAGCAGCTCCGGCTCTTCCCGGTGCTGCTTCTTCCACCAGGCGTCGAAGTGCGCGCCGGAGACCACATCGGCCGGAATGCGCTGGTCGTAGAAGTCGAAGAGCGTCTCGTCGTCCACGAGAATGTCGCGGCGCCGGGCGCGGTGCTCCAACTCCTCGACCTCGCCGAGGAGTTTGCGGTTGTCATGGAAGAACTGGTGGTGGGTGCGCCAGTCGCCCTCGACCAGGGCGTTGCGGATGAACAGATCCCGCGAGGTCTCCGGGTCGATACGGCCGTAGGCGATCTTGCGCTGGGCGACGATCGGGACGCCGTAGAGCGTCACCCGCTCGTACGCCATCACCGCGGCCATCTTCTGTTCCCAGTGCGGCTCGCTGTATGTCCGCTTGACCAGGTGCTGGGCGAGCGGCTCGATCCACTCCGGCTCGATCTTCGCATTCACCCGCGCCCACAGCCGGGACGTCTCGACCAGCTCGGCGGACATCACCCAGCGCGGCGGCTTCTTGAAGAGCGCGGAGCCGGGGAACACCGCGAACTTGGCGCTGCGGGCGCCGAGATATTCGTTCTTGGCGTCCGTGTCCTTGATGCCGATGTGAGAGAGCAAACCGGAAAGCAGGGAGGTATGGATGTGGTCGGGGGCCGCATCCTCCTCGCTGAGGTGAATGCCCATGGTCTTGGCGACCGAACGCAGCTGGGAGTAGATGTCCTGCCACTCACGTATCCGGAGATAGTTCAGGAATTCACTCCGGCACATGCGGCGGAAGGCGGAGGAGGACAGCTCCTTCTGCTGCTCGCGGATATAGCGCCAGAGGTTGAGGAAGGCAAGGAAGTCGGAGGTCTCGTCCTTGAACCGGGCGTGCTGCTGGTCGGCCTGCTGCTGCTTGTCGGCGGGCCGCTCGCGCGGGTCCTGGATGGACAGCGCCGCCGCGATGACCATGACCTCGCGGACACAGCCGTTGCGGTCCGCCTCCAGCACCATCCGCGCCAGCCGTGGGTCTACCGGCAGCTGGGAGAGCTTGCGGCCGAGCGGGGTCAGGCGCTTTTTGGGGTCCTTCTGCTTGCTGTCGAGCGCGCCGAGCTCGCTCAACAGGTCGACGCCGTCCTTGATGTTGCGGCGGTCCGGCGGGTCGATGAACGGGAACTTCTCGATGTCGCCCAGGCCGGCCGCGGTCATCTGGAGGATGACGGAGGCGAGGTTCGTCCGGAGGATCTCCGCGTCCGTGAACTCGGGACGGGAGAGGAAGTCGTCCTCGGAGTAGAGGCGGATGCAGATGCCGTCACTGGTACGGCCGCACCGGCCCTTGCGCTGATTGGCGCTGGCCTGCGAGACCGGCTCGATGGGCAGCCGCTGGACCTTGGTGCGATAGCTGTAGCGGGAGATACGGGCCATGCCCGGGTCGATGACGTACCGGATGCCCGGGACGGTCAGCGAGGTCTCGGCGACGTTCGTGGCCAGCACGATCCGTCTGCCCGTATGCCGCTGGAAGACGCGGTGCTGCTCGGCGTGCGACAGCCGCGCGTACAGGGGGAGGACCTCGGTGAACGGCAGGGCTTTCTTGTTGAGCGCGTCCGCGGTGTCGCGGATCTCCCGCTCGCCGGAGAGGAAGACCAGGATGTCGCCGGGCCCCTCGGACTGGAGCTCGTCCACGGCGTCGCAGATCGCGGTGATCTGGTCGCGGTCCCCCTCCAGATTGTTCGCAGCCTGGCCGCCCTCCTCCAGCAGCGGGCGATAGCGCACCTCCACCGGATACGTACGGCCGGAGACCTCGACGACCGGCGCGGTCGGCTTCGCCGCGTCGTCGCTCCCGGAGGCGTCCGGGGCAGCCGGGGAACCGGCGCGGCTCGGCGCCGCCCCTACGGACGCGAAGCTGCCGAAGTGCCGCGCGAACCGCTCCGGGTCGATGGTCGCCGAGGTGATGACGACCTTGAGGTCCGGGCGCCGGGGCAGCAGCTGGGCCAGATAGCCGAGGATGAAGTCGATGTTGAGGCTGCGCTCGTGGGCCTCGTCGATGATGATCGTGTCGTACTGGCGCAGCTCGCGGTCCGTCTGGATCTCGGCGAGCAGGATGCCGTCCGTCATCAGTTTGACGAGGGTGTCGCCGCCGACCTGGTCCGTGAACCGGACCTTCCAGCCGACCGCCTCGCCCAGCGGGGTCTTGAGCTCCTCGGCCACCCGCTCGGCGACCGTACGGGCCGCGATCCGGCGGGGCTGGGTGTGCCCGATCAGGCCCCGGATGCCGCGGCCGAGCTCCAGACAGATCTTGGGGATCTGCGTCGTCTTGCCGGAGCCGGTCTCACCGGCGACGATCACGACCTGGTGGTCGCGGATCGCGGCGAGGATATCGTCCTTCTTCTGGCTGACCGGAAGCTCTTCCGGATACCTGATCTCGGGCACCGCGGCGCGCCGCTGGGCGACCCGCAGCTCGGCTTCGTCGATGCCGTCGGAGATCTCGGCGAGGACGGCCGCCCGGGCTTCGGGCTTACGGATCCGGCGCGCGCCGTCGAGCCGGCGTCCCAGCCGCTGCTGATCGCGCAGCATCAGCTCGGGCAGCCGCTCCAGCAGCGCGTGGAGGGTGGGAGCAGGGATGCCCGGCAGGGCGGGAGCAGTGCCGTCGGGCAGGGCGGAGGCAGGCTGACTGGACATACGTCCCCCAGGATCTCACCTCACGTAATCGACTGGCGAACCATTTGCCCGCACGGCCGGATCACGGACATCTGGGAGGCCGCACACGGGGTATCTGCCCGGGTATGCCCGGCATTGCTGTTTTAGCGTGTCCCTATGGCTGATCACCGCGGCCCCTCGGGCGATTCGGGTCCGCCCGGCGAACCCGCCCGGCACGGCGCACACGGCAGGCCGCGGACCGTGGCGGAGAAGTGGGCGGACTTCAAGGCGTCGCCCCACTTCCCCGCGGTCGTGCTGGTCTTCATCGTCGCCGCGGCGGCCGGCCTCTTCGCCGGCTCGTACACGTACGCCATGGCCAATCCGACCCCGCGGTCCATCCCGACCGCCGTGGTCGGCTCGCCCGCCGTCCCGCAGGTGAAGGCGTTCACCCTGGGGATGGAGAAGGCGCTGAAGGCCTCGCTGCAGGTGACCCGGTACGCCACGTACGGCCAGGCCCGGCGGGCCGTCGACGAGCAGGAGGAGTTCGCGATCCTGGGCGCCCGCGGCAAGAGCGTGGAGCTGGACGTGTCCGGCGCCTCGGGTGCCACGGTGGCGCAGCTGCTGGCCGAGTCGGGCGCGAAGGTCGGCAGGGCGATCGGCGTGGACGTCCGGATCCGGGACATCAAGCCGCTGCAAATGGGTGACCCGCGCGGCCTGGCGCTGTTCTACATCTCGCTCGCCGCGGTGATCATCGGCTTCGTCGGGGCGATCCAGCTCAGCGTGCACGCCAAGGCCCTGGAACCGGCCGAGCGGATCGCCTTCACCGTGGTCTATGCGCTGCTCGGAGGCTTCTGCATCGCGGCGGTCGTCGACTGGTGGCTGGGTGCGCTGCGGCTGCCGTTCGTGGAGTCCTGGCTGATCCTGGCGCTGACGATGTTCACGTCCGGGATGGTCTTCACGATGTTCAACGCCCTCATGGGGCGCTGGGCGATGATCCCCACCTGGGGACTGATGGTGCTGCTGGGCAATCCCTCCTCGGGCGGCGCGGTCTCCTGGCCGCTGCTGCCGTCCGGCCTCGGCCACATCGGCCGCTGGCTGCCCCCGGGCGGTTCGGTCAACGCCCAGCACACCGCGGTCTACTTCGGCGGTCACCAGCACGCCTTCCCCTTCCTGGTACTGGCCGGCTGGCTGGTGGTCTCGTGCACGGTCTTCTGGATCCTGCGGCACCGCCACCCGGGTGGCCGGGAGACGGCTCCGGCCCCTGCCGCGGACGCCTGAGCCGGCAGCCGCAGGAAAGCGCGACGCCGAAAATGGGATTACGGCGCCTTGGTACGTACGCGAGGATGGCCGTATGGACAAGGGATTACGACGAATGGCGGGCGTCGCAGTGATGGCCGCAGGTATCGCGTTCGCCGCCTGGCTGGTCTTCGGCGCGCCGCACGACTGGGACGGCGATGTGCGGCTGGTGCGGATGGCCATGGGCCTCGCGGCAACGGGAGTGATCAGCGGTGGTGCCCGGCTGATCTTCTGGCAGCCGAAGAGCGAGAGCGCCGAAACCGCCGACGTCGCATAGCAACGAAGAGGGCCCCGATTCGATGAATCGGGGCCCTCTTCCAAAGGGTGTGGCTGGGGCCGGGGTCGAACCGGCGACCTATCGCTTTTCAGGCGATCGCTCGTACCAACTGAGCTACCCAGCCGCAGCGGTCCTGACGGGATTTGAACCCGCGGCCTCCACCTTGACAGGGTGGCGAGCACTCCAAACTGCTCCACAGGACCTTGCATTGTGCGAAAGCGGCGTGAACCAGTCTCGCACACGGTGATGCGTGCCCCCAACGGGATTCGAACCCGTGCTACCGCCTTGAAAGGGCGGCGTCCTGGGCCACTAGACGATGAGGGCTGGTGGCCACCTTGGCGTCGTTACCGGCGCCGTCGGGGACGTGAGAAGCATATGGGATGGGAGGACGGTTCGCCAAAACGGTTTACCGGGGGCCGTCGGAAGGGCTCCCGGACGGGTGCGAAGGAGGGCCGGACGGTGGGCCGGACGAGTGAGGGGAGCCGGACGGCGCGGGCGTGGCGCCGGGTTGGTTCTCGCGGGGGAGGTGGCGGCTGACCTCGGCCCGGGACAGGCCCAGTCCGCCGAGGGTGATCTCGTCCCACGCCTGGAGCCGTCTCGTCGTGCGGTCCAGATAGAGCACGGACGCCTCGACCGGTGCGGGCTTCTTGTTCTGCACCGCCCGCAGCCCGCCGCCGCCCGTGGAGCCCTCGACCATCAGCCGGGTGCCCTGGGGGAGCAGGGTGTTCTCGCGGTGGTGGATATGGCCGGCCAGCGCCAGCGGGGCCAGTCCGTCCGCTTCGGTCACCGCGGTGGGGTTGTGGGCCAGCGCGATGTCGGCCGGGGTGCCGGCCAGCCGCTGGGTGCGCAGCGAGTCGGCGAGCCGGCCGCCGGCGGTGCGCTCGGCGGGTTCGCCGGCTGCCACCACGGAGCGGTCCGGGGTGAACTGCGGGTCGCCGACGCCCGCGATGCGCACTCCGGCGACCTGAGCGACCGTGCCGTGGTCGAGGACGGTGACGTGGGCGCGGCGGGTCAGGTACTTCTGCGTGCTGCGCGAGTCGTGGTTGCCGCGCACCCAGACGTACGGGGCGCCGAGGGTGGAGACCGGGTCCAGGAAGTGGTTCTCGGCGGCCGAGCCGTGGTCCATGGTGTCGCCGGTGTCGATGATCACGTTGATCCGGTACTGCTCCACCAGGGAGGCGATGATCCGCCAGCTGCCCGGGTTGAGGTGGATGTCGGAGACGTGCAGCACCCGGATGGTGGTGGGGTCCGGCTGGTACACCGGCAGCGTCGAGGTGGCGTCGTAGAGCTTGGTGACATTGGTGACCAGGCGCGCCAACTCCTTCTGGTAGACGTGGAATTCGCTGACGATGTTGCGGGCGTTGCCGACCACGGACGGGGCCGAGGAGAGCAGTCCGGAGAACTTCGGCTCCAGTACGGACTTGGGGTTCCACGTGGCGTACGCGGTGCCCGCGGAGGCGGCGAGCAGGGCGAGCGCCAGCCCGCCGGCGCCCAGCGCGCGGCGCGGGCGGCGGTAGACGGCCAGCCCCAGCGCGGTCGCGCCGGACGCCACGGCGACACAGGAGTGCAGCGCCAGCCCCAGCGTGCCGCGGGTGACGTCATGGGTGACCTCGGCCTGGAGGCCGGCGAATCTCTCGGGGTGGTCGACCAGCGCCTGGGAGCGGACCGGGTCCAGCCGGTCGACATCGACATCGAGCCGTACGGGCGCGTAGTGGCTGCTCAGTTCCAGGTCGCCGAGCGGCGGGACATTGATCGTCGTGCCGCCGGTCAGTGAGGGGCGCAGCGCCATGCTGGTGTCCATGGGGCCGACGGGGACGTGGACGCGGCCGATGAGGAGCAGCCCCAGCCAGGCACCCAGGGCGGCGACGGCTATCAGGCCGAGCGAACGGGCCAGGGGGTGCGGCGGCTCGATGAGGGTCGCAGTGGGGGCCGTACGGCGGGAGCGGTAGGTGCGGCGGACAGTCGCGGGCGGCGCGGGTACGCCGTCGAACCAGGTACGGAGCAGCCGGTGCAGCGGGTGGTGCGGTGGGTCGGGGTTCGGTGTCCGGGAGCGCGCGGCGCGGGCCATTGGTCCCGTATGCCCTGCCATGGCTGCCGTTAAGCGGGGAGTGGCGGCTTCCGGTTGGGGTGCGGAGTGACGGGCGGGCCGCGACGATCAGTGGTGGGGCCGGGTGGCGGAGAATGGTGGTGTGCTGGAAATGACGCGCGAGGAGTTCGAGGAACTGGTCGCCGAGGCGCTGGACCGGATCCCGCCGGAACTGACCCGGCTGATGGACAACGTGGCGGTGTTCGTCGAGGACGAGCCGCCGGCCGACGACCCCGAGCTGCTGGGGCTGTACGAGGGGACGCCGCTGACCGACCGTGGGGAGTGGTACGCGGGCGTGCTGCCGGACCGGATCACCGTCTACCGGGGGCCGACGCTGCGGATGTGCGACACGCGTGAGGACGTGGTCGCGGAGACCGAAGTGACGGTCGTTCATGAGATCGCGCACCACTTCGGGATCGACGACGAGCGGCTGCACGCGCTCGGCTACGGCTAGAGCGGCCTTGGGGCGGGCTCGAACGGTGGGCTCCCATCGGCCGGGTCTTCCGGGCCGGCCCTACGGGGGCGGGTCCGGCGGGCCGGTGCTGCGGGGCGGCGTGCGTCCGGGCCCGGTCCGAAGGCGCGGCCGGCGCGATCGGCCGGGCCCCGTGCGTGTCCTCAGGTGGGGAGCGGGAGTTGGGCAGGGCGTCCGTGCCGCTGTCCCTGCGCTCCGGATCCGGAGGTCCCGCCGTGCGCCCGAGCCCTTACGACCACTCGCCCCTGACGCCGACACCGTCCCCGTCGTCGTCCGTCACCCCCGCCCCCTCGTCGCGCCCGCCGACGAGCCGGATGCGCTCCCGGGCCACCGCCGCGGCGGTGGCCGTCTCCGCGCTGGCCGCGTCGCTGGCCGGCTGTATGAGCGTGAGCGACGCGGAGAAACCGAGACCCTCGGGCCGTGCCGCGCAGCATGACGGGAAGGACGGGCCGGGCCCCGGCGGGGTGACCGCGGACGGCCGTGGCACCGGCCCGCGGCGGATGGGTCACAAGGGTGCCGGGAAACCGGCCGGCGGCGACGACAAGGCGAAGAAGTCGTCCGGGAGCGCGGAACCGACGCCGTCCGAGCCCGGTGTGCCGTCCCACCCCGTGCAGCCGTCGGGTCCCGAGCCGGGCACGGGCGGGGCCCATGGCGGCTCCGACGGCCAGGGCGGGCGCCCCGGGCACCCGAAGCCGTCGCCGTCGCACCCCGATCACCCCGCCACCCCGCCGGCCTCGCCCCCGCCCAGTACGCCCACCGCCGCGCCGACCCCGCCGCCGAGCAGCGCCCCGCCGCCGCCGAGCTCGCAGGCCTCCGGACCGTCCCCCGTGGCGCCGATGTCGTCGCAGCCGGACCTCTACGAGGAAGGGGCGTAGGGGGGACACAGCGGAAGGGACACACGGGCGCGTGGCGTTGTCCGGGCAGGGGGCTACAGGGGGCGGAAGGCCGGGGCCGGAAGGTCATTTGCCATCCGGGGGGCGGAGTGCGTATGGTGGTAGATCGTTTGATCCCATTTGCCCGGCGCCAGAAAAGAAGCGCGCCGCGTGGCGCGTTCTCTCCCTTGCCGTGGCTGACCGCATAGAGGCGGTCGTGTGAAACACACGGAGTTTGGGCGCGTGCCGAGACTCCGGAAGGTTTCGCATTTCGCATGTCCATTTCCACTGAGCAGTCCGTCATGCCCGCATCCGACGAGCAGACGGCCCCCGAGGTGACGGCGGCCGACGAGTCGCCCGAGACCCCCGCGGCGGAAGCCGCCACCGACACCGTCACCTTCGCCGACCTCGGACTGCCCGAGGGCGTCGTCCGCAAGCTCGCGCAGAACGGCGTCACCACCCCCTTCCCGATCCAGGCCGCGACCATCCCGGACGCGCTGGCCGGCAAGGACATCCTCGGCCGTGGCCGCACCGGCTCCGGCAAGACGCTCTCCTTCGGTCTGCCGACCCTGGCCCAGCTCGCCGGCGGCAGCACCGAGAAGAAGAAGCCCCGCGCGATCATCCTCACCCCGACCCGTGAGCTCGCGATGCAGGTCGCGGACGCGCTCCAGCCCTACGGCGACGTGCTCGGCCTGAAGATGAAGGTCGTCTGCGGCGGTACGTCCATGGGCAACCAGATCTACGCCCTGGAGCGCGGCGTCGACGTCCTCGTCGCCACCCCGGGCCGGCTGCGCGACATCATCAACCGTGGCGCCTGCTCCCTGGAGAACGTCCAGGTCGCGGTCCTCGACGAGGCCGACCAGATGTCCGACCTGGGCTTCCTGCCCGAGGTCACCGAGCTGCTCGACCAGATCCCCGGCGGCGGCCAGCGGATGCTCTTCTCCGCCACCATGGAGAACGAGATCGGCACCCTGGTCAAGCGTTACCTGACCAACCCGGTCACCCACGAGGTCGACAGCGCCCAGGGCAACGTCACGACCATGACGCACCACGTCCTCGTCGTGAAGCCGAAGGACAAGGCGCCGGTCACCGCCGCCATCGCCGCCCGCAAGGGCCGCACCATCATCTTCGTCCGGACGCAGCTGGGCGCCGACCGCATCGCCGAGCAGCTCGTCGAGTCCGGTGTGAAGGCCGACGCGCTGCACGGCGGCATGACGCAGGGCGCGCGGACCCGGGTGCTCGCGGACTTCAAGGACGGCTACGTCAACGCGCTGGTCGCCACCGACGTCGCCGCCCGCGGTATCCACGTCGACGGCATCGACCTGGTCCTGAACGTCGACCCGGCCGGTGACCACAAGGACTACCTGCACCGCTCGGGCCGTACCGCCCGCGCCGGCCAGTCCGGCACCGTCGTCTCGCTGTCGCTGCCGCACCAGCGCCGCCAGATCTTCCGCCTGATGGAGGACGCGGGCGTGGACGCCTCGCGCCACATCGTCGGCGGCGCCGGTGCCTTCGACGACGACGTCGCCCAGATCACCGGTGCGCGTTCGCTCACCGAGGTTCAGGCCGACGGTGCCAACAACTCCGCCAAGCAGGCTGAGCGCGAGGTGGCCGAGCTCACCCGCGAGCTGGAGCGCCTGCAGCGCCGCGCCACCGAGCTGCGCGAGGAGGCCGACCGGCTGACCGCCCGTGCCGCCCGTGAGCGTGGCGAGGACCCGGCCGAGGCGCTTGCCGCCGCGGCCGTCACCGCCGAGGCCGAGGCCGCCGCCGAGGCCGCCGTACCGGCCCAGGCCGGTGGGCCGGACGAGCGCCGCGACGACCGGGGCAACTTCGAGCGCCGCGACCGTCGTGACGACCGCTCGGGTGGCCGTTCTTTCGACCGTGACCGTCGCGATGACCGTTCCGGTGGTGGCTTCAACCGCGACCGTCGTGACGACCGTTCCGGTGGGCGTTCCTCCGACCGTCGTGACGACCGCTCGGGTGGCCGTTCCTTCGACCGTGACCGTCGCGATGACCGTTCCGGTGGTGGCTTCAACCGCGACCGCCGCGATGACCGTTCCGGTGGGCGTTCCTTCGACCGTCGCGATGACCGTTCCGGTGGTGGCTTCAACCGCGACCGTCGTGACGACCGTTCCGGTGGGCGTTCCTTCGACCGCCGTGACGACCGTTCCGGTGGTGGCTTCAACCGCGACCGTGGCGACCGTCCGAGCCGTCCGTTCAACCGTGACGACCGTTCCGCCGGCCGTCCGGCCTCCGGTGGCTACCGCTCCGGTGGCGGCGACCGTCCGTTCAACCGTGACGACCGTTCCGCTGGCCGTCCGGCCTCCGGCGGCCACCGCTCCGGCGGCGACCGTCCGTACGGCCGCCGTGACGACCACCGTGGCGCCACGACCGGTTCCTTCGGCCGCCGTGACGACAAGCCCCGTTGGAAGCGCAACGGCTGATCATCCAGGCTGACCGCAGGGCCCGTACGCACTCAAGTGGCGTACGGGCCCTGCGTGTTGAGCGGGGCGCCGACCCCGTGGAGGTCCCCCGAAGGGGCCTGTGACACCCTTCGGGACAGCCTGATCCCTAATGCCTTCGGGCTGTGGCACGTCCTCGGGCTATGCTGCTCGGTGCGGGCCATTAGCTCAATTGGCAGAGCAGTGGACTTTTAATCCATTGGTTCAGGGTTCGAGCCCCTGATGGCCCACCAGAAGTGGACGGGAGAACCGTCCGGCCTGCTGAGCAGGACCCGAAGGGCCCGGACCGTATGCGGTCCGGGCCCTTCGCGCTGCCCGGGCCGTGAGCGGCCGCCAAGTGGGCCTGAGGAGGGCAATCTTGTGCTGCGGTCTGCGGTCTGCTGCCCTGGCCTGCCCCGTGACCCGTCCGGCCCCTGAGGATTCGCCGCCCGGTGCCGTACCGGAAACGCTGGGGACATCGACGCGGCCGCCACCACGGTGCTCGTACGGACGGGCGGGAGCGGGAAGAGGCCGGTGCGGATGCTCCAGGACGAAGCGCCCTCCAGGGACGAGGGGGAGCGGCGGGTGCGCCGCGGCCGGCGGGGCCCGTCCGGCCGCTCCCTGACGCGCAGGCTCCCCGTCCTTCTGATCGTCTGCGGCCTCGCCCTCGGCATCGGGATGCCGGCCGGCTACACCGCCGCCCCCTTCTTCTGCGCCGCCCCGCTGGTCGCCGCCTCGCTCTCCTCCCTGCGTACGACCGCCGTCACGGCCCTGGCCGCCGTGCTCGGTGAGATCTGGGCCGTCACCTACCGCGGCGCCGCACCGGGCTACGGCGAGTCGCTGGCGGAGACCGCCATGGTCTTCGTCATCGCGCTGCTGGCCCTCGGCATCAACCGGGTCGTGCGGAGGAGCGATGCCCACCTGGCGTCCGTACGGGACATCTCGGAGGCCGCCCAGCGCGCCGTACTGCCCACACCGCCCGAACAGCTCGCCGGCCTCGCCGTCGCCGCCCGCTACGTGGGCGCGCGGGCGGATGCCCGGATCGGCGGCGACCTCTACGCGGTGCAGGACACCCCGCACGGCGTACGGCTGATCGTCGGCGACGTACGGGGCAAGGGGCTGGAGGCGGTGGAGGCCGCGGTGATCGTCATCGGGGCCTTCCGTGAGGCGGCGGAACAGGAGACGACCCTGGAGGCGGTGGCGGGCCGGCTGGAGCGGGCGCTGCAACGGGAGGGCGGGCGGCGTGCGGGGCTCGACCAGTTCGAGGGGTTCACCACTGCCGTCCTGGCCGAGATCCCCGCCAACGGGCAGTCCGTACTGCGCGTGCTCAACCGTGGCCACCCGTCTCCGCTGCTGCTCACCCCGGACGGCGGTCTGCACGAGCTGGTTCCCGCGGCGCCGGCGCTGCCCCTGGGGATGGGCGAGGTGGCGAGCTGGCCGGACCGGTCGGACGAGACGTTCTTCCCGGCCGGCGCCCTGCTGCTCTTCTTCACCGACGGGGTGACCGAGGCCCGCGATCTGCTGGGCCGCTTCTACACCCCGTCGAGCAGACTGCGCGGCCGCCGTTTCACGGGCCCGGACGACCTGCTGGAGACCCTCGTCGAGGACGTCGCCCGGCATACGGGCGGTGCGCCGGCCGACGACATGGCCTTGTTGGCGGTGCAGCGGCCGATGGGGGCGTAGCGACCGGGGATGGGGGCGTAGGGAGGCGTTGCGGGGCGCCGTGACCGGGCGTACGAGGTCGTACGGGGGTGCACGGGGGCGTACGGGGGCGCCGTCCGCTCAGCCCCCGGCCACGCCGTCCGCGCCCGGGAGCCGCCGCAGGATCTCGCCGTGCGGACCGGTGAGCGCGACCGGGCGCTCGTCCAGGGCGAGGGTCAGCAGCGCGTCATCCGGGTGCGGCGGGTGGTGCGCCGGCGGGGTGGTCCAGGGCAGGACGGAGTGGTGCTCGTTGGCGAGCCAGTGCCCGCCGCCCGCTCTGCCGTCGAGCAGCGACCGTACGAGCCGTGCGAACTCCTCGCGGCGGGCGGGCGGGAGGTGGATCAGCGCGTCGGTGTGGAAGACGACCAGCGTCGCCCCGGGCGGCGCCTCGGCGGCGAGCGCGGGCAGCTCGTCGAGCAGATCGCCGCGCACCATCCGCGGCCGCGGCGCCGACCGCACCGCGTCGACGGCCGCGGACAGCCGCGCCGCCCGCGCCCCGTCGCCCGGCCAGACCAGTGCCTGTAGCCAGCGCAGATCGTCCGGTTCGGCAGCCGGGTCGAGCGGGTCGAGGCCGATCCCGCCCCGCCAGACGATGTGGGGCAGCCGGTCGGGCAGCTCGTCGGCCGGCCATCCCGTACGGCACCCGAACACCAGCGGATTGCCCGGCTCCCCTACCTCGGTCCGGAGGGGGCCCCGTTGGAGGGCATCTCCGTGGTGGGCGTCTCCTTGGAGGGCGCCTCCCGGGAGGCCACCCCCGCCCGCACCCCGGTCGTCCTCGTAGCGGTAGTGGTAGCGATAGCGGTCGGGGTACAGACACAGCCCCGCCGACGTGCCGACCTCCAGCAGCGCCAGCGGCTGCGGCAGGCGGGTGAGCAGCGGCAGCAGCGTGGCGCAGTGGGCCGGCTCGTCGGTCCGGGCGGAGCGCTGCATGATCACCGCGCGCACCTCGTCCCAGTGCCGGATGGTCCACTCGCGCCAGCGCCCGTACGCCATGTCACCGCGCGGGCCCAGCTCGGCGTGCGGGCCGTCGAGGTAGCGGACGGCGGCGAGCAGGAGGTCCGGCTGCTGTTTGTCGCCGGCCGGCAGCGATCCCGACAGCAGATCGCAGAGCTCCGGGTCGTGGCCGATCCGCGCGCTCAGCTCCTCATGCGCGGTGCACCGCCCCCGGGCCTGACGCCAGGAGAACTCCCGGTACCGCCCCGCCACTCCCCATGCGCCGGCGGCAGCGCTCTCGACGTTCCCGGTGTTCCCGACGTTGACGACCATGATCCGACGTTACTGCTCTCACGTTCCGTAATCGAGGGGCACCCCTCCGCATAACAACTGACGCACAATCAACGGGAGATCGTTTAGGGGTGGGCGGTCAACTCGCCCGGTTTGCGGCCATGCTGGCCGAAAAAGTCCATGCCAAACCTTGTGCGGAGACGACAGGGATTCACGGGAAGGCTTGGAATTCGGCTGCGATCTCTATTACTGTCCGATAACGCAGCGCGGTCGTCCCAGCCGTCGCAAGAGGCGGCACCGCGCGCCGACGCCGAATCCCGCACGCGCTTTTCACGCACCTCCAGCACCTCGAACTGCACCAAGGGAACCGGGGAACCACTTCCTTGGGGTGAATCGGACGCCCTCCGCCAGCGGGCGCCCGTAGGAGACCTTCCTGCTCCGAACCCGTCAGCTAACCCGGTAGGCGAGAAGGAAGGAAAGGAGAGCGCCCCCGTGGCGTCCAACAGGCCTGCCCCCGAGGGTCCGTCCGCCTACGACCTCGATGACCGAGGTGCCTTTCAAGGCCCCGGTGATGCGGACAACATGAACGACGGACCGTGGGAGGAATGGAATCCCACCGAGGACTCCATCCGCTCCGTCCGCGGCAAGCACCGGGTGGCCAAGCAGCGCGGCGGCGGACTCGCCCGCAGCAGCACGGTCCTGGGCGTCGGCGTCATCGCCGCGGTCGGCGCCGGCGGAATGGCCACGGCCGAGGGCCGCCCGGCGGTTCCGATCTCCATGCCGGACGTCGGCGGAATGGCCGACGACCTCGCCGACAAGCTCCCGGACGCCGAGTCCCTCCCCGGCGTCGGCGACCTCATATCGGACTCGGACTCGGGCACGGACTCCGCAGCGGCCGCGACCTCTGCGACGGACGGTGCGGTTCAGGACGTCTCCGGCCCCCTGACCCAGGCCTCCCGGACGGACTCGGGCACGGGCGCCGGCGAGGCCCTGCGCAGCCGCATCCTCGAGCAGGCCGACGCGCAGCAGGGCGCCGCCGAGCACGAGGCCCGTGAGGCCGCCGAACACGCCGCTTTCCAGAAGGCCGAGACCGAAGCCGCCACGCACCAGAAGTCGGCCGAAAAGGCCGCAGCAGCCAAGAAGGCGGCCGAGATGGAGGCCAAGCGCGAGGCCGAAGAAGCGGCCCGCCGGAAGGCGGAGGCCGCACGCCTCGCCAAGCTGGCGAAGAACTTCATCGCCCCGGTCTCCTCGTACACCCTCACCGCCGCCTTCGGCCAGGCCGGCGACCGCTGGGCCGCTGACCACACCGGACAGGACTTCGCCGCGCCGACCGGCACTCCCGTCAAGGCCGTGCACTCCGGCACCATCACCCAGGCCGGCTGGGCCGGCTCGTACGGCTACCGCATCGTCCTCACCCTCGACGACGGCACCGAACTCTGGTTCTGCCACCTGTCCTCGATGGTGAAGACCTCCGGCAAGATCAATACGGGCGATGTCATCGGCCGCGTCGGCGCCACCGGCAATGTCACCGGCCCGCACCTCCACCTGGAGGTGCGCCCCGACGCCGGCGACCCGATCGACCCCATGCCGTGGCTGCGCGATCACGGCATCAACGTGTGAGGTACGGCTTCAGGGCAGGCGTGACGCGCGGCCTCAAGGTGTGACGCGCGGCCTCAAGGTGTGACGCGCGGCCTCAAGGTGTGACGCGCGGCCTCAAGGTGTGACGCGTGGCCTCAAGGCGGGCGTGGCGCGCGGCCTCAACGTGTGGCGCGCGGCCTCAGGGCGTGACGCGTGGCCTCAACGTGTGACACCGCTGGAAACACCACTGACGGAAGTGGCTGCTGGGGGGCAGCGGAAGGAATAACTCCGCGCCCCCCGACGCTGCAACCACGCATGACCACGGCACAAAGCCCCCGAAACCACCGGCCGCTCGGCTCGCTCTCCGTTTCCCCGCTGTCCCTCGGCGGGAACGTCTTCGGCTGGACGGCCGACGAAGCCGACTCCTTCGCCGTGCTCGACGCCTACGTGGCGGGCGGTGGCAACTTCATCGACACCGCCGACGCCTACTCGGCCTGGGTCCCCGGCAACAAGGGCGGCGAATCCGAGACGGTCCTCGGCAACTGGCTGGCCTCCCGCGGCAACCGCTCCGCTGTCGTCATCGCCACCAAGGTCGGCGCCCACCCGGACCTCAAGGGCCTGTCCGCCGCCACCATCAAGTCCGCGGTCGACGGATCCCTCACCCGTCTGCGCACCGACTACATCGACCTCTACTACACCCACTACGACGACGAGTCGGTCGAGGTCGGGGAGTTCCTCACCGCCCTCGACGACCTCGTGCGGGCCGGCAAGGTCCGCGAGATCGCCGCGTCCAACATCTCGGCGAAGCGCCTGGAGGAGTCCCTGGCCTTCTCCGCCCGCGAGGGCCTGGCCCGCTATGTCGCCCTCCAGCCCCACTACAACCTGGTCTCCCGCGACACCTACGAGGGCGAACTCGCCGACGTGGCCGCCCGCCACGACCTCGCCGCGGTCCCGTACTTCGCCCTCGCCTCCGGCTTCCTGACCGGCAAGTACCGTCCGGGAACCACTGTCGACAGCGCCCGCTCCGGAGGCGCGCTCAAGTACGTGGACACCGACCGCGGTCAGCGCGTCCTCCAGGCCCTCGACACCGTCGCCGCCGCCCACGAGGCCGAGCCGGCCACCGTCGCCCTCGCCTGGCTCGCTGCCCAGCCGACCGTCGCGGCACCCATCGCCAGCGCCCGCACGGTGGAACAGCTGCCGGCGCTGCTCGCGGTGGCCGACCTGACCCTGACGGAGGCGGAACTGGCGCTGCTGAACGAGGCGTCGGCCTGAACCACGCCAGACGGGGGAGGGGACGGGGCCACCAAGGCTCCGCCCCTCCACGCACTCCGCTCCTGCTCTCCTGCTCTGCGCCCGCTCTGCTCCCGCCCTACTTCCGGCGGTCCACCGCCACCCAGGACGCGAGCGCAACCCCACCCGCCACCGCACACACCGAAGGCCAGGCCCCGATCTTCTTGGCCAACGGATGCGACCCGGCAAACGCCGCCACGTACGCCCCACCCAGCGCCGCCGCCGTCGCGTTCCCCGCCTTCTGCTGCCACCCCTTGGCCGCCACGGCCCCGGCCGCAGCGAGCGCCACCCCACCGAGCGGCCGCTTCTTGGTCCAGCGGGCCACGGCGTAGCCGCCCAGCAGGCCGGTTGCTGCAATTGCTGCGGTGGGAACTTCAGCCATCAGTACACCCTCCTTGTCGGGACAACTCTTCCGGCCTCAAGCGTGCGGGCTCTTCGATCCCTTGCGGTCAGCAGCACGCCGGCCGGGTGCTGCGCGCTCCTGTTTGACCGCCACGCGGAGCAGTGTTTCAGCGTCAGAAAAGAGCCTGTACTCCAGCAGGCCGTGGGCGAGACCGATGACATCCTCGGCAGGCTGGTCTCGTGCGTACCCCCGGAGGAGCGTCTCCGCCTCGTCGCGAACTCCTCTGCTGCGGAGGCCGACTACCAAGATTGCCACCTCCGTTGGCGGCAACACTTCGCCAGCATGGCTAAGAACGGCACTGGCTTCGTGATGATCCTGCGCGCTGGCCAGAGCCGACACACGCTTGGTGACGGTCTCGGCGGCACGGGTGTCGTTCAGCTCGCGCTGCCGGTCCGCGCGGTAGTAGGGGACCGGCAGGGCACTAGGCGGCCTGCGCCGGTGCTGCGAACGCTCATGGGTGCCGGCTCCTGAACCAGACCTGCGGCTCAAGTCGCGGCATTCGGCGAGGGCACGTTCCAGTTGCCACTTCTGGAACATGGCCGTCAGGCGCTCCGTCTCACTGCGGCTGAGTTCCTTGATGAGCTTGTTGCACCCAGAGCAGTCAGTCGGCTCGTTTGCTGACCTTTGCAGTGCCAGCAGCTCTTCGAGCGGGGATAAGGATCCGTCGGTATGGCGTCCACGCTCGATCGTCGCGTGTAACCAGCAGATGAACCATCCTGGCGCTATCAACTTGCCGCTGAAGTAGCGGGAGATGGTCGTCTTGCTCAACTGTTCACTATTGCAATCCGTGGCTGCTTGTTCGGCGATCGCGGTGTAGGTACCCAAGCCCGGTGGCAACAGCTGGCGCATCGCCCGGAGTGCTTCGGCGAGTCTTCTGTTGCCAGCAGGCAGACCAAGGTCAATCGCGGCCATGCGACGCCCCTGCTGCGCCATGCGATCCCGCCTTCGCCGTAGTGACAGTGACGGCAAGACTAAATCCAATTGTTGCGTTTGTCCGGGAAACCTCTGTTGCTGCTCGCAATCGTGAGGCGACACCGCTGATATGGAAACCACACGTCGACCGCCACACTTCCTCCGTGGCGGCCGAGTGGACCTTGACGTCAGCAGAAGGGTGGGGCCGTGATGAACGTGCCGTCCTGGCAGGACACGTCGTACGGAAGCAAGGTTCGCGTTGCCCGATGGCTCGTGGAAGTGGTGGGTGAGGGGAGCCTGTTCACGAAAACGGCGATGCGCGAGGCGTTCCCCGGAGTCGCGCAGATCGACCGCCGCATGCGCGACCTCCGCGAGGCGGGCTGGGTGATTGATACGAACCGGGAAGACCCGAGCCTCAACAGCAACGAGCATCGCTTTGTGGCAGAGGGCGAACCGGTCTGGTTGCCGGGCAGGGGAAAGGCAAAGCCGAACAGCACTCTGACCGCTACTCAGCGGAGTGAAGTGATGAAGGCCGACAACTATTTGTGTCGCAGTTGTGGCGTGGGGGCTGGCGAGAGCTTCGGGAGCGGGCCGGGGGCCGCTCAGCTGGAGATCGCACGCCGTCAGGTAAAGCTCACAGACGGCAGTACGGAGACGCAGCTGGTCACTGAATGCAACCGCTGCCGAGTGGGAAACCGGGGCAGCGAGGCCGACCTGACGGAGCTGCTGGGGAGGGTGGACACCCTCGGACCTGTCGAGCGTAAGGCGCTCGCTCGGTGGATGGAGGCAGACCAGCGTACGTACAGCATCCTTGAGAAGCTGTGGGGAACGTACCGGTCGTTGCCGGCGGATGCACGTGGAGCCGTCAAGCAGGCGGTCTGTGGCGAGAGCCAGTAGAGGGGTGGGGTACATCATGCAGGAATTCCCGCCGCCGCCGAAGGCGGCCGAGTTCAGTGAGCTGATCAAGAAGCGTGTGGGGGAGGTGAAGAACTCCGGAGGTACGCGCGAGACCGTGACGGTCGACTGGAACGGACAGCCGCTCAACGTCGAGGTCATCGACCTGCCTCTGTCAGGGCTCTATTACAACCCGGCCACGCACCGAATCCGGGCGCAGCGGACCCATAACGCCGAGAAGAATTCGGTACTTGAGTCTGACCCCTGGAGCCAGGCAGGACAGGACTACCTCGGGGATCTGCTGCAAGCGGAGCCGGCCGATCCGATCCGACGCGACCCCGCGTTCGACAAGCTCAAGGAGAGCCTCAAGGAATACGGGCAGAACGACCCGGGACTGATCACTCACCAGGGCATCCTGGTTAACGGCAACACCCGGGCCGCAGCATTGAAGGAGCTTGGCGCGGCTTCCATGCGTGTGGGCGTCCTGCCCGAGTCGTTCACTTGGGCTGACATCAACGCAGTGGAACTGTCGTTGCAGTTGCGCAAGGACCACCGCCGCGACTACTCGTACATCAACCGGCTCCTTGCCATGGAGGAGCAGGCGAGCCTGGGGCGTACCCCTGATGTCATCGCAAAGGCATTCCGGATCCAGGTCAAGACGTACGACCAGGAGCGTTGGATCCTCAGGGTCGTTCGCGATCAGATCGAGCGCAGCGAAAACGGGAAGGCGGCGCTGCGGCTGGTCGATTTCGAGGACCACCAGGAGAAGCTGAAGGAGCTGCATCGCGACTACAGCAAGCTCGCAGCGTCCGATCCTGACCGTGCGGAAACCCTCAAGGAGACCCGCATGGCAGCGATCACCCTGGGATTCTCGAAGACGGACGTCCGGCACATCGAGGAGGGGTTTCAGGAGCACTACCTGTCCCCTGCCCTTCCGCCTCATCTTGTGCCAGAGGCAGAGCAGGAAGAGAGCATCTCGGTTCCTGGCCTGGGTCTTTCCGTACCGGGAGCCTCGTCGAGAGTGTCCGCTGCGCGTGAACTCAACCGTCGCGTCCTCCAGGCAAAGGCGCGTGTTGCGGCGTCGGAGACGAGTGAGGACGAGAAGCGTGCGGCGCAGTCGTTGCAGGACGATGTGCGCAAGGCCTTCGACAAGGCCATTGACCGGGCGGGACGTGACGCACGGTTGCGCAAGCGGAAGCAGATCGCTCCGGAGCGGCTGATGGATGCTTGTGCCGCGATCGAACTCTGCGTGGTCGAGCTGGTGAAGGCGCGGGCCTCCCGCAGCCTGGATGAAGCGGCCTTTGATGAGGCGGCAGTCAAATTGCGGGATAGCGTCCGGCAGCTGGCACAGCAGGCCGGCCGGGGCCCCCACCAGCCCGGAGAAGGCGTCCAGTGGCTCCTCGACGCTGCGACTCTGGAACGTGACTGATGCCGGACATGAGCAGCGGCGTCACGCTGCACCTCGGCTTCGACACCTCACACACCAAGGTCGTCCTGAGGGCTACTGAGGAATACCGCTCTGCCCTTGTCCAGCTGGCTGCCCGTTTCCGCACGGGCGGCCAGCTCGCCCCCCTCGCAGTGATCGTTGAGATTGACGATCTGCTTTCCCAGCTCAACGCCGTTGGCAGCTGGCCCGACCCTCAAGGTGTCAGCTGGGCCCCGGAACTCAGACACCTGGTCGTTTCCAGCGTCCAGGACGCGGAAATGGTCCGAAAGGAGCTGGAAGCCCCGGATGCTCAGCAGCGACTGGCGGCGAGCGACGTCGCGGACCTGCTGGGCAGCAACTGGACTGCTCCGCTGACAGAGTTCCAGGAGCGGGATATCGCGAAGCTGCTGTCACTCCGGCATGGCGCTAACTTCAGCGTTCCGGGGGCTGGCAAGACCCGCGTTGGACTCGCGGTCTACTCCGCGATGAAGGAGCAGGGCGAGGTGAGCCGGCTGATGGTAGTCAGCCCGAAGTCGGCCTACGAGTCATGGCTCTACGAAAGTGGCGCGTGCTTCCGCAACCGGCCTCGCCCGATGCTGCTGGAATCCGCCCGCGACCAGTGGGCCGAGATCCTCATTGTCAATTACGAGCGGCTGGACCGCTCGCTGCCGTTTCTCGCTGCCTGGCTGCGGGAAGCCCCCTCCATGATCATCTTGGATGAGGCGCACCGTATGAAGCTTGGCTCACGCGGTACGTACGGTGCTGCGTGTATGACTCTGGGGCCTCTGGCCAGGCGACGGCTGATCTTGACGGGAACTCCGGCACCGAACGGTGCGAAGGATCTGGAGAACCTTCTGGGCTTCGTCTGGCCGGGTTATGGACAGCGCTCTGTCGCCCAGGCAGTGGCGGACGGCGACCTGGCGCACGCGAGTTCCGTGCTCCGTCCACTCTTCACCCGGACGACCAAGCATGAACTGGAGCTCCCGCCGCTGGAACCGGTGATGGTTTCCGTAGAGATGTCTGCGCTGCATGGGGAGATTTACCAGGCACTTGTGGGCGACATGTCTGCGCGAGCCGAGCCTTCCGCTGACGACTTTGCTGCTCTCGGCAAGTCTGCCCTCCGGCTCCTCATGGCGGCGACCAACCCGGCGCTGCTTCTGGAGGGGAGCAGTAGGTACGAACCGGTGGAATACCGCCTTCCCCCACTGGAGATCCCGCAGGGTGACTCTCTCTACGAGCTGCTGAGGGATCTTCCCAGTTACGAACTGGCCCCCAAATACACGGAAGCCGCGAAAATTGTGGCGGCCAATGCTGAGCAGGGGCGCAAGACGCTGGTGTGGACGACGTTCGTGCGCAGCCTGACCTCGCTGGCCAAGCTGTTGGAGAACTTCGGACCAGCGGTCGTTCATGGTGGCACTCCCGATCGTGAGGAGCAGTTGCGCCGGTTCCGTGAGGACCCGGACTGCATGGTGCTGGTGTCAAACCCGGCCACCCTCGGAGAGGGCATCAGCCTGCACCAGGTATGTCATGACGCCGTATACGTGGACCGGGATTTCATGGCGGGCCGGTATCTGCAGAGCCTCGACCGTATCCACCGGCTTGGGCTGGATCCCGATGTCGAGACCCGGGTCACGGTTCTCGCTGCCCAGGAAACGGTGGACGAAGTGGTGGCGGTTCGCCTGCAACAGAAGCTGGATTTCATGGCCAGGGTGCTGGACGACCCATCCGTCCAGCAGCTAGCGGATCTACAGGAGGCACCGTCCATGGCGGGAGGCCTGGACGCGCAGGACATCCGGGCGATGCTGAAGCACATCGGCCGCGGCTAGCAGCCGTGCGGCGTGAGAGTTCTGCTCCTGACAGGAGGCCCTGCCAGGAGCAGACTTGACGTGTGCTGGGAAACTTCTGGTGCTGACAGCAGACCATCGGTCAACTGCGTTTCGTAAGCGGCAGCCGAGAACTCTGCGACACTTGAGAATCTGCTTTGAGCCACACCAGGAGGATCCACGCCCATGGGCGCGAGCAGCCGTGACGAGAGCACTTCGCTGACCTCGATCGAGATCTGCGCAGGAGCAGGGGGGCAGGCACTCGGCTTGCACGGGGCGGGATTCCGGCACCTTGCCCTAGTCGAGATCGACAAGTACGCGCATGCCACCCTTCAGGAGAATCTCTCCCAGAACGATGAGTGGGGTGACTGTGAAGCACTGAATCAGGATCTCGTCTCAGAGTTCGATGCCCGGCGACCCATGGCTGCCCTTGGCGGCAGGGAGGTCGGTGAAGAAGATCTCGACCTCTTGGCTGGAGGAGTGCCGTGCCCCCCCTTCTCTGTGGCTGGGAAGCAACTCGGTGGCGACGATGAGCGGGATTTGTTCCCGCGCATGGTTCAGTTGATCGACGAATTTAAGCCTCGGGCTGTCATGATTGAAAATGTACGCGGTATCATGGATGCCAAGTTTGATGAATATTGCAATTCAATCATCAAGAGCATTGAGGGAATGGGATACTGGTTCTGCGGGTGGCATCTCCTTGAAGCTCGCAACTATAACGTTCCCCAGCTGCGGCCGCGTTCGATCTTCGTCGCTATTCGTGAAGAGGACCGTAAGAAGGCAGGTCTGGGGCTTGATGAATTCCCTTGGCCGGTCGGCGTAACGGAACGCAAAGAGAACGTTTTCGATGCGCTCGAGAAGACCATGGAGTACCGTCGTGACCGGCTGATCGAAGAATTTCCGGCCGACGTCGCCCGCATCAAGGATGCGTACATTAAATGGTGTGATAAGGCTGATCAGCCCAGGGGGGTAGCGCCCACGCTCGTCGGTGGGTCCAAGAAGCATGGAGGCGCTGACCTCGGGCCGAGCAGGGCTAAGGCCGCCTGGCGTGCTCTCGGCGTCAATGCCCTTGGGGTTGCCGACGACATCGACAGTGTGAAGCACATCGACCGGGACAAGCATCTTGAGCGTGAATTCCTGCGCCCCGATGGACCGATGCTGACCGTACAGCAGGCTGCGCTCATTCAGCAGTTCCCGGAGACCTGGAAGTTCCAAGGCGGTAAAACAGCGCAGTACCGGCAGGTGGGAAATGCCTTCCCCCCGCCGGTGGCTAAAGCGGTTGGGCAGGCGATTGCTTCTGTGCTGAAGCCTGACCGTCGCGAAGAGCTGCTGGAGGGCCTACAGATTGAGCAGCTCGGTGCGAAGAGGGGAAAGCGCGCCTTCCAGCAGCCGGAGATTGCTGAGGTGCTGGAAGTTTCAGTTTCCCCCGCTGAGGCGCCGTTGAATGACTGTAGCGGCGATCTTGTCGGCGCATAGTTCCGCTGGCTCGTGCTCCCAGAACCGGAGCACGAGCCAGCCTGCGTTGATGAGCTGCTGATCGGTATCGCGGTCACGGGTGACGTTTCTGGTTACTTTCTCTGACCAGTAACCGGAATTTGTCCGGGGGGCGACGTAGTGCTCTGGACAGCCGTGCCAGTAACAGCCGTCAATGAAGACCGCGACTCTGGCCGGGCGGAAGACCATGTCGGCGGTTCGCCGAAGGTCCGGCAGCGGGCGGGCGGATACGCGATAGCGCAGCCCCTGGGCATGGACCAGGCGGCGGATCCGTTGCTCGGGCTTGGTGTCGCGGCTGCGGATCGCCTGCATGTTGCGACGGCGTGCAGCCGACGAGGCCCAGGAGCCCTCTGGAGCACTCCACTCAATGTCATCGGGCACATCTCCGAGCCTAGCGTTGGCTACGAATCGCGTGCTGGTGGCCGCAACCTGCCGGATCGGGCCCATGAGACTGCTGCGATCACAAGGCCAGCGCTCCTAGCTGTGCGTGCTGTCGTGCCCGTGCGCTTGATGAGCAGTGCCCTGCCCTCGCCGCTCCGCATCCCACGCATGGATGAGCGACGCCCGCCCCCAAGCCTGGTAATGCCGCAAATGCTCCAACAAGTGCTGCTCCCGGCTGAAGAAGTCCGGGGAGGGGCCCAGGAGGCAAGCGCGTCGGCGGTGGAAGGAGAGGGTGGTGGCGATGGTGGCGTATTCGGTGACGGCGCGGGCGGCGGCGGGGCCTTGGGTGTGGCGGGCGATGTCGCGGGCCAGGGCGCGGGTTTTGAGGGAGGAGAGGGCGGCGGGTTCGGTGGGGGTGAGCCAGCCGGCGGTGATGTAGGGGGCGAGGTAGCCGCGCAGGGAGAGCAGTTCTTGGTTGCGGGCCCAGATCGCCAGCCAGGTGAGGGCGATGAGGACGGGGACCATGAAGAGGCCGTAGACGGTGAGGAAGCCGAGGTCGCCGAGGGAGGAGGCGCCGTTCCAGATGGCGTGCAGGAGGACCGAGGTGAGCAGGCCGAGGAGGGCCAGCGCGATGCGGGCGGCGCGGCGGCGGGGGTAGCGGGTGGCGGCGATGCCGAATGCGAGGCCGGTGAGGATCGTGAAGAGCGGGTGGGCGAAGGGGGAGACGATGATGCGGAGGAAGAAGGTGCCGGCGGTGAGTGAGTCCAGGCCGGAGTGGCCCAGGGACTGGTCCTCGCCGAAGGCGTTGCCCAGGTAGAGGACGTTCTCGGTGAAGGCGAAACCGGTGGCGGTGATGCCGGCGATGACGATGCCGTCCGTGATGCCGTCGAAGTCGCCCCGGCGGAAGCGGTAGAGGAGGAGCACGGCGGCGGCCTTGACCACCTCCTCGACGACCGGGGCGATGGCCGTGGCGCCCCAGGCCTCGGCCTCGGAGGGGGAGGCGGAGGCGATGTTGGCGGCCAGCCAGTCGGTCGCGAAGCCGTTGGCCAGGAGCGCTACCAGGGTCGCGGCACAGGCGCCCCAGGCGAAGGCGAAGGCGAGGTTGCGCCAGGGCTCGGGCGCGACGCGGTCGAGCCAGCAGAACGCCGCGATGAGGAGCGGTACCGGGAAGACGGCCAGACCGAGCCCCACCAGGAAGCCCTCGGTGCCGGTCTCCTGGCGGACCATGCCGACGATGATCACGCCGGAGAGCGCGAACATCGAGATCAGCGCGAGGGCGCGGAGCGTTCGGCTGTGCCAGGGGGCCGTCCGGCGGCGGTGCGCGCCCGCGTGTTCGTGCGGGTGGGGTGTGTACGGGGGAGGGGTGGGCGCGGACGGCGGGGGCGGCTGGGACGGGTACACCCATCGACCCTAACGAGCGGCGATCGCCTACGCGTCGCGGCGGCGGAAGACGAGGTCGTGGACGACATGCCCCTTGTCCAGGCCCTGACCCTCGAACTTGGTGAGGGGGCGGAAGTCCGGACGCGGCGCATAGCCGGGGTAGAGGTTTTCGAGCGTCGGCTCGGCGGAGAGGACCTCGAGCATCTGCTCGGCGTACGGTTCCCAGTCGGTCGCGCAGTGGACGAGGGCGCCGGGCGCGAGCCGGGTGGTCGCCAGGGCGATGAACTCCGGCTGGACGAGACGGCGCTTGTGGTGGCGCTTCTTCGGCCAGGGGTCGGGGAAGTAGATGCGCAGGCCGGCGAGGGAGGCGGGCGCCAGCATCTCGCGCAGCAGGATGATCGCGTCGCCGTTGGCCACCCGGATGTTGGACAGCCCGTTCCGCTCCGCGAGACCGAGCAGATTGCCCTGCCCGGGGGTGTGGACGTCGCAGCCGAGGATGCCGGTGGCCGGGTCGGAGGCGGCCATCTGTGCCGTGGCCTCACCCATGCCGAAGCCGATCTCCAGGACGACCGGCAGCCCGTCGAAGAACGCGTCGAGGTCGATACGGGCGAGCCCGTCGATGTCCAGCCCCCACGTCGGCCACAGGCGGCGCAGCGCATCGGCCTGGGTGGGCGAGACACGGCTGCGGCGGGGCTGGAAGGAACGGATACGCCGCTCGTGATGCGAACCCGCGGGGTCGGCGGCGGGGCCCGTCCCGTCGGGGAACATGGGCTCACCGCGGCGCGGGGTGGCGGCCGAGACGGCGGTGGAGCCGAGGCTGCGGGCTTCCTGCGCGTCGGCTTCCTGGGGGACGGCTTCGCGGGCGGGGGCCTGGGGGGCGGCGGCCGGAGCGTCGGCTTCCAGGGCGTTCGCTGCGCGGGCGTCGGTTTCGGGGGTGGCGGGATTCTCGGACACAGTGAGTTGATTCTACGGATGGTGGGGTGGGGGAGGGGCGGCCGAGGGCGGCCGGCAGCCGGTGGGGAAGCGGGAGGCGGTGGGGGCCTGGTGGTTGG
This sequence comes from Streptomyces sp. NRRL S-1813, assembly GCF_000719605.1. Classification (NCBI taxonomy): domain Bacteria; kingdom Bacillati; phylum Actinomycetota; class Actinomycetes; order Kitasatosporales; family Streptomycetaceae; genus Streptomyces; species Streptomyces sp. NRRL S-1813. Next base: position 138,741 of record NZ_JOHB01000020.1, read on the forward strand.
TGCGGCGATGGCTGGTGGGTTGGGGTGGGTGGTGCCGGGGGCTGCCCCGGGCGTCCGTCAGCGCCCCAGCACCCCCAGTACCCGTCGTGCCACCTCGCGTCCGATGGGGAGCGAGGCCGTGGCCGCCGGGGACGGGGCGTTGAGGACGTGGATCATGCCGGGGGATTCGGCGAAGAGGAAGTCGTCGACGAGGGTGCCGTCGGGGAGGACGGCCTGGGCGCGGACGCCGGCCGGGGACGGGCGCAGGTCCTCCTCGCGGGCGGCGGGGAGCAGGCGGCGGACCGCGTCGGCGAAGGCGTGCCGGGACAGCGAGCGGTGGAGTTCGCCGGCGCCGTAGCGCCAGTGGCGGCGGGCTATCCGCCATGCGCCGGGGTAGGCGAGGGTGCCGGCCAGCTCGGCGGGGCGGAGGGTGCGCCAGTCGTAGCCCTCGCGGGCCAGGGCGGGGACGGCGTTCGGGCCGATGTGGACGGCGCCGTCGATGCCGCGGGTCAGATGGACGCCGAGGAAGGGGAAGGCCGGGTCGGGGACCGGATAGACCAGGCCGCGGACGAGCGAGGCGCGCTCCGGGGCGAGGGTGAAGTACTCGCCGCGGAACGGGACGATCCGCATGCCCGGGGCGTCGCCGGCCAGCCGGGCGATCCGGTCGCAGTGCAGACCGGCGCAGTTGACCAGGGCGCGGGCGCGGTGGACCGTGCCGTCGGCGCTGCGGACCGCCACCCGGCCGGGGCGGCGGCCGATGGTCGTCACCTCGGTGCCGTACACGATCCGGGTGCCGGCGTCCTCGGCGAGCCGGGCGAAGCGGCGGGCGACCGCGCCGAAGTCGCAGACGCCGGTCGTGCCGACATGGATGGCGGCCAGGCCGCGCACCTCGGGTTCGTACTCCGCTATCTGGGCGGGGCCCAGTTCGCGCACCGGCAGGCCGTGTTCCCGGCCGCGCTGGATCAGGCCGTGCAGCCGCGGCAGCTCACTGCGGTCCGTGGCGACGATCAGCTTGCCGGTGACCTCATGCGGGATGTCGTGCTCGGTGCAGAATTTCACCATCTCCGCCGAGCCCTGGAGGGCGAAGCGGGCCTTGAGCGAGCCGGGTGGGTAGTAGATGCCGCTGTGGATCACGCCGCTGTTGCGCCCGGTCTGATGGCGGGCCGGGCCGGGCTCCTTCTCCAGGACCACGACGCGCGTGCCGGGTGCGGCGCGCGTGATCGCGTAGGCCGTAGAGAGTCCGACGATGCCGGCACCGATCACCAGCACATCGCAGTCGTACGCCGCCACTGCACCTCCCCAACCGCATGACCGCCGGCCCGCCCGTCGCCGCGGACCCGCGCATCATCGCCGACGACGTATCCCATCATGACGGCCGGCACTGACAATGCCGATCGGACAGCCCCGGAACGCCGGCGCGACAGTGTCCCGGGCCGCTCCTCCGCGGCCCGCTCTTCGGGCCGACGACGGAAGTGCGACGACTCAGGGCCGAGGGGGTGTCTCCACGGAGCTCGGGGAGGCAGCCCCTAGGCCGGCGCAGCCAGCAGCGGTCTCGCCCGCTCCCGCAGCTCGACCACCCGCGGCTCGTCGCCGTACGGCTCCAGGCGGTGCAGCAGATCGCGGACGTACTCGGTGGTGCGGGCGGAGGAGATGCGGCCGGCCACCTCGACCGCGCGGGTGCCCGCCGCGCAGGCCGCGTCCAGATTGCCGGACTCCAGTTCGGCGACCGCGGACACGACCAGGCGCAGACCGTGGGAGCGGACGAACTCCTCGGTGGGGCGGGACAGCGCCTGCTCGGTGAAGCGGCGGACCTGACGTGGCAGCCGCAGATCGCGGTAGCACTCGGCGGCGTCGGCCGCGAAGCGTTCGTACGAGTAGAAGTCCAGCCACGACGGGTCGGGGTCGCCGCTGCGGGAGCGTTCCAGCCAGCCTTCGGAGGCCTTCAGCGCCACCTCGCAGGCACGCGCCTCGCCGGCCTTGGCCTGCGCCCGCGCCTCCACCAGGCGGAAGAAGCTCATGGTCCGGGCCGTGGCCAGACCGCGGTTGCGTTCCAGGGCGGCCTGCGCGAGGTCGACGCCCTCGTCGGCGAAGCCGCGGTAGGTCGCCTGGAGGGACATCGAGGCGAGGACGTATCCCCCCAGGGGGACGTCGGCGGCCGCGCGGGCCAGTCGCAGTGCCTGGATGTAGTACCGCTGTGCGGCCTCCTGCTGGCCCGTGTCGAAGGCCATCCACCCGGCGAGCCGGGTGAGCTCGGAGGTCGCCCCGAACAGCGCGCGGCCCACTTCGTCGCTGTACGAGGCGAGAAGTAACGGCGCCGCATCCACCCGTAGACACTCCGGGACCATCGAGGAACGCCAGTCCCCGCCGCCGTACTTGGAGTCCCAGCGGCGCGCGTCCTCCGCCGCCTCGCGCAGCTTGCTGACATCGCTGTGGCCGACGTGCTGCGGAATCCCGCCGTCGCCGGCCGCCGCGGCGTCCTTGTCGCGTGCCTCGGCCGCCTCCCGCGCCACCGAACTGTCGGCCGGGGATATCAGCCAGCGCGAGGCGGGGGTGGCGTACGCGCTCACGGCGAAGGATCCGGCCAGGCTCTGCCAGATGCCGCCGCCGCCCGCCCGTCGTCCGGCCAGATCCAGTCGGTACAGCTCGGTCGCGGAGCGCACCGCGGCGCCCACATCGCGGGGAAATGCCAGGCCCACCTCGGGCGCAGGGTCCGCGTCGGCCAGCCCGATCTCGTGCAGCGGGACCGGCCGGCCGAGTTTGCTGCCGATCGCGGACGCGATCAGATGGGGCGCGGCGCCCTGGGGCACCATGCCCTTCGAGACCCATCGCGCCACCGACGTCTTGTCATAGCGAAGCGTCAGTCCGCGCTGCGCACCGAGGTCGTTGACCCGGCGCGCCAGTCCGGCATTGCTGATACCCGCGAGGGCGAGAACAGTGCCGAGCTTTTCGTTCGGCCCGCGTATATCCCTGGACATGCGCACCCCTCGACACAGCGACGGCCGCCCCGGTACCCCGGGGCATGCGTCCACCCAGAGTAGTTCGCCGGATCCCGACCGTTAAGAGTCGGTGTCCCGGATGGCGAGATTCGTGTTCAAACAGGGGTGCGGGAATTGGCATGTGCTCCGGGTACGTGTGCCCGTGCGCCCGTCCGTGCGCGCTGGCCGCCCGATATCGGGAGCGCTTCCATGTCTTCTGCGTGGGTCGGCCCGCTGCACTGGATCCAGTGGGCTGGGGGATACCGTCACCCCATTCCCCGCGGGTGACGGTCCGGTCCGGGGGGCGCAGCCCGCCTCCCGGACCGTCGCACAGACCGGTCGCCGGCCGTCCCTGTCGCCGGTTGACGCAACGCCCGAATGCGTCAACTGGACTGTATGGAACGGACTTTGGCCGAAAATCGACGGGTGATGATTTCACGCCGTCGCATGCTCGGGGGTCGCCCCGGGGGCCACACGGGGGGCCTCCCGGGGCCGATGCGACGGAGTGCTCGCGCCCGGTGCGAGGCGTACCGGGGGCCCGGCTCGGACGGCCGTGCCCCGATGCCGGCGCCCCGTCCGCTCCACCGTTCACGGCCCGCCCGTGGTGACCCCGTGACGCTCCCGAGGGCCCGCCCGCGGACCTTCGGTGGCCGCCGGCGCCGCGAACCGCCCGTATACGGCCCCGCTTCGGCACCTCCCCCGTGCCCCTGTCATGGCAGCATGGTCGCCACAACAGCTCGGCGACAGCCGGGCAATCCGCTGTACGGGGTGGCCGTTGGCCCCGGCGCACGGGGAAATCGGGTGGAGGCGGCGATGCGCTGGTTGGTGGGGTGGAGCAGTGCCGCCACGGGGCCGTCCACCACAGGGCCGACGGTCGGCGAGGAAAGCCGCGCGGTCCTTCCCGTAGGCGCCCAACTCCTGTGGAACGAGCCGGATCCCCTCTGGGCGGTCGGCGACTGGCGGCCGGACGAGGTCCGCGTCGTACAGGCCGACCCCGAGACCCGGCTCGCGGTCTTCGGGGTCTGCGGAGCCACCGACGACCAACTGCGGGTGGGGCTGTTCGCGGCCCGCGGGGGCGCACTGCGCCATCTCACCGCCTGGCCCGGCAGTTACACCGCCGTCGTCCAGGTAGGGCGGCGGATCACCGTCACCGGCGACCTGGCCGGTGCCCGTCCCGTCTTCCACACCCCCTGGGCCGGTGGCACCGCCTACGCCACCGCCGCCCTCCCGCTCGCCGACCTCGTCGAGGCCAGTCTCGACGTCGGCCACCTGGCCGCGCTGCTGGCCTGCCCGGACATCCCCGAGGCACTCGGCGCCGGCACGCCGTACGAAGGGGTCCGCCGGACCCCGCCCGGACACGCGCTGGTGCTGCGCGGCGGCGCCGGCGAGATCACCTCCTTCGAGCCGACCGCCTCGCTCGCTGTCGCCGCGCCCCAACTCGCCCCCGAACAAGCCGTGGACGGCGTCCGCGACGCCCTGGTCGAAGCCGTCCGCGCCCGGCTCGCCGGGCCCCGGCACGCCCCCGATCCGGAGGGGCTCGACGGCCTCGACCCCGGCCCGGTGCCCGGTATGGGGCCCGCCGAGCGGCGCGCGGCGCGCGGGGCACCGGCCCCCGGCATCGGCGCCGACCTCTCCGGCGGCAGCGCCTCCGGGACCCTCGCCCTGCTGGCAGCGGGCCTTCCCGGCCAGCCCGGAAGGCTCAACGGTCACGGCGAACGCCTCCTGGCCGTCACCTTCAACGACCGCGCCACCAACGGCGGACAGGCCTACCGCGACGCCGAGTTGGAGCGCGCCCGCACCATTGCCGAGAACCCGCGGCTGCACCATGTCGTCGTCGCGGCGGGCGAAGAGGCCCTCCCGTACGCGGACCTCTCCACCGGCCCGCTCACGGACGAGCCGGGCCCCTCCCTCACCACCGCGAGCCGCCACCGCCGACGGCTGCTGGCCGGCAGCGCGGACCACTTCGTCGGACACGGCGCCCGCCAGGTCCTCGACGCCCACCCCGCCCGCCTCGCCGACCTCCTCATGGACCGCCGCCGGCGCCATCTCTTGCGCCCGGTCACCGCGCTGGCCAAGGCGGACGGCCCCTCCGCGCAGTCCGTCCTCGTCCCCTTCACCGTCTACCGCGCCGCCCGCAGGCTCGCCCGTACGCCGTACTCGGCCGGTGTCGCCGATACGGCGCGCCGCCTACTGGAGCGCCAGTTCGCCGACGAGCCGGTGGCCGGCGGGGCCGTGGACGCCTCGCTGGCCGCGCTCGCCTGGTGCCGGCCGGGGCCCGCCGCGCGCTGGCTCACGGGGGAGGCGCTGGCTGAAGTATCGGTTCGGCTCAGCGATGCGGCGCACCGCTCGCCCGCCGTCGGCCGCCCCGGCGAGCGGCGCGCCCGTGCCGCGCTGGCCCGCCAGGCCGCCGACCACCGCGTCTTCGAGCAGGCCGCCGAGGTCCGCAACCAGCGGCTGCACGCCCCGTTCCTCGACAACCAGGTGGTGCTCGCCTGCCGCGCCCTGCCGGACACCCTGCGGGTGCAGCCGGGGGCGCGGGCGGCCGTGCTGCGCTCCGTACTGGCCGGGGCCGGGGTACGGGATCTGCCGGCCGGCTGGGGCGCCACCTCGCACGTCACCCATACGGCGGCGGTACGTGCCGGGCTGCGCGGCGCCGTCGGTGACCTGGTGCAACTCTTCGACACGCCGCTGCTGGCCGATGCGGGGCTGGTGGAGGCGCGGGTGGTCCGCAAGGCGCTGCGGTCGGCGGCGGAGGGGGCGGCGCTGCCGTTGGACGGGCTGGCCGAGCTGGTCTCCACGGAGCTGTGGCTGCGGCGGCTGGTGGCGCGGCGGGGGACGTGTTGGACGGGGGCGGGGGCGCCGCGCCAAAAGGCGGTCGCGGGGGGAGTGGTTCCGCGGGCGCGGCTGGCTTGAGGCCGGGGCATCGGGCGTTGTCGTCGGCGGGTGGCCGGGTGAGGGCGGGGTGGGTTCTGGCGCCCAGCTTTGAGGGCGCCGGCCTTGGCGGGAGGGTCGCGGGCGGGAGGCCGCCCGCGCGGGAGCGGGTGCACGCGGGAGCGGGTGCGCGGGTGTCCGCCCCGGTCGCTGGTGGCGAGCGGCGGGTGGGGTGCCCTCCGGCCGGTGGATTCCCGGCCTGCTTCGCCTGACGCACGGAAGCCGACCGTCTCGGGCCGACCGTCTCGGGCCCGCCGTCTCGGGCCCGTCGCCTCCCGGTGTTCGCGGCTTCCCGGTGTTCGCGGCCGTTCCGGGCAGGGAGCGGCGACATCACAGCCCCGCCTGTGCGCGACTGTGGACAACTGAGGTCCGAGTGGAATCGGGCTGTGGATAAAAATCGGGGGAGCGGCGTGGGGCTGGACAATGACCGGGTGAGATTTCGGATTCTGGGTGCGACGGAGGCCCTGGACGCGCGGGGGCAGCCGGTGTCGCTGGGCGGGGCGCGGGTGCGGGCGCTGGTGGCCGCGCTGGCCCTGCGCGGTGGGCGGCCGGTGGCCGTGGAGACGCTGATCGACGAGGTGTGGGCGGTGGATGCGCCGCCGCAGGACGCACCGGGTGCGTTGCAGGCGCTTGTGGGGCGGCTGCGCCGGGCTTTGGGCAAGCAGGCGGTGGAGTCGCTGCCGGGGGCATATCGGCTGGTCACGGGGCCGTACGAGGTCGATCTGCATCAGTTCGAGCGGCTGGTCGCCATGGGGACGCGACAGTTGCGGGAGGGGGATCCGGCCGCGGCGGCCGGGACGTTGCGCACCGGGCTCGCGCTGTGGCGTGGACCGGCCCTGCTGGACCTGCCCGACGGGGCGGGAGCGGCCCATGGCCCGGAGGCGTTGCGGCTGGCGGCGCTGCATCGACGGATCGATGCGGATCTGGCGCTCGGCCGTACCGAGGAGCTGCTGCCCGAGCTGCGGCAGCTGACCGCGGACCACCCCCTGGACGAGCCGTTCCGGACCCAGCTCATGCGGGCCCTGTACGGCGCGGGACGCGGCGCCGATGCGCTGGCCGCGTACGAAGAGACCCGGCAGCTGCTCGCGGACCGGCTCGGGGCGGACCCGGGCCCGGAACTACGGGCGCTGCACGCCCAGTTGCTCGCACAGAAGGTGGAGCCGGCGCCGGCGGCGGCCCCTCCGGCCCCGGATGCGGGCCCCCGCTCCGGCAATCTCCGCTCCCGCCTCAACTCCTTCGTCGGCCGGGAGTCCGAACTCTCCTCTCTGCACTACGAGTTGAGGTCACACCGCACACGCCTCGTCACACTCACCGGAGCGGGCGGATCCGGCAAGACCCGGCTCGCCGAGCAGCTGGCCGGCTCGCTGGCCGGGGAACACCCCGACGGAGTCTGGATCGCCGAGCTCGCGCCGCTGGACGCTCCGGAGGCCGTGCCCGGGGCCGTCCTCTCCGCGCTCGGCCGACGGGACACGACCGTCTTCTCCCCGGCCATGGAGGCCCGTACGGCCGCCGAGCACACCGACCCGGCGGCCCGGATCGTCGACCACTGCGCGCCGCGCAGACTGCTGCTCGTCCTCGACAACTGCGAGCATGTGGTGGGCGCCGCCGCCGAGCTGGCCGACCGGCTGCTGCGGCACTGCCCGGGACTGACCGTGGTGGCCACGAGCCGGGAACCGCTCGGCGTGCCCGGCGAGGTCGTACGGCCGCTGGAGCCGCTGCCGCCGGCCCCCGCGCACCAGCTGTTCGCCGAGCGGGCGGTGGCGGTGCGGCCGGATTTCCGGGCCGCGGACGACCCCGCGGCGGTGGACGAGATCTGCCGCCGGCTGGACGGTCTGCCGCTCGCCATCGAGCTGGCCGCGGCGCGGCTGCGACTGCTCTCCCCGCGCCAGATCGCCGACCGCCTCGACGACCGCTTCCGGCTCCTGACCAGCGGCAGCCGGACCGCGCTGCCCCGCCAGCAGACGCTGCGCGCGGTCGTCGACTGGTCCTGGGACCTGCTCGACGAGCCCGAGCGCGCGCTGCTGCGCCGGCTGTCGGTGTTCGCCGGCGGCTGCACCCTCGCGGCGGCCGAGGCGGTGTGCGGCGAACGGGCCGAGGAGGTGCTCGACCGGCTCGGAGCGCTGGTGGACAAGTCGCTGCTGATCGTCGACCACCGGGGCGCCGAGCCTCGCTACCGGATGCTGGAGACCATCCACGCCTACTCCAGGGAGCGGGCCGCCGACCGCCCCGAGGAGCACGAGCACACCCTCGCCCGGCACACCGGTCACTTCCTGGACTTCCTGACGGACGCCGAACCGCGTATCCGTTCCGCCGAGCAGCTGCCGTGGCTGGCGCGCATCGAGGCCGAGCTGGACAACGTACGGGCGGTGCTGCACCGCGCGGTCACCGGCCGGGACGCGGACACCGCACAGCGGGTCGTCCTGGCCATGGGCTGGTTCTGGTGGCTGCGCAACTACCGCGAGGAGGGCGCCTCCTGGGCGGAGCGGACCGCGGCCCTCCGTCCCGGTCCGGAGCAGCTCGCCGACACCGACCCGGCGTTCTGGGCGCAGGCGGACCTACAGTTGCTGCTCCTCTTCCTGCTCCAGGACCAGAGCCGCGACCGCCATGACGAGCCCCCGAAGCAGCGCGCCCTGATCGACCGGCTGCTGACGGCCTACCGCCGCCCGCATCCGCGCAGCGCCCGCTTCCCCGGACTGCTGTGGCCGTTCACCGCGTTCTTCCTCGGCGGCTACGACCAGATACTGCCGCTCGCGGACGGGGCCGTGACCACCACCCGTGCACTGGGCGGCAGTTGGGAGCTGGGCGTCTCGCTGATGTTCCGTACGCATCTCGCGATCGGCCTGCCCGGCGGGCTGGAGTCGGCAGAGGCGGACGAGCCGGAGCTGGTCGCACTGGCCCGGTGGGTCGGCGACCGCTGGATGCTCGCCCAGGTCGCCGCCGCCACAGCGGAGATGCGGCAGATCCGTGGCCGCTACGACGAGGCACGTACCGCCTACGAGGAGGCACTCGCGCTGACCTGCGAACTGGGCGCGTACGCAGAGGGGCCGTTCATCCTGTCCCGGCTGGCCGAACTCCACTTCGCCGACGGCGATGTGGACAGCGCCGAGCAGGCGCTGGTGCGGGCGGACGAGCAGGCCGCCGAGTGGGGCGTGCAGGACCCACTGGCCTTCAACCACTCGCTGCACGCCCGCATCGCGCTGCGCCGCGGGAAGCTCGAGGTGGCGCGCGAGGAGTGCGAGGCGGCGCGTACGGCCGCCGCGCTGGGGACCCCGCCGCCCCATTTCACGCTCGTGCTGGACGCGTTGGCGGGCCGGATCGCGGCGGAAGCAGGTGAGCTGACGGACGCGCTGAGCCGGTGCCATCAGGCGCTGAGATCGGGGCTGGCGCACTACTGCACCCAGCCGGTGCTGGCGGCCGTCGTGGAATCCGCGGCCGTCGCACTCCAGCGCGCCGGCCGCCCGCGGGACGCGGCCCGGCTGCTGGGTGCCGCCGGCGCCTGGCGCGGCGAACTTCCGCGGCTCGTCCCCGAAGAGGAGGACGTACAGCACACGGCGGACACGCTGCGCGCCGAGCTGAACGGCGCATCCGACGACGACCTTCGCGGCGGCATACGGGACGGCCTGCACGAGGACACAGAGAGTGGCCTGCACCAGGCCATGGAGGGTGGCGGCCTGCACGAGGGCATACGGGACGACACACGCGACGACACGGTCGGCGGCCCACGCAGCGACATGGACGGCGGCACTCACGGCGACACGGGCGGCGACCTACGCGGCGGCTTCTACGATGCGCTGTACGCCGAGGGAGCGCGCCTCACCCCCGCCGAGGCCGTCGCGCTCCTGGCACCGCCCCCCGACGCTGCCGACCGGGAGCCGTCCCGCGACGCCGCCGACCAGAAACCGCCCCCCGACGCTGCCGACCGGGAGCCGTCCCGTGACGCCGTCGGCCAGGAGCCGCCCCGCCCCCTCAACGACAGCTGATCGTCGACTGCGCCCAGTCCCCCAGCGCCACCGAGCCAACGGGCGACGCCGGCTCGGCCACCAGCCGCAGCGACTTACGGCCCGCCAGCGGGACATGCACCGGCACCGCCCTCTCCCCGCCGCGCACCACCGCCGACTGCCAGAGCCGCACCCCGTCCGCGTAGACGGAGAAGCGCACCGCACCCCGCACCAGGCTCAGATCGTCGATGCCCGCAACGGCGTCGTACGCGGTGCACCGGCGGTTGAGGTCGACGGTCACCGAGGACCGCGCATGCACGCTCACGCCATGCGCATACGTGGTGCCGGCGATCTTCGGTTCCTGCCGCTGCCACAGCCAGCTGCTCCCGAGGGTGCGCACCTCCGGCCTGCTGCCGTCGCCCATGAAGTCGTGGTCGAGCGCATTGAGGCGGTACGCGGTCGGGGCGGGAAGCGGCGGCTTGGGTGAGGGCTTCGGCGGCGTGGGCCGGGGGACCGGCGTCGAAGGCGGGGGCGATCCGGGCGCCGGCCGCTGCGGAGCCCGCGGCGGGACGGGCGTCGGCTCGGGGCGCGGCCTGCGCGTCGGAGGCGGCGACGGGTGCGGCTTCGCGGTCTGCTTCGGTGGTGCCGGTGCGGCGCCGGCCGCCGGCGGGAGCGCCGACCCCGACGGCTCGGGAGCCGGCTTCTGCGGCGCGGACGGGCGCGGCTGCGCGGGCTGCGCATGGGGCGCCGGTGCCGGCTCGGGGGAGCCGGTCAGTGCCAGCGCCAGTGCCGCGCCCGCCACCACCGTCGCCCCGACCCCGATACCGACCTTCACCGCCGCGCCCAGCCCCTTACCCGCGGCGGCACCACCGCTGCCGCCCGCCGCACCGGAACCGCCACCACCTGCGACACCCGCCGCCGCACCGGCACCGGCCGCCGCACCCGCGACACCCACCGCCGCGGCTGCCGCCTTGACGGCGTACCCGGCGGCAAACCAGCCGATGACCGCGACCGGCAGCACCGCCCCGATCCGCTGGTTGACGTCTTCGACCTCCAGCGCGGCCAGCCGGCACCGGGCACATGCGTCCAGATGCTTGCGCAGCCCCCGCTCGGCCCGCATCCGCAGCCCACCGCGGGCATAGGCGCCGAGCCGGTCGGCGTACCGGGCGCAGTCGCCCCCGGCGGTCAGCGACTGGCTGACATGCGCCTGCAAATAGGCCTGTTTGAGGCCCTCCCTGGCGCGGTGCGCCAGTACGGCGGTGGCGTTCGCGGTCAGCCCGAGCAGCGGGGCGACCTCGCTGGGAGACTCGTCCTCGACGGCCGTGTGCCACAGCACCGTCTGATAGCGCTCGGGCAGACTGCGGAACGCCTGCACGGCCATCGACTGCTCGGCCTCGTGCAGAGCGCGCACGTCCGCGCCCAGATCCAGAGTGTCCCTGTCCCCCGGCGCACCGGCGGCGGACACCGCGAACACCGCGAAGTCCTCGACCAGTTGCTCCCGGCGTGCGGTCTTCGCCCAGGACGCGGCGACCCGGCGGACGGTCGTCAGCAGATAGGCACGCACCGCGGAATCCGGGCCCGCGCCGCCGCGCACCGCCTGAAGCGTGCGCGCGAAGACCTCGCCGGTCAGATCCTCCGCGGTGTGCGCGTCCCGGCAGCAGCTGCGGGCATAGCGCCGGACCGCGTCGGCATGCCTGCGGTACATCTCCTCGTACGCACTGTCGTCCCCGGCCCGCAGATCGGCGAGCAACTGGGCGTCGGACGGCGGGAGTTCGCCGCCTTCGGGGTCGGCGGCCGGGGCCGTCCGGCGGCGGGAGCGGTCCCGCTGCGGCGGCACGCTGTGGCCCTCGCCCGTCGGGTCACCGGCGCGATCGTGCCGCTCGGCGGCCGGCCCGGTCCGCCCCGGGGACTGCCCGGACGGCGTCCCCGTGCGCTCTTCCACCCCGGCCTCGCCGTCGCGCCGCCCGTCCCGCCCGTCAACACCCATCTTCGAGGCCCCCGAAGCCGCCGTCACACCGGAACACCGCGCCAGCGTGCCACACCGAACCCCGGTGGTTGAGGGCCCTGACGGTCATCCACTCATCCGGGGTGAGAACGTGGACGACCGCACGGACGTTCACCCGTACGAGCAACCACACATACGGGCTGAATCGCGCATACGGGCTGAACCGCCCCGCGCTCCACCCACGACACCACCCCGCGGCGCGGCCCCGCCCGATGAACCCGGCACACGGGTCCACCCGGACGGGGCCGGCCACCGGACCTCACCGAGCGGGGCGCGAACGCAGCCCTTCCAGCAGAATCTCCAGCAACCGCGCGGAGGCGGCCTGCTGATGGCCGGGATCGGGCAGCGTGGGCGCGCCCGTGGCAATCACTAAAAGGATGTCGGAGACCGTTACGTCGGCGCGCAGTTCGCCCGCCGTCCTGGCGCGCTCCACGAGCCGGCCGACGACCTCCAGCAGCGCATCGGCGCCGGTCGTCTCCTCGGCCGAGACCGAGGCAGAGGCCGAAGCCGCCTGTGCCGCCTCGCCCTCCGGAGCGGACCCGCCCTCCGAGGCGCCCTCCGGGGCGACCAGCCGGAGATCGACCGGTACCCCGTCCGCGCCGGACGCCATCCGCTGCTGCGGCACCCGTGCGTCACTCAGGCCGTCCGGCACCCGAGGGCCTTCCACGCCGTCCGCCGTCTCCGCGAGCCGGTCGGCGTCCGCGCTCCCCCGCAGAATGCCCGGCGGCAGCAGCCGCCCGGCACCCGAGGCGACCGACGTCCGCAGAAAGCGGGACAGCGCCGACCACGGGTCGTCCTCCTGGCCCAGCGCCGTACGCGCCTGGTCCGTCAGCCGTGAGGTCTCCTCCTCGGCTATCCGGCGGACCAGCACGTCCTTGCTCGGGAACCGGCGGTAGACCGTGCCCACCCCGACCCGGGCCCGCCGGGCCACGTCCTCCATGGGCGCGCCGTACCCCAGCTCGCCGAAGACCTCGCGCGCGGCGCGCAGCACATGTTCCAGATTGCGCTGGGCATCCACCCGCAACGGCGTGCTCCGGCCGCCCGCCCCCGAGCGGGCACCGTTGCTCACGCCGGAGCCGTTGCCGGCGCCGCTGCCGTTGGTTCTGTCGTTTCTCTTACCGCTCCCGGCATCGTCGGCGGCAGGTGCCACAGCGACGTTGGTCGGCCAATGAGAGCCCTGAATGTGCATAGTGATCCCCCGGTAATGTCGTCTCCCCCCGGAGACTCCCCGCCCTGACAGTCAGGGCGTACCGATGACAGGGTGCACCCCAACGGATACGAACATAGTTGAGCCTGCGTCAAGAATGAAGGGGGCGTTCCGCGCAATGCGCCCCCCGATCGGCCCAAGGGGCCTGATCCGCCCGGATTACACCCCCGCTCTCCCGTCGTCACCCACCCCCTGACCAGGGCACCTCCTCTCGCATACACGGAATGGGCCGTTCCGTCCCCAGGGTCGCGACCGGTCATACATTTCGACGGGCCTGTGGACAAAGGCGCTCCGGCGGTGCGTCATGGAACAGTGCTGTGCTGTCCCGGGGGTGCAGCGCCCGATGGTGGCCGTGCCGGCGGCCGCCGTCCGGATCGGTGCTGCCCGGGCCTGGTCGACACCGCGAGGAGAACCTCTGTGAAGACTGAGTCTTCGAACGACGTGACGCGCATTCTCGTGGTCGGCGGTGGCTACGTGGGGATGTATACCGCCCTGCGATTGCAGCGGAAGCTGAAGCAGGAGCTCCAGCAGGGCACTGTCGAGGTCATCGTGGTCGACCCCGAGCCCTATATGACGTATCAGCCCTTCCTGCCCGAGGCCGCGGCCGGTTCGATCTCCCCGCGCCATGTCGTCGTACCGCTGCGCCGGGTGCTGCCGCAGTGCAAGGTGGTCATCGGTGAGGTCACCGCCCTCGACCACACCGACCGCCGGGCCACGATCACCACCCTGGCCGCGGAGGAGACCGGCAACGGCGCCATCGAGGTGGAGTACGACGAAGTGGTCCTGGCGCCGGGCTCGGTCTCGCGCACCCTGCCCGTCCCGGGCCTCGCCGACGTCGGCATCGGCTTCAAGACCGTCGAAGAGGCCATCGGACTGCGCAACCACGTCCTCGGGCAGCTCGACATCGCCTCCTCCACCCGCGACCCCGCGGTCCGCGACGCCGCGCTCACCTTCGTCTTCGTGGGCGGCGGCTACGCGGGCGTCGAGGCGCTGGCCGAACTGGAGGACATGGCCCGCTATGCCGTCCGCTACTACCACAACATCCAGCCCGAGGACATGAAGTGGATCCTCGTCGAGGCGACCGACCGGATCCTGCCCGAAGTGGGTCCGGACATGGGCCGTTACGCCGTACGTGAGCTGCGTGCCCGCAATATCGACGTACGGCTGGAGACCCGGCTGGACTCCTGTGAGAAGCGGGTCGCCCAGCTCAGCGACGGCTCCCGCTTCCCGACCCGGACCCTGGTGTGGACCGCGGGCGTCAAACCGCACCCCATCCTGGCCGCGACCGGGCTGCCGCTGAACGCTCACGGCCGCCTCAAGTGCACCCCCGCGCTCCAGGTGGAGGGCGTCGAACACGCCTGGTCCGCCGGCGACGCGGCCGAGGTCCCCGACCTGACGGCTCCGCCGCCCGCCAAGCCCGACGAGCCCCGCGCCGTGTGCGCCCCCAACGCGCAACACGCCGTCCGTCAGGCCAAGGTGCTCGCCGAGAACATCGCGGCTGCCGTGCGGGGCGGCCCGATCCAGGACTACGAGCACAAATACGTCGGCTCGGTGGCCTCACTCGGCCTGCACAAGGGCGTCGCGCACGTCTACGGGCGCAAGCTGAAGGGCTACCCGGCGTGGTTCATGCACCGTGCCTACCACCTCAGCCGGGTGCCGACCTTCAACCGCAAGGCGCGGGTGCTCGCCGAATGGACGCTGGCCGGCCTGTTCAAGCGCGAGATCGTCTCGCTCGGCTCGCTGGAGAACCCGCGCGCCGAGTTCGAACTCGCCGCGGGGACCGGACGGCACAACGAAGCCAGTTGACGCGCCGTACCCCACAAGAGTTGCCGTGCCGTCAGCCCTGGTACGCCGGATGTTCCGGAGTGCGGAACTCCACGCGGGCACCCGGGCGTCTGACGGATGTCCGTCCGGTCGGCCACACTGGACGTGTGACCATGGGTGGACTCGTATCTGCAAAGAGTGACAATCACGAGGATTCTGGACGTTTGCTGCATTCCGCAAATGGACGCCGAGAGTGTCCCCAGCCGACCCTTCCCCGGCCCCCGGCCGGGAGGTCCCGCCATGCCGACGGCCCGATCCCGCGCGACGACGCGAAGTAAGAGGTACCCCTCCGTGATCTTCACGCGCTGGAGCGCCAAACTCCCCGGCACACAGCGGCGTGCCGCCGCCCGGTCCGACCGCGCCGCACCCCGCCCCGCGTCCGGCACACCGGCCGCCCCGCCCGCCGCGGCCCCGGCACCGTCCACCGTGCCCGCGGCCCCGGACGTCACGCCCGCCGCCCCGACGGCAGCCACCACGGGCACCGTCCCCGCGGCCCGCGCCGAGCCCGCGGAAACGGCGCCGTCCCAGGACCCCACCCCCGTGGCCCTGCCGCCCACCGTCGACGCACTGTCCGTCCACGACATCCTCGGCACGATCCCCGCCCTCGTCGCCGTCGTCTACGGTCCCGAGCACCGCCTCGCCTACGTCAACGGTGCCTATGCCGCAGCCTTCGGCCCCCGCCCGGCCGGCCACACCGCCCGCGAAGCCCTCCCCGAACTCGACGCCCTGGGCCTGCTCCCCCTGATGGACCAGGTCCTGCGCAGCGGCAAACCGCGGACGGTCAAGTCCCGCAAGGTCCCCGGCGGCGCGGGCGGCGACCGCTCCCGCGACGGCTACTACACCTTCACCTGCACCCCGATCGAGGTCGCGGCCAGCGGCCCGGCACCCGACCCCGAGGTCGCCTGCGTCGCCCCGCACAAGGGCGTCCTGGTCTTCGGCGCCGAGGTCACCGACCAGATCGAGTCCGCCGAGCGGCTGCGGGCCAGCGAGGCGCGCCAGCGCGAGGCCGCCGTCACCCTCCAGCGCTCCCTGCTGCCCCAGGAACTGGAGCAGCCCGACGACCTCTGCGTCGCCGCCACGTACCAGCCGGGCGGCACGGACGCCGCGGTCGGCGGCGACTGGTACGACGTCATCACCCTCGGCGCCGGCCGTACGGCCCTGGTCATCGGCGACGTCATGGGCCGCGGGGTGCGCGCCGCCGCCGTCATGGGCCAGCTGCGCACCGCGGTCCGCGCCTACGCCCGCCTCGACCTCCCGCCCCACGAGGTCCTCCAGCTCCTGGACGGCCTGGCCGCCGAGATCGACGCCAGCCAGATCGCCACCTGCGTCTACGCCGTCCACGACCCGAACGAGGGCCGGCTGGTCTACGCCTCGGCCGGCCATCTGCCCATCCTCGTACGCGACCCGGACGGCACGATCCGCCGCGCCGCCGAGCCCACCGGGCCGCCGCTGGGCACCGGCGGCTGGCTGCACACCTCGGGTTCCGTCCCGCTGGGCCCCGGCAGCAGCGCCGTCCTCTACACCGACGGCCTGGTGGAGCGCCGCGACAAGGACATCGACCACGGCGTCGAGGCCCTGGAGCGCGCCTTCGCCGGTGCCGCCGGCGCCCCGGACATCGTCTGCGACCGCCTGCTGCGCTCCCTGGGCATCACCGCCAGCCACGACGACGATGTCGCCATCCTGGTCCTCCAGCACCCGGAGCGGACCGGCCATGACGCCGAGCTGTTCCACAACGCCGCGCTCGAACTCCACGGCGGCACCGAAGCGGCCCCGCGCGCCCGCGCCTTCGCCTCCGGGGTCCTCGCCTCCTGGCGTTTCCCGACCGAGCTGCACGACCTCGGTGTGCTGGCCGCCAGCGAACTGGTTGCCAACTCCCTCCAGCACGGCACCCCGCCCATGCGCCTCCGGCTGCGCCGCACGGACCGCCGGCTGATCGTCGAGGTCACCGACGGCGACGACCACCTCCCGCGCCGCCGCCGCGCCGAACCGGCTGACGAGGCCGGCCGGGGCATCTCCATCGTCGCCACCATCGCCTCGTCCTGGGGCTCCCGCCGCACCCCGGGCGGCGGCAAGGCCGTCTGGTGCGAATTCGCCCTGCCGCGCGGATAGCCGTACGTCACCGGCCCCCGGCCTGATCCGATCGGACCAGGCCGGGGGCCGGTGGGACGCGCCGCTCTCACGGCGCCGGAAGCGCGGGTTCAACGACCGCCCATGGTTCCGGCGGTCCGGGCACGCTGCTCAGGCGCCGCAGACCACCGCTTCCGCTGCCGGCTCCGCCGGCACCCGCGCCGCGGGCAGGGACGCCACCGCCCGGTGCGGATTGTCCTGCTCCGGACGCAGCATCCGCCCCAGCCGCAACGACAACACCGTGATCCCCAGCGCACACACCACGAGCATCCCGATGTACGCCACGTACATCCCATGCCCCACCATCAGTGCGCCCACGGCCGGACCGACCGCCAGCGCCAGCTGCTTGACCAGGGCGAATGCCGAGTTGTACTGGCCGATCAGGGAAGCCGGCGCCAGATCGGCCACCAGCGGAGCCACCGTCGGCGACAGCATCGACTCACCGATACCGAACAGCGCATACGTCGAGATCAGCAGCGTCGTCGCCACCACCTGCGCGCCGTGCACCAGCCCGGACAGCCCGGCGGCTATCCACGCCACCGTCCAGACCATCCCGACCAGCGCCATCACCCGGCTGCGCCGCCGGCGCTCGACCAGCTTGAGCACCACGAACTGCGCCGCCACGATCGCCGCCGTATTGGCCGCAAGCGCGATCCCCAGGCTCGCCGGTGGGATCCGGGTGACCTCGGTCGCGTAGGCCGCCAGCCCCGACTCGAACTGCCCGTAGCAGGCGAAGAACAGCACGAACCCCAGGACGCACAGCCACACCATCCGCCGGTCGGCGAACATCGCACGCCAGGCGCCCTTGGCCCGCTCCTCGGTCGGCACCGGGTCCTCGACCTTCGGCGTCCGCGGCAGCCGTACGCTCGCCACCGCCGCGCCGAGCACCAGGAACATCACGGCCTCGATGGCGAACAGGCGCACAAAGCTCGACGCATGCGACTCGTCGACCAGCAGCCCGCCGACCAGTCCGCCGACGCCCAGCCCCAGGTTGTTCAGGAAGAACTGGGTGGCGAACGCCCGCGACCGCGTGACCGTCGTCGAGCACCACACGATCATCGTCGCGAGCGCCGGCTGAATGACCGCTATCCCGGCACCGAGGGCGATGGCCGCCGCAATGACCAGCGGCTCGCTGGCGGACAGCCCTATCCCCAGGGAGCCGATGGCGGCGCAGACCGAACCGATGACGGCCACCGGCAGCGGCCCGCGCCGGTCGATGACGCGACCGGTCAGAGGCAGGACGACCAGCGCGGCCACCGCCAGCATCGCCAGTACGGCACCGGCCGTACTCGCGCCGAGATCCCGCACCTTCGCCACATAGACGTACAGATACGGAACGGTGAAGCCGCTCCCGAACGCGCTCAACGCGTTCCCGAGCTGGATCCGGCGCAACGCGGCGCCCATCGCGGTGGTCACACTCACCTACCTAGGTCAGGTCATCAGACGGATAAGAGGGACGAACCCACGAGCTGCGGCAGACGCCAGGGTGAGACCGTCCGAAGCCGGACAGTCTCACCCTGAAGACTTCAACTCTAAAGTTCGAAGCTAAAGACTACACGCCGAAGAACTTCAACGCCAATGACTTCCATGTCATACTGCGCCGCATGCCTGAGCCCTCCGATGCGGCCGCCGACACCGCCGAGCCGAGCCTCGAGGAACAGATCGCGGCCTACCAGCGCGAGTTCCAGGACCTCGACCCCCAGGTGGAGCAGGTCGTCTCCGCACTTCAGCGCCTCAACCGCCGGATGAACGTCGCCTACGGGCGGCAGACCGCCACCCTCGGCCTGAGCAACGCCGAATGGGAGGTCCTCAAGGCCCTCGTCGTCTCCGGGGTCCCCTACCAATTGGGCCCCGGCGAACTCGCCAAGCTCCTCGGCCTCACGCCGGCTGCCATGACCCACCGCATCGACCGCATGGCGAACGAGGGTCTGGTCACGCGCGAGCGCGACGAGAACAACCGCGTCCGCGTCATCGTCGCGCTGACCCACGAGGGCCGCGAGAAGTGGCTCGAGGCGATGCGCCTGGCGTCGGTCTTCGAGGAGGACCTCCTCCAGGACCTCTCCGGAGAGGAACGGCAGCTGCTCGGCCAGGTCCTGACCCGTCTGCTGCGCCGCGTCGAGGACGCCCAGCCCGACGCCGACGGGCGTCTGAGTGACCTTGACTGACGCGTGTTGACACGACCCTTCCCCATCCGTAGTGTTCTCCGAGTTGCCACAGAGCCGGAACGGTTCCGCGGCGACCATCCCGCCGCTTCGCGGCACCCACTACTGCACGGACCCTCACCGGGAACAATTTCGGCATGCCGGAATTCGAACCGTGACGTGATTATGCGTCAACGAGGAATTCCGCTAAAGTAGTGATCACGCCGAAAGGCGCGGCAGTTCAAATAGCCGCACCCGAGGCGGGGGAATCGGAAACGAATTCGGACCGGCAAC
>NZ_JOHB01000021.1:0-163384 GCF_000719605.1 Streptomyces sp. NRRL S-1813
CCCCCCCACCCACACCCCCACCCACGCCTCCACCCCCGCAAGGTTCCTCGCCGGTGTGGCCTGGGCCGTGTTGTTGCTGGGGCTGTGGCTGTGGGGCCGCGATCTGGCGGAGGGGGTGGCCGCGCAGCTCGCCACGACCGGTGATGTCGCCGCCGTCGGGCGCCCGTTGAGCCGGCAGACACCCCCGCATGCGCACGCCCCGGTGCCCACCGCCGTGACCGCAAGGCCCGTGGGGATCACCATCGGCGCGCTCGGTGTAGGGGAGGCCGGCATCACCGAACGGGGCCTCGACGAGCACGGCATCCTCGCCCCGCCGCCGGACAACGACCCGGCCCCCGTGGGCTGGTACGCGGCAGGGCCGCAACCGGGCGAGGCGGGTGCGGCCCTGCTCGTGGGCCGGGCCGGCACGGGCCGCGATCCGCGCGTCCAGGGAGCCGTCGTCCACCGTCTGGCCGGTATCAAGCCGGGGGAGTGGCTGGACATCCAGCGCTCCGACGGCAGTACCGCACGCTTCACCGTCGAGGACGTCCAGCTCTACGACCGTCACCGCTTCGACGCGCGGAAGGCGTACGCCGCCCGCGACCGGGGCCGCTCCGAACTCCGGCTGATCGTCGACGACGGCAGCCGCGCCCGGGCCACGCACCGGTCTCGTGGCGGCGCCTCGAACGTGGTCGTGGTGTCGGCCTACTTGACGTCCCTTCAGCCCGCCGGCACGAGGGACGGACGAACCACCACAACCGCCATTCGTCAAGCGCCTTAGCAGCCTGTGGACAGCCCCCTCCACAGGCCGACCCCGGCGGGCGGCCGTGTGCCACGATGGATCTCGTCGGCGGCCTCCGCCGGCCGTGTTCGATGCTCCGAGGGGGAGTGGATGTACGGCAATCTGCGACGGACCGCCGGGATCGGTCCGCCGGGCGGGCCCCGTGAGGGCCGGCGGCGCACCGGGCATGCCAGGTCCGCATCGGCGGGGGCGGCGGTGGGGGCACTGGCCCTGCTGCTCGTCGGCTGCTCCTCATCCGGCGGCGACGACGGCGTCCCGTCCAAACCGGGCCAACGGCCCAAGTCCGTGGCGCCGTTCTGGGTCAACCCGGACAGCAAGGCGGCCCGCCAGGTGTCCTCGTACGGCGACGACGGCAAGGCCTCGGACGCCCGCCTGGCCAACAAGATCGCGGCGCAGCCGGTCGCGGAATGGATAGGCGTCGACGACCCGCAGGGGGAGGCGCGCGGCTTCACCCAGGCGGCCGCCAAGGCCGACCGCGAGGCGCTGCTCGTGCTCTACAACATTCCGCACCGCGACTGCGGCAAGTACTCCCAGGGCGGCGCCGCCGACGGCAACGCCTACCGGGCCTGGCTGGACGGGGTGCTCAAAGGCATCGGCGACCGCGCCACCACCGTCATCCTGGAGCCCGACGCGCTGCCGCACATCGCGGACAAGTGCACCCCGCAGCAGTTCCACGAGGAGCGTTACGCCCTGCTGACGGAGGCGGTCGGCAAGCTGAAGGCGCTGCCGCACACCAAGGTCTATCTGGACGCCGGCAATCCGCACTGGATCAAGGATGCGGGCCAGATGGTCGAACCGCTCAAGCGGGCCGGCATCGACCGCGCCGACGGCTTCGCCCTCAACATCTCCAACTACCAGACCACCGCGGAGAACAAGAAGTACGGCAAGCGGCTGTCCGCCATGGTCGGCGGCAAGCCGTTCGTCATCGACACCAGCCGCAACGGCAACGGCCCGGCCCCGGGCGGCGACGACCCGGAGAACTGGTGCAACCCGCGCGGCCGCGCACTGGGCACCCCACCGACCACCAAGACCGACGAACCGCTGATAGCCGCCTACCTGTGGATCAAGCGCCCGGGAGAGTCGGACGGCACCTGCAAGGGCGGCCCCAAGGCGGGCACCTGGTGGCCCGAGTACGCCCTGGGGCTGGCACGTAGCGCGAAGTAGCGTCGTGCCGTGACGGTGACCGCAGCCGGTCGCCGTCACGGCGGACGAATGTCCCGAGCGCGAGCCTGTGGCGCCCCGGCTCGAACATGCCGAGGGCGAGCCTGTGGGACCCCGGCTGTCGAACATGCCGAGCGCGAGCATCTGGCGCCCCGGCTGTCCGGCGGATCAGGGTCGAGCAGGATCGGACAGGAGCGGACAGGCCTCCTCGGGGAGACGCCCCTAGCTGCGCTGCGCCGCCACCTTCACCCACACCGCCTTCGAGGGCGTCCCCTGCCCGTCGACCGCGTTCACCATGTACCACCCGGGCGGCACCAACGACGGGTCCTTGGGCAGCGTGACCGTCACGCCGTCACCGCCCTTCGTCACCGTGAAGTCCAGTGCGATCGAGCGCTGTTCCACGTTGGTGACATGGGTGAACGAGCCGGGCCGCATCAGCCGCATCTTCTTGATGGCGGCGGCGCGCGGTGAGCCGAAGGTCGTGCTGCCGCCGAGGGAGAGCGTCTTCGGCCCCTTGTCCGTGAGCTCGGGCCGGGACTTCCGGTAGAGATACGGCGGGGTGTAGAGGTCGATCTGCTGCTGGAAGACGCCCGGCTTGGTGTTGTCCTTGTCCGCGTAGAGGGAGTCGGAGCCGAAGGTCATCACCCGGCCGTCGGGCAGCAGCAGCGCACCGGAGTGGTAGTTACGGCCCACCAGCGGGTCGGCCACCTGGTGGGCGGAGTTGTTCGCCGGGTCGTACAGCTCCGCCTTGAGGACGTTGGAGTCGCTGCGGCCGCGGTAGTCGCCGGAGCCGTTCGTGGTCAGCACGGTGTCATCCGGCATGATCACGCTGCTCGGGTAGCGGGCCTTGGCGTACAGCGGCGGCCCGTCCTTGAAGCGCGGCGACGGGGCGTGCAGATCGACGATCCGGGTCTTGTCCGTGGCCTTCGGGTCCTCGCCGACCCCGCCTCCGCCCAGCACCATGTACCGCTGTTCCTGGGCCGGCGGCAGCAGCACCGACATCGACGTCTCCAGGATCTTCGGGTCGCTCATCCCGGGCACGACCTGGAACTTGTTGGACTTCAGGTCCCAGATGCCGGGCGTGCGGCCGATGTTGTCCGGGCCGTAGCCGGCGTTGGAGCCGGTGTAGAAGATCCGGCCCTGGTCGGTGAGGAAGAGCGCAGGGTAGGTCGGGAAGAAGCGCCGCTTGGGCAGATAGCGCCACTTCTTCGTCTTCGGGTCGTAGATCTCCTGTTTGCCGGGGACGACCTGCCCGATCTCGTCCAGCCCGGAGACGGAGAGGACCTTGCCGTCCTGAAGCGTGGTGAGCGTCGGATACCAGCGGGCCTCGTTCATCGGGTCGACGGGTATGTAGCGCTCGGCCACCGGGTCGAACTCGAAGGAGTCCTTGATCCCCTGGAAGTCCTTCTTGTCGAAGGACAGCTTCTGCGCGATGCCGTAGAAGTTATGGGCATCCGCGCCGGTGAGGCCATGGATGCGGTAGTTGTCCTGGGCGCCTGTGGAGTGGGAGGGGCCGTCCTTGAGGGCCTCGACGTAGACCCGGGCCTCGCTGTGCACCACGGTGACCTTGCCGGTCGCCGGGTCGGTCTTCTTCTTCGCCCGCGGCACCACGACCGGGTCCTTGGAGGCGAAGGTCTTGCCGTTCTTCTTGCCGGTGAAGAGGGTGCCGGCCGGGAACGTCTTCGGGCCGTCCGGATTCTCGTTGTAGAGGATCATGAGGCCGCCGGCCTTCTTCACATCGCCGTTCAGCTTCTCGTAGCGCTGGGTGCCGCCGGCCACCAGCAGCTTGCCGTCCGGGAGCTGGGTGTGCCCGGAGCAGAAGAGGTCCTTCGGCGTGGGGATGTTCTTGAAGGTGTTCTTCTCCGGATCCCACAGGACCGTACGGAACGACTTGGCCTTGAAGTTCGCCGCGTTGTTGCCGGAGCCCGCGACCAGCAGCACCTTCCCGGTGTGCAGCAGGGCCGCGTGGATGGTGTTGATGCGGTACTTGTCCGGTACGTCGACGACGTCCCAGTGGCCGTTCGCCGCCTTGTACTCGGGCTTGTTGATCTTGTACTGGTGGTACTGCTCCGAGGCGAAGCCGTAGAGGGCCGGCCCGTTCATCGCTGCCAGCGCGAGCACCACCGCCGCCGCTATCGCCACTCGGCGGGTGCGACGGCTCGGACGGTACTTCATGTGTGACGTCCCCCAAGGGCGATCTGCAAGGTCTGTTCGGCGGTGAAGGCCGGGTCGGAGGCCTGGTCAACGGCCTGGTCAGCGGCCGGAGCCGGGGCAGCGGCCCGCTGCTCCACGGTCTGGTCGGCGGCCGGAGCGGGGACGGCGGCGCGCTGATCCACCGTCTGGTCGGCAGCCGGAGCGGGCGCGTGTGCGGGGAGAGGGCGGGTATCCGGAGCGACAGCTTCCGCAACCACCGTGTCCGCGGAGCCCCCACCCTCGGCCCTGCCCCAGGTCACCGTGTCACCGGCAGCCCCCGCGGCACCGACAGCGGTAGTAGCGGTAGCGGCGCTACCAGCCGCCTCCCCCTGCGCCTGTTGCTCCCCCTGCGCCTGCTTCTCCCCCTGCGCCTGCTTCTCCCCTTGCGTCAGTTTCTCCCCCCGCCCCCGCTTCTCCCTCCGTACGCTCAGCCGCCAGGCGAAGATCGGCGCTGCGGTGATCAGCATCGCGAGTACGGCCCAGGTGACCATCGCCGGATGGCTGTGCCCCAGCACGAACGAGGCGACCAGCGAGCCCCCGAAGACGAGCAGGAAGAACAGATGCACCCGGAACGTTCCGAAGAGCGTGTCCGGGCTGGACGAGTCGCCCTTCGGCGTGACCACGAACTTGCTCTTGCGGCGCAGTACGGTGTCGAACAGCGACCGGGCGTAGATCGGCGCGGACAGCGCGGACATCACCATGCCGGCGACCCCGCCGGAGCCCTCCGGCTCGTGCGGCGAGACATTGTGCCGCCGGTTCCAGATGTACAGGCCGATCTGGAGCGCCGAGGCATTGCCGTAGAGCATCATCCACACCGACGGATCGATCTGCACACCCGAGGCCCCCAGCCCCAGGAACAGCGCACAACTGAGCGCCGCCAGAATCCAGTTCAGCGCCGACATCGGGTAGAAGATCACCATCATGGTGTAGTTGAAGAGCCGGCCCGCGGGCAGCGTGAACGGCGCCTTCCAGAACTGCTTGAGGATCGTCTCGTACGTCCCGCGCGACCAGCGCAGCTGCTGGGTGAAGAAGTCGGTCCAGGCCGTGGGCCCCTCGCCGACCGCGAGCACATCCGGGGTGTAGACCGAGCGCCACTTCTTCCCGGTCTGCGGATTGCTGTGCCGGTGCATCTCGAAGCCGGTCGCCATGTCCTCGGTGATCGAGTCGTACAGCCCGCCGATCTGCTTGAGCGCGCTGATGCGCACGGCGTTGGACGTGCCGACGAACATCGGCGCGCCATAGCGGTTGCCGGCCCGCTGGACCAGCGCATGGAAGAGGAACTGCTGTGACTCGGCGGCCTTGGTGACGAAGGTGTCGTAGTTGCCGTACACCTGCGGGCCGATGACAAAGCCGACGTCCGGGTCGCGGAAGAAGCCCAGCATCCGCTCCAGGTAGTTGGGCAGCGGGACGTGGTCGGTGTCGACGGAGGCGAAGTAGTCGTAGGCGTCACCGTGCGCCTGGAGCCAGGCGTTGTAGTTGCCGTGCTTGGTCTTGGCGCGGTGCGGGCCCTTGGCCTGGTTCCACTCCGGGACGCCCTTGCGGCTGAAGTGATGGACGCCCAGGCGCCGGCAGACCTCCTTGACGTCGGGGTCGTCGCCCTCGTCCAGCAGCCAGATGTGCAGCAGACCGCGGTGGCGGATCTTGACCGCCGCCTCCAGCGTCTTCGTCACCATGGCGAGGGGTTCCTTGCCGGGCACGAAAGAGGTGAGGAAGGCGACGCGGGTACCGCTCTCGGGAATGACCGGGACGGGGTCGCGGGCGACGAGGGTGGCGTGCGCGTTGGAGAGCACATTCATGCACCGGAAGAGCTCGATCAGCCCGATCGAGACCAGCATGACGACGTCCAGCACGGGAAGGAAGTCGTAGGCGGGGTAGTCGCGTTCGGTCCAGTGGCTCGGCTGCATCAGCCAGACCAGCAGCCCGAAGGAGACCAGCGGCGCGGCGCCGAGCAGCAGGGCCGCCCGTATTCGGTGCGGTTCGTCCGCAAGCAGCGAGCGGTAGCGGACCGTGTAGGGCTTGTCCGGGTCGGGCCGGGTGAGTGGTCCGGCCAGCCGGCTGTAGTGCTCGTAGTCGTAGCGCGGCAGCGGTTTGCGCTGGTTCCGCCGCTGCCAGTGCTGGCGTGGCACGCGCAGGCGCGCCGTGGCCGACGGGTCGTACGGACGCTGCGGCCGGGAGCCGTCAGGCGGCGACGTCATGAGTCCATCCCCCCGCACGCAACTCGGGCTGCGTGCCGTTTGCTGATGGCCCGGGTCCACGGTCCCCCGCGGCCGACCCGGGCGCTGTGATGTCGACCGCCTGCACCGTCAGATGGCGGCGGCCATCTTCCGGTTGCGTATGCAACGCTGCCGTGATCCTGCCAAGCGGCGATTTCCCCGTGGTCACATCACGCCAACTGGCGGACCTGACTGTTACCACTCGGCTATGCGGTCCCTCATTTCACCGAGTTACCAGGTCAGGGTCCCTAACCGCCGTGGTGATGGCAAGAGTTGCCAAGGGAATTGTGCACAAGACTACGTAAGACGGTGCGGCGTGTGGCGCAGAGCACATCACTTTGATACGGACCTGGCGTCAAATTTCCCGCTGTCGGCGGATATCAGAGTAATGGCCGGGACGGCCCTGCTCTGCGGGGAAGCGAGGAGAACACGGTGTGTAAAGGAGTCGTCCCCGATGGGTAATGTTCCCCGTCGGCCGGCCATCAATCGGCAAAGAAAAAGCGCAGTACCGAGAAAATCTCCGGCGGCATGACGGACGGCATGGCGGGCGGCGAGGACGCGGCATTGCCGCGAACGACCGGCCTGGTCAAGGGACTTGAGGTCCGATGTGTGCGGCATGCGAACTGTATCCGAACGCATTCACCGGGAAGCGGGCGCGGGGCAGGTCCGCGACGGGCCCAGTCGTTTGCCGACTCCGGTGAAGTTACCTGCGCGTATGCCAAATTGGCCGAAGCTGAAGCCCCGCCCTGGGCGCCGCCTCGTTCCATCCAGTGGCGGCCGGTGGGGGGATGCCAGGAGTATCCCTCCGGGGCGTGGACCGTGGCACCGGGATTTCGGTGCCGGCTGTCGCGTGTCACGGCGTCGATGCCGGCACCGACGCCCGTATTGGCCGTCGGGGTGGCGGCCGCCGGTCGTGGGCAGATCCGGGGTGGTCCGGAAAGTCGCGAGACGGCGGAACGGGGAGCCCGCGGAGAAAGAGTAGGGAGCCTCCGGTGAACGAATCTGTAGGTGATCCGGGAATTACTGTTTGTGATCGCACAGATCTCGATTGCTGCCGTTCGGGGTGTGGCCGTCCGGGGGATCGGCGCCGGGGGAATCGCCGTCCGGGAGGTCGCCGTGCGGGGCATCGCCGTCCGGGGCGTCGCGGAGATCGGGCTCCGGGAGCAGTTTCGCGGGGTGGCGGAACCGGTCATCCGTTCGGCCGACCGCATGACTGAGGCCCCCCGCATGGCGAGGGGCCTCAGTCTGACGTGCGCCGCCAGGGACTCGAACCCCGGACCCGCTGATTAAGAGTCAGCTGCTCTAACCAACTGAGCTAGCGGCGCGCGCTGACCTGAAGAACTTTACACGAACTCAAGATGTGCTCTGTACCCGCGACCGGGTGGATCACGCACTCGGGCCATGTGATCCCGGCCACTCGCAATGGTGCCCGGCCCGCCCGCGTTACCTCACGAGAATCCTGCCCCGTATGGGGCAAAGGTCCCTTGATCTTGGGACTTTCGACCGGCAGTTCGCCCCGATTGCTCTGTGAAGATCGAGTTCATCGGTTCCATGGCGGTAGATCATCAGTTGCGCCGTTAACATGCGATATCTCCTGCCGGTTGAGAGGCTGAAGCGAGCTTCGAGACGAAAGAACTGCATACGTCCGGAGGGTGCCGGCCATGGCGTCCGTCACTCCTCCTCCGCCTCCCGCAACCCCACCCTCCACAGCAACGTCTGCCAGGACGCGCGCCCCGGACCGGGTCCCCGGGACTCGCCCCTCCGTCGGAAAGGTTGATCGTCGTGGTGTCGACAGCCAAGCGCACCCTTGAGATGCAGCTCCTCCTCGGGCCGGACGAAGCAGTTCCGGTGGCCGGCCGGTTCAGCTATCGCAGCGACCGCCCGTACGAGGTCGAGGTTGCCTTCATCAGTCGTGGCCAGAAGGTGGCCACCTGGCTGTTCGCCCGCGATCTGCTGCTGACGGGGCTGCACGACGAAGCAGGCGAGGGGGACGTACGGGTGTGGCCCTTCCGCCGGCCGGGCGAATCGCGCCGCGTACACATCGAGCTGTCCACCGATGACAGCGTGTGCGAGCTGTCGGTGCGCGCGATGGAGCTGACCGCGTGGCTGGAGCAGACCGTGGCGATCGTCCCGCCCGGCCATGAGGACCGCTACCTCGACATGGACACCCACCTGGCCCGGCTGTTCGCCGGGAAGTGCTGATGGGGGACAGGCGATCATGACCACGACCACGACCACGACCACAACTACGACCACGCCCGCGATGGCGGTCACGAGCGCGACGGCGAGTACGACGCCGAGCGCCGGCGGGGCTGCGGGTGTGCCTGCGGCCAGGCCTGCGACCGGGCCTGCGGCTGCGGCCGCGCCGGCGACCGCTCCCGGCCCCCGTATACCGACCGGCGCGTCCGGCCCGTATGCCGCGTCGGCCCCCGGCCCCGGCTCCGGCATGCCGCCATCCGCCGCCGCTGCCTCCGCCGCCTCCACGGAACCCGCCACCTCCGCGGTACCTGCCACCGCCTTCCCGCACGACCCCTGCGCGCACGGCTTTCTGCCCGAGCGGCCGCCCGTCCGTTCCATGATCGGAACCTGGACCCGGCTGGACGCCATGGCGCGCGCGGCCGCGATCGCGCCCGACCGGGAGGCCGCCGTCGCGCTCGTCGAACGAGCCCATCGCGCCGACGAGTTGTCCGCCCTGCGGCAACGCGTCTCCCGCCTCTCCCTGCGCAATGCGGAGGCCGCCGCCATGCGGATCGCGGTGATCGCGGTGTCCTGTGGCTGGTGTGGGCTCGACCCGCAGGCTCCGGCCGCCCGCGAGGTCGCCGACGGGGCGTTTCTCGATCTGTGGGCGGCGATCGCGCACCGTATCGACCACGATCAGTTCGTCGCCCTGCCGACCCTCGCGCTCCACAACTGGGTCCCCGAGCGCAAGCCCCGCCGCCACATCCCCATCGATCAACTGGCCCGCACCGAAGTGCTCGTCCCGATCGTCCGCTGGGCCCCGGAGGGGCAACCGCTCAGCCGTCTGGACCGGTTGATGCTGGCCGCGACCCGTCTGGAGGCGCACGGGATCTGGCTCTTCCGGCTCGCCGAGACCCTCGCGGGCCGGTCACCCGACGACTCCTCCACCCCGACGGCGCTGCGCCGCCTGGTGCGCGTCCAGCATGCGCTGCGCGCCCAGCTGCTCGCCGAGGCGGCGGAGCTGACAGCCGCACCGGCCACGCCGCAGCAGCGCGCGGTGCTCGGCGCGCTCGCCGAACAGGGCGCCCTGGAGCCGCCGGTGCTCCAGGCCGCCGAGGCGGTGCTGGGCATCGGCGGCCGCCGTATGGGTGAGGGCAGGCGCCAACTGCTGCGACGCCATCTTCCGGCGCAGCACCGTGCCTGGCTCAGTGCGATGGACCGCCACTGTGCACCCGTGCGCACCCTCGCCCACCGCGGCGGCCCGGACGCCGCCGTCTATCGCGAGGCCCAGGAGTCCCTGATAGCGCTCCGCCGCACGTACACCGCTCTGGTGCAGGCCGCCGCCCGCCCCACCACGGGCCCACTCACGGCGGCAGCCTGACCACCCGGCCCGACCCGGCGCGCTCCGCCCCGCCCCGATCGCGCCCCGCCCCGAGCGGGCGACCCGACGCGACCCGGCCCCGTCATGTCATTGGTATGGACATGCCCAAAGCCGCGCCCTTAGTCTGCGGTTTGGTCTAGACCGCACAATCCGGCACCGCCCGCAGTGCACTGCCTTTCACCTGGCTCATGGAACTCCCCCCACGTTCTTCAGGAGCGAAGCATGCGCAAAAAGATCAGTGCCGCCGTGATCGGCCTCGGCGTCCTGGGTGTCTCCCTGCTCGCGACGGGCAGCGCCTCCAGTCACGGCTACAGCGACGCGCCCCCCAGCCGTCAGGCGCTCTGCGCCAATGGCACCGTCAAGGACTGCGGCGCGATCCAGTACGAACCGCAGAGCGTCGAGGCCCCCAAGGGCTTCCCGGCCGCCGGCCCCGCGGACGGCAAGATCTGTTCCGGCGGGCACGCGAACTTCGCCGAGCTGGACGATCCGCGCGGCGGCTCGTGGCCCGGCACCAAGCTCTCGCCCGGGCAGGGCTACACCTTCACCTGGCGTCTGACGGCACGGCACGCCACGACCGACTTCGAGTACTTCATCACCAAGGACGGCTACGACCCCAGCAAGCCGCTCACCCGCGCCGACCTCGAACCCGAACCGTTCATGACAGTCCCCATGGGCGGCGCGCAGCCCGGCTCGACCGTCCAGCACCAGGGCACCGTCCCCACCCAGAAGTCCGGCCGCCACCTCATCCTCGGCGTCTGGAACATCGCCGACACGGGCAATGCCTTCTACGCCTGCTCGGACGTCGACCTCTCCTGAGCCCTCCGGCGCCGGACCGCGGCCCCCCACCGGGCCTCCCCGAGGGCATCCCCCGGGGAGGCCCGGCCCCACGCCCCCACGCCCCACGCCCCGCCCGGGTCCACATCTGATGCTACGTCAGCTACCCTCCCTCGCCATGGCAGCCAACGGCACCAGCAGGCAGGGAAGTTCCGGCGCCGCCACCGTCGCGGAGCTCGTACAGGGACAGTGGGGCGATCACCGGGTGGGTGCGAAGTACGGGGATCTCGTGCTCACCCACCACGAGCTGGCGGGCGGTGCCGCCGCGCGGGCCGCGCTGCTGGGGGAGCGGCTGCCGCATGGCGCGCAGGCGCACCTCGGGGTGTTGCTCGGCAATGTGCCCGAGTACCCGCTGTGGCTGAGCGCGGCGGCACTCGCCGGGGCCGCGGTTGCCGGGATCAACCCCACCCGCCGCGGGCCGGAGCTCGCCCGCGACATCAGCCATACCGACTGCGCGCTGCTGATCACCGAACGCGCCCACCTGCCGCTGCTGGCCGGTCTGGACCTCCCTGTCCCGCCCGAGCGGGTCCTCGTCGTGGACGACCCGGCCTACCGGGAACTGCTCGGACCGTACGAGGGCACGACGCCCGACGAGATCACTGCCGGCTCCGGTGGCATCCGCACCCCGACGCCCGCCTCCCGGATGCTCCTCTACTTCACCTCCGGCTCCACCGGCGCGCCCAAGGCCGCCCTCTGCACCCAGGGCCGGCTGGCCGCCGCCGGGCACTCGCTGGCCGGCTTCTTCGGGGTGAGCCGGGACGACGTCCACTACCTCTGTATGCCGATGTTCCACGGCAACGCGGTGATCGCCGGCTGGGCCCCGGCACTCGCCGGCGGCGCGGCCGTGGCGCTGCGCCGCCGCTTCTCGGCCTCCGCCTTCCTCCCCGACGTACGCCGCTACGGGGCCACCTACTTCACCTACGTCGGCCGGGCCGTGCAGTATCTGCTCGCCACCCCGCCCTCCCCGGACGACCGGGACCATCCGCTGCGCGCCGGGTTCGGTACCGAGGCGGGCGCCGTCGACGCCGCCCGCTTCGCCGCACGGTTCGGCGTCCGCCTGACCGAGGGGTACGGCTCCTCCGAGGGCGGCGCCGCGATCCAGCGCACACCGGACACCCCGCCCGGGGCCATCGGGCGGCCCGCACCAGGAGCTGATCTCGCTGTCGTCGACCCGGAGACCGGCGCCGAACTGCCGTGCGCCCGCCTCGATACGGCCGGCCGGCTGCTGAACGGCGAGCAGTCGATAGGGGAGCTGGTCAACCGCGGTCGCAGCTCCTTCGAGGGCTACTGGCGCAACCCCGAGGCGACCGCCGCCCGCACCCGCGGCCGGGGAGAGGGGCGGGTCGGCGCGGGCTGGTACTGGACCGGTGATCTCTTCTTCCGGGACACCGAGGGGTTCTTCCATTTCGCCGGGCGCTCGGACGACCGGCTGCGGGTCGACAGCGAGAATCTGGCCGCCGCGATGATCGAGAACATCCTCGCCCGTTACGCCCCGGCCGAGGGAGTGGCCGTGTACGCGGTGCCCGACCCCGTCGCCGGGGACCAGGTCATGGCGGCCCTGGCGCTGAGGGAGGGCGCCGTGTTCGACCCGGACGACTTCGTGGCCTTCCTCGCCGCCCAGCCCGATCTCGGGACGAAGATGGCGCCCCGGTTCGTACGGACGGCGGCCGCGCTGCCGGTGACCGCCACGAACAAGGTGCATCGGGCCGCCCTGCGACGGGCCGGTTTCCGCTGCCCGGATCCGGTCTGGTGGTCGCCGCTCGGCCCGGCGGACCCCGCCGGCCCTGACACACCTGACACACCTGACGCCCCCGGCACCCCTGCCGCTCCCGCTGCTCCGGCCGTTCCCTCTGCTCCTGCCGCTCCCGCCGGAAATGCCTACCGCCCGTTCACCGCCGGGGACCGGGCCGCTCTCCTGGCGCTGTACCGCGATCACGACCGGGCCCATCTCCTGGACCGATGATCCCGGGGCGGGACCGGCCCGGCTGCCAACCGTGAGCCACGGGCCGTCGACCACGGGCCGTCAGCCAATGGGGTCCCCGGCGGTCCCACCCACCCCGTCACGACAAACAAAGTGGGCGTTCCCGGAGAACCGGAAACGCCCACTCGATACGTGCGCCGCCAGGGACTCGAACCCCGGACCCGCTGATTAAGAGTCAGCTGCTCTAACCAACTGAGCTAGCGGCGCGCGCTGACGAAAGAAATACTACCTGGTCGAGAGGGGTGCTCATGACCACAGCCGCGGCGGAGGGGCGGCGCCGCTCCCGGCCCGCGCCCGCTCGGCTCGAACCTGCTCGGCTCACACCCGCCCGGCTCGGGCCCCCGCTCAGATCGCCAGCGACAGCAGAACCGGAGCGGCCCGGCGGTTCAGGGTGTCGGCGGCCTGGCGCAGACGGTGGGCGTGCTCCAGCGGCATGGACAGGGCGAGGCAGCCGACCGTCGAACCGGCGGTGATCGGGACGGCCGCGCAGACCGTGCCGACGGCGTACTCCTGGAGGTCGAGGACGGGGACCGTGGGCGGCTGGCTGTCGAGCTTGTGGAAGAGGACCTTCTCGTTGGTGATCGTCCGGGAGGTGAGCCGGGCGGTCTTGTGGCGGGAGAGGTGGTCCTTGCGGCCGTCGTGGTCGAGCTGCGCCAGCAGACATTTGCCGACCGCGCTGGCGTGCGCCGTGCGGTGGAACTCGGCCCACTCGTTGACCTTGGGCGCCAGCGGTCCGTCGGCGTAGTGGAGGATCTTCACCTCGCCGTCGATGTACCGGCTGATGTAGACCGCCGCGCCGACCGAGTCGCGCAGGTGGTCGAGGGTGAGCTGGAGCTTGTCGCGCAGTGCCTGGTTGCGGTCGCCGCCCGTTCCGAGGAGCAGGAGCGATTCGCCGACGACATACGCCCCGTCGGTGACCTGCTCGACATAGCCCTCGCGCCGGAGCATCGACAGCATCTGGGCGAGCTGGCCCGGGGACAGGCCCGTCTCGCGGGCGATCGTCGCATCGGTCACGCCGTCGGCGTGCCTGGAGATCGTTTCGAGCACGCGAAGGGCGTACTGCACCGAATGGAACGGCGCGGTCGGCTCGGGCTTCAGCGCCACGGTGTCCCCCTACCAGGTTGTTACCGCTTGCGTCATGAGCGTCGTTGGTGGTCTCGTACGGCGCTTGCGCGGCCGATCCCGGACAACGGCGTGACTCTCACGATAGCGGTCAACGGCCCTCGGCGGAGGGGGTCTTGACTGAAAAGAGGTGTGCCCGACGTTTCTGTACTGGGGCTTGAGACTTTGGCATATGCCTAGGTCATGGGGCTTCCGGTGTCCTGGTGTTTTGCGGCCCATGACACCCGGATACCCCGGGCCAGGGGCGGGGGAGCGCCCCGGAAGGGTGCGGAACCGGCCACATCTGTGGCCGGTTCCGCGAGACGGTCCGGCAGGAGGGCGCCCGGCCCCTCGCTACAGGGGATCTGAATCCGGCCTCATGGCATCGGGGGTCGCTTCGGGGGCCGCTCAGGAGGTCATCATCATCTTCTCGCCGCTGGTGCCCTTCAGTTTGCTGCCCTTCCACTTGGTGACGTACCAGAGGAAGGCATGGCCCTCGGCCATCTTGCGGTCGAAGTTGCAGATCTGCCAGCCGCCCTTGTAGTTGCCGTAGCAGCGGTATCCGGGCTGGGCCATGCTGTTGACCGAACCGCGCACCTCGATGCGCATACCGTCGCGGGCGGTGTCACGGATCCGGACCCGGTCGCCCTTTTCGGCCGCCGTGGCGCCGGTGTGCGGAAATGAGAAAGGGTGGCGGACCCCCGGACGGGATCCGCCACCCGAACTGACTGCCTAACGGCCGCCCCTCACAGCACGGCGCTCAGGAATTCCCGGGTGCGCTCGTGTTCCGGCTCCGTGAAGATCTTTTCCGGGGAGCCGGATTCGATGACCCGGCCCGCGTCGAACATCAGGACGTCGTCGGAGATGTCCCGGGCGAAGTTCATCTCGTGGGTGACGCACAGCATGGTGATGTCCGTGGTGTGCGCGATGTCCCGCAGCACGTCCAGCACCCCGGCCACCAGCTCCGGGTCGAGCGCGGAGGTCACCTCGTCCAGCAGCAGTACCTGCGGGCGCATCGCCAGCGCTCGGGCGATGGCGACCCGCTGCTGCTGGCCGCCGGAGAGCTGGGTGGGGTACTTGTCGAGGTGCTCGGTCAGGCCCACCAGGTCGAGGAGTTCACGGGCCCGCTCCTCGGCGGCGTCCTTTTCCATCCCCAGGACGTGCACCGGCGCCTCGGTGATGTTCCGCAGCACCTTCATGTTCGGGAAGAGGTTGAACTGCTGGAACACCATGCCGATGTTCTTGCGCACCTCGCGGATGTGCTTCTCCCCGGCCGGGACGAGCTTGCCGCCCTTCTCCTCGTGCGTCAGGTACTCGCCGCCGACCTTGATGGTGCCCTCGTCGGGCTTCAGCAGCGTCATCAGCAGCCGCAGGATCGTGGTCTTGCCGGAACCGGACGGGCCGATGAGGGTGACGTGCTTGCCCGACGAGACGGTGAAGTCCAGGGAGTCCAGGACGGTGTTGGTCCCGAACCGCTTGGTGACCTTGTCGAAGCGGATCAGCTCGGTGCCGTCGACCGCCGGGTTGGCCGTTTCTTTCGAGGGGGTGCTGTCAGCGGACAAGACGACGCTCCAGGGCTCGCAGGAGGAGAGAAGTGGGGTAGGAGATGACCACGAAGAGGATGCCGACGATGGTGATCGGCTCCAGGTAGTCGAAGGTGGTGGCGCTGATGCTGTTCGCCTGGAAGAGCATGTCGGCGACGGTGATACCGGCCAGCAGCGGCGTGTCCTTGAACATCGCGATGACGTAGTTGCCCAGCGCGGGCACCACCCGGCGGAACGCCTGCGGCAGGATCACCGCGGTCCAGGTGCGCCGGCGCGGCAGGCTCAGCGCCGTGGCGGCCTCCCACTGGCCGGGCGGCACACCGTCGATCCCGGCGCGGTAGACCTCCGAGGTGTACGTGGAGTAGTGCAGGCCAAGCCCGATGACGCCCGTGGTCAGCGGCGAGAAGGCCAGCCCCCAGCCCGGCAGGACGAAGAACAGGAAGAACAGCTGTACCAGCAGCGGGGTGTTGCGGATGAACTCGACGAAGATGCTGACCGGCCAGGTCACCCAGCGGCTCCGCGAGCGCAGCGCCACCGCCCACACCAGCCCGAGCGCGAAGGAGACCAGCGAGCCGTAGATCGTCGCCTGGACGGTGATCCACAGCCCTTTGAGGATGTCGGGCATGATCTCGCCGACGTAGCTCCATGACCAGTTGTTCACGGCTTTCCTCCGGTGGCCAGCGCCTCGGGGCCCTGCTTCTCGACGGGCAGTTTGCGGGAGAACCAGCCCTCACCCTTGGGTACCGCCCGGCCGACCGAGGCCTTGGCGCGGCGCTCCAGCACCCGCATGATCCGGGTCAGCACGAACGCGACCGCGAAGTACAGGACAAGGATGATTCCGTAGATCTGGGCGCTCTCGCCCGTGGACAGCCGGGCGAGTTTGGCCTGGAAGGTGAGTTCGCCGATGGACAGCAGCGAGGCCAGCGCGGTGCCCTTGAGCAGCTCGATCAGCAGGTTGTTGAACGGCGGCATCATCTCGGGGACGGCCTGCGGCAGCAGCACCTTCCGCAGCCGCTGCCAGGGCGTGAAGCTCAGCGCGATGGCCGCCTCCTGCTGGGCGGGTGCCACCGACTGGAGGGCGCCGCGGACGATCTCGGAGCCGTATGCCCCGTACGAGAGGCCCAGCGCCAGGGTGCCCGCCCAGATACCGACCAGCTGCCAGCCCAGCAGCGGCAGCGCGAAGAACAGCCAGAACATCAGCACCAGGGCCGAGGTGCCGCGGAAGAATTCCACATAGACACCGGACAGGAAGCGGACGATCCAGAAGCGTGAGGTGCGGGCCAGACCGATGCCGAAGGCGACGGCGGCGGCCAGCGCGGCGCTGTAGACCATCAACTGGACGGTGATCCACAGTCCTTCGAAGAAGAGTTGCCACAGAGCGCCGGTCACTTTTTACAGAGCTCCTTCGCCGTGAGGTCGGTCATGAACTCCTCGGTGAAGCCGTACGGCTTGGCGATACGCAGGAGTTCGCCGCTCTTCTTCATCTTCTGGAGCTCGCGGTTGAACGCGTCCCGCAGGTTGGTCTCGCCGATCCGGAAGCCGTAGCCGCCGCCGTCGCGTTGGGGCTTCCCGTCGACCAACGGCGTGAACGGCTCGGTCATCTCCACCTTGGGATGCTTACCGGCCTTCAGCGCCTCGATCATGGTCAGCGCCGTACCGGCGAAGGCGTCGATACGGCCCGCTTCCAGAGCCTCCATACCGGCGATCTGGTCGCCGTAGGTCTGGATCGTGTCCTTCTTGACACCGTTGCCGACCGCGTAGTCGATCTCCGCATAGCCGATTCCGGAGCCCATCCGGAATTTTCCCTTGGCGATGTCCGCATAGGAGTGGATTTTCTTCGGGTTGCCCTTGAGTACGAGGAAGGCGTCCTTGTTCTCGTAATCCGGGTCGGAGAAGAGGACGGCCGCACACCGGGCTTTGTTGATGAACATGCCCGCGACGATCACGTCGTACTGGAAGGAGTGGAGCCCCGGTACCAATGCGCCGAACTCGACCGGTACCGGCTCGAAATTCTTGATGCCCAGCCGCCGGAAAATCGTCTTGGCGACGGCGGGAGCCTCACCGGTCAGCTCGCCCTTGCTGTTGATGGAGGCGTAGGGCGGTTCGCTGGCGATTCCCATGCGGACGGTGCCCTTTTTCCGCAGGTCCTCCAGCTGGTGTCCGCCTTCGGTCGCCCCGGAGACATCGACCCGGGAGCAGCCCGTGGCCGCTCCCACCGCACCCGCTGCGCCGAGCGCCGCTACCCCCGCGAGCAGCGAGCGGCGGCGGATGCCGCTTGCCAATTTTCTCTTGATCATTGTGGTGTTCTCCTGTGGTGGAGCCATGGGCGCGCGGCTACCCGAACGCCTGACAGATATGCCGATCGTTTCCAGCCCTTGATAGAAGCGCCTCGGACTTGTTCCGTACGCCGGTATTGCCCACCTACGATCGGGGCATGACCGATCGCTTCATCGAAGTCTCCCTGGACAAGCGCGGCGTGAGCTGCACGGCCAAGTTGCTCGACGACCGCGCGCCGATCACCTGCAATGCCGTGTGGGATGCCCTCCCACTCGGCGGCGACGTCTACCACGCCAAATACGCCCGCAACGAGATCTACGCCCTGCTTGCGCCGTTCGCTCCGGAGGAGCCGCCGCTGGAGAATCCGACG
This sequence comes from Streptomyces sp. NRRL S-1813, assembly GCF_000719605.1. Lineage (NCBI taxonomy): Bacteria > Bacillati > Actinomycetota > Actinomycetes > Kitasatosporales > Streptomycetaceae > Streptomyces > Streptomyces sp. NRRL S-1813. The sequence goes on from NZ_JOHB01000021.1 coordinate 18,015, forward strand.
ATCACCCCGATCCCCGGCGATCTGTGCTACTTCACCTTCACCGACACCCAACTGGGGACGAAGTCCTACGGTTACGAGACCCAGGCCCAGCACCAGGGCCGCGCCACCGTTGTCGATCTCGCGCTCTTCTATGAGCGCAACAATCTGCTGATCAACGGTGACGCGGGCTGGGTGCCGGGCATCGTGTGGGGCAGCATCGTCGACGGCCTGGACCGGATGGCCGACGCCTGTCAGGACCTGTGGCGGGCCGGAGCCCTGGGGGAGACCCTCAACTTCCGGCGGGCCTAGAGCGGGACCGCGCGGTCACCTCAGCGGGCGGGCGGCGCGGGGATCTCCGCGGTCCCCGCCTCGTAGAGGGCGTGCGCGGCACGCAGGACCCGCGCGTCCGCGTGCCGCGCGCCGACCAGCTGGACGCCGATCGGCATCCCGTCCCCGTCCACCCCGCAGGGCAGCGTCGCGGCCGGCTGCTGGGTGAGGTTGAACGGGTAGGTGAACGGCGTCCAGCCCGTCCAGCGGGTGTGGCCGGATCCGGCAGGGACCTCGACGCCCGCCTCGAAAGCAGTGATCGGCACGGTCGGGGTCACCAGCAGGTCGTAGGCGCTGTGGAAGCGGCCCATGGCCTGACCGAGCGCCATCCGCGTATCGACCGCGGCCAGATAGTCCAGCGCGCTGTACCGGGCGCCCTGCTCGCAGATCTCCCGCAGCCCCGGGTCCAGCAGCTCCCGGTCCGCGTCGTCCAGATGCTGCACCACCCGCGCCGCACCGCTGAACCACAGCGTGTGGAAGGCCTCCACCGGGTCCGCGATGCCCGGGTCGATCTCCTCGACGACCGCGCCGAGCCCGGCCAGCGTGTCGACGGCCGACCTGACCGCCGCGGCGATCTCCGGGGCCACCGGCACGTCCCAGCCGAGCGACGGGCTGAAGGCCACCCGCAGCCCGGAGACCGGACCGGCCAGCGCCTGACGGAACGGGCCTGCGGCCGGACCGAGCTGGGACCAGTCCCGCCAGTCCGCGCCGCAGATCACCTCCATCATCAGCGCCGCGTCCGCCGCGTCCCGGGTCATCGGCCCGACGTGCGCCAGCGTCCCGAACGGGCTCGCCGGATACAGCGGCACCCGCCCGTAGGTCGCCTTGAGGGCGAAGATCCCGCAGAACGACGCCGGGATACGGACCGAACCGCCGCCGTCCGTGCCCAGGGACAGCGGTCCGGCGCCCAGCGCCACCGCCGCCGCGCTGCCGCCGCTGGAGCCGCCCGCGGTGCGCCCCGGGTCGTACGGATTGCCCGTCACCCCGTGCCGTGGACTGTCGGTGACGCCCTTCCAGCCGAACTCCGGGGTGGTGGTCTTGCCGACGAACACCGCACCGGACTCCCGCAGCCGGGCGACCGACGGGGCGTCCTCCTCCCACGGGCCCTCGGCCCGCACCGTCCGCGAACCGCGCAGCGTCGGCGTGCCCCGGGTGAGGATCAGATCCTTGACGGTGACGGGCACCCCGTCCACCGGACCGGCCGGTTCCCCGGCCCGCCAGCGTTCCTCCGATTCCTTGGCGCCCGACAGCGCCTCGTCCGCGTCGATCCGGGTGAAGCAGTTCGTCGCGTCCTGCGCGTCCCCGGCGCGCTCCAGCACCGCCCGGACCGCCTCGACGGGGGAGAATTCGCCGGCCGCGTACCCGGCCGTGAGCCGGGTGGCGGTGAGGTCGGCGAGCTGGGTCGGTTCGGTGGTCATGTGTCCTCCGAGCGTTGGCCGCCCCGGGGCGGGGCGGCGGCGGGGGCGGGGGCGCGGCTGCCGGGGCGGCGGCCCCCGGCAGCCGCGCCGTCACTGCACCGGGACGTACCCGAGCCGCTTGTCGACGAGGTTGTGCAACGGCCGGCCGGCCGACCACTGGTCGAAGTTGTCCTGGAACTGCTCGGCGAGGGCGTCCCGCCAGCCCAGCGTGTCGCCGCTCATGTGGGGCGAGACGATCAGATGCGGGACGTCCCACAGCGGGCTGCCCGTGGGAAGCGGCTCCTCCTCGAACACGTCCAGCGCGGCCGCCGCGATCCGCCACTCGCGCAGCGCCGCCACCAGAGCGTCCTCGACGACCAGCGGCCCGCGCCCGATGTTGATGAACCGGGCCCGCGGCGGCATCCGGGAGAACGCCGCCTTGTCGAACAGGCCGCGGGTGGCCTCGGTCAGGGGCGCCGCGCAGATCACCCAATCCGCCTGGGGCAGGAGGCCGTTCAGCGCGTCACTCGCATGGACGAGGCCGAATTCCGGGTCGTCCGCGCGCTCCCGGCGGCCGACCAGATCGACCTTGACACCCAGTGCCAGGAGGGTGGTGCCGATGGCCCGGCCGATCGGTCCGGAGCCCACCACGACGGCCCGGCTGCCGGCCAGCCGCAGCGTCTCGCGGTGCTGCCAGCGCCGCTGCCGCTGAAGCTCCCAACTTCCGTAGAAGTCCTTGGCCATAGCGATCACCAGCCCGGCGACATATTCGGCGATCGGCTGCTCGAAAACGCCCCGGGCGTTGGTCACCAAGGTGTCGTCGGCGACCAGTGCCGGGCACAGCAGCTGATCCACACCGGCGCTGGCGGTGTGCACCCAGCGGGGCCTGGGGCCCTTCTCCGGCCATGCTCTGCGGATCGCATCGGAGGTGAAGTCCCAGGCCAACAGCACATCGGCGGAGGGGAGCCGGTCAGCGAGCGAGTCCTCATCGGTGAAGATCACCCGAGCCCGGCCGGTGAGCCGGTCGAGCTTCGGGGGTGGGTCGGAACCGAGGACGAGGACGGTGCTTTCGGACATAGCCAGAAACCGTTCTGAAACGTGAGTCCCTTTCAATGGAAAGGGACGCCGACAGATGCCTGGGATGCGAGGATTGACCACGCTAAGAAGTCGTATCTACCGTGTCAACAACGGCTCTGTTCCGACGTCCCGGCTTGAATCCGGCTGCACCTCATCCCCGGCCACTGGCCTGGCCATCCCAGCCCTTCGTTTGTGTTCTAGGGGCCTTCATGGACGTCTCTTTTCTGGGTGGCCCACAGCCGCAGCTCGGCGTGGGCGTCGTCGCTCCCTTCGACTTCGCTCTCGACAGAGAGCTGTGGCGCTGGGTGCCCGACGACGTGTCCCTCCACCTCACCCGCACCCCTTTTGTGCCCGTCGAGGTCAGCCTCGACCTGGCCCGTCTGGTCAGCGAGCACGAAACGCTGCACGCCGCCGTCCAGGCGTTGTGTGCGGTATCACCGCAGGTCATCTCCTATGCCTGCACGTCCGGCAGCTTTGTCGCCGGGGTGGCGGGCGAGCGGGCCATGTGCGCCGCCATGGCCCAGGCGGGGGAGGTTCCCTCCCTCACGACATCGGGCGCGCTGATCGAAGCGCTGCGCGAGATCGGCGCACGGCGCATCGCCGTGGTCACGCCCTACACGAAATCGGTCACCGACTCCCTGGAGGACTACCTCGGTGAAGCCGGCATCACGGTCACCGGTCGCGCCTACCTCGGGCTGACCCGGCACATCTGGAAGGTGCCCTACCGCGACGTCGTCGACATGGCCCGCGCGGCCGTGGTCGGCTCCGCCGATGCCCTCTTCATCAGCTGCACGAATCTGCCGACCTACGACGTCATCCCGCAGCTGGAGGCCGAGCTGCGGATGCCGGTGCTGTCCGCCAATCAGGTCACGATGTGGGCGGCGCTGCGCGCCATCGGCGTCCAGGCGGTGGGCCCGTACCAGGCGCTGCTCGATCCGGTGGCGCGCAGCGGCCCGGCCGCGATGTCCGGATCGGAGCCGGAGGGACCAGGGGGAGGGCTACCGCGGGCGACGCCCGAGGCCGCCTTCGCCGCCTCCTCCGTGCCACCGGACGGGGAGGCCCTCGACGGCCTGGAACCCCCGCCCTACCCGCCCGAGGACACCGGAGGTCTGCCCCCGGTGTGAGGCCGGCCGGTCCGAACCCGGCTCCCACCCAGGATGCTGCCGGCGTCGCCCCACTCGCCGGCAGCGCCCCTTCCGCACCTCGCCGCACCACCCGGTGAACGCACCCGCACCCACGAACACCCCTGCACCCGCAGCCGTACACGCAAGGGAGATCTGCATGGCATCGGTCGGCTTCCTCTACCCCGGCTACTCCGCGGAGGACGACTACCCCCGGCTCGAATCGCTCCTGGGCGGCGCCGTCCGGCTGCCGCTCGTGCACACCGACATCGGCGAGGACGCCCACCGGGTCGACGCGCTGCTGGAGATGGGCTCCGCGGCGCGGCTGGCGGCCGGCGTCGACACCCTCAAGGAGCGCGGCGCCGAGGCCGTCGTCTGGGCCTGTACGAGCGCCAGCTTCGTCTTCGGCTGGGAGGGCGCCCACGAACAGGTCCGGGAGTTGTCCGTCACCGCCGGCCTGCCCGCCTCCAGTACGTCCTTCGCCTTCGCGCATGCCGTGCAGGCGCTCGGCGCCCGGCGGGTCGCGATCGCCGCCACCTATCCGGACGATGTGGCCGAGCGCTTCCACGCCTTCTTGAAGTCCGCCGGTACGGAGGTCGTCTCGACCCGCGGCAGCGGCATCATCACCGCCGCCGAGGTCGGCACCTGGGGCCGCGAGGAGGTGCTGGCGCTGGCCCGGGCCGGCGACCATCCCGATGCCGAGGTGGTACTGCTGCCCGACACCGCACTGCACACCGCCGAACATCTGCCGGCCCTCGAAGCGGAGCTGCGCAAGCCGGTACTCACCGCCAATCAGGTGACGGCCTGGGAGGGGCTGCGGCTGCTCGACCGCACGATCGCCTGCCCGGTGCTCGGCACCCTCTTCTCACGGACGGCGCACGTCTAGCGGCGCATGTCCGGCGGGCACCGGCGTACCTCCGGCGGCGGGCGCCCGCCGCCCGCCGGTGCCGGTCCGGGATCTGACCCGGGAATAAGTGGAGAACCTCTCCGGTTACCCTCCTCGCAGACCACTGACGCGAGGAGGACCCGCACCGTGAGCGGCGAGAGTGACCAGACCCGGGGCAGCGAAGAGGCCCTCAGCGAAAGCGGCGACGGGATACGGGGCGCGGCCCTGGGCAGCGCCCCGGTCCCGCTGTCCGTACTCGACCTGGTGACGGTGGGCGCCGGCCACACCGCTTCCGGCGCGGTCCGTACGGCTGTCGACATCGCCCGTACGGCCGAACGCCGCGGCTTCCACCGCTACTGGGTCGCCGAGCACCACTCCATGCCCGGCGTCGCCTCCTCCTCGCCCGCCGTGCTCCTCGCCCACCTCGCCGCCCACACCGAGCGCATCCGCCTCGGCTCCGGCGGCGTGATGCTGCCCAACCACGCCCCACTGGTGATCGCCGAGCAGTTCGGCACCCTGGAGGCGATGGCCCCCGGCCGGGTCGATCTGGGCCTGGGCCGTGCGCCGGGCACGGACGGCGCCACCGCCGCGGCGCTGCGCCGGACCGAGCGGCTGCACGAGGGCGCGGACGATTTCCCCCAGCAACTGGCCGAGTTGACCCGCTTCCTCGACGACTCCTTCCCCGACGGCCACCCCTACGCCAAGATCCACGCGGTCCCCGGCCCGGTCCAGGCCACCTCGCCCGGCGGCGTCCAGTCCGCTCACCGGCCGCCCCTGTGGCTGCTGGGCTCCTCCGGTTTCAGTGCCCAGCTCGCCGGCTCCCTCGGCCTGCCGTTCGCCTTCGCGCACCACTTCTCCGCGGCCAACACCGTCCCCGCGCTGGACCTCTACCGCGCGTCCTTCCGCCCCTCCGAGGTGCTGTCGGAGCCGTACGCCCTGATCGGGGTCGCGGCGCTGGCCGCCGAGGAGGAGCACGAGGCCCGCCGCCAGGTGCTGACCGGCGCGCTGTCCATGGTCCGGCTGCGCACCGGCCGCCCCGGCCTGGTCCCGAGCCCCGAGGAGGCCGAGGCGTACCCCTTCAACGAGTTGGAGCGGGGCTTCGTCGACAGCTGGCTCGGCAATGTCGTCCACGGCACCCCGGACGCCGTCCGCCAGGGCCTGGACGAGCTCGCCGAGCGCACCGGCGCCGACGAGCTGATGATCACCGCCAACGCCCACGGCGGCGCGGCCCGGCTGCGCTCCTACGAGCTGATCGCGGACGCGTACGGCCTGCCGCGGCGCTAGGGCTACGTCGGACGACTGCCGTCGTCGATTCCGCCGGACCCGCGCCGTGGGGGTGGCGCGCCGTCGCGGCGGGATTTCCTTTTCCGGTGCGGGCGGACTGCGTTCCGCCCGCACCGGCGAGCCTGTTTCCGGCCACACCGGCGCGGCACGGTTCCGCTGCCGTGGCGGCGAGCGCCGGGCGGAAGGCGACCCCGGCGCACTGGGTACGCGGGGCCCTCAGGCGCCCGTGTGCCGGCCCGCGTCGAGCAGGGCCTCGACCCGTTCGGGGGCGACGGGGCGGGAGTAGAGCCAGCCCTGGCCGGTGTCGCAGCCGATCCGGCGGAGCCGATCGGCCTGCTCGGCGCTCTCCACGCACTCGGCGGTGACCGTGAGGCCCAGCCGGTGCGCCAGCGCCACCAGCGCCTCCACGATCATCTCGTCCGCCGGGTTGGGGTGCTCCTGCGAGCGGAAGCCGCGGACGAACGACCCGTCCAGCTTCAGTACGGACACCGGGAGGCGGCTGAGGTAGGCGAGGTTGGAGTAGCCGGTGCCGAAGTCGTCGATGGCGATCCGTACGCCCATGTCGCTGAGCGCCTGGAGGGCCTGGAGCGGCCGGCCGGCCGAGCCCATCACGGCCGACTCGGTCAGCTCCAGCTGAAGCAGCCTCGGCGGCAGCCCGGTCTCCGCCAGAATCCCGGCGACATCCGCGACCAGGTCGGAGTCCCACACCTGACGTACGGCCACATTGACACTGACGAACAGCGGCTGGCCGGGGTGCGCCAGCTGCCAGGCCCGTGCCTGGTAGCAGGCCCGCTCCAGGACCCAGCGGCCCAGCTCGACGATCGCGCCGTTCTCCTCCGCCAGGGCGATGAACCGATTCGGCGACAGCGTCCCGAACTGCGGATGCCGCCAGCGCACCAGCGCCTCCACGCCCTGCGCCCGGCCGTCACCCAGTCCGACCAGCGGCTGGTACTCCAGGGTGAATTCGCCGCGGTCCACGGCGGGCCGCAGGGTGCTGGAGAGCGCCTGCCGGGTCATCCGGTGGGCGTTGCGCTCCGGGTCGAACAGCGTCCAGCGCGCCTTGCCGTCCTCCTTCGCCCAGTACAGCGTGGTGTCCGCGGCCTGCATCAGACCGGTCGCGGTGGTGCCGGTGGCGGCCCGCTCCACCACGCCGATGCTCGCCGACACCGACAGCCGCTGCCCCGCCAGGTCGAACGGGCGCTGAAGCGCGTCCAGGACGGACTGGGCCAGCTCGGCCAGCTGGTCGGTGCCGGTGGAGTCCTCCACCAAAAGAGCGAATTCGTCACCGCCCAGCCGTGCGACGAGGTGCCCGGCGTGGCCCGGCCCGCGGTCCGCCGCGCTCTCCGCGCAGCGCGTCAGACGCTGCGCCACCGCGCTCAGCAGCCGGTCGCCGACGCGGTGCCCGAGGGTGTCGTTGACGGCCTTGAAACCGTCCAGGTCGAGGTAGCACAGCCCGATCCGGCCGGTGCCGGACGGTTCGAAGGAGGCGGTCTCCAGCGCGGTGGAGAGCCGCTCGAAGAACAGCGCCCGGTTGGGCAGCCGGGTCACCGGATCGTGCATCTGGAGATGCCGCAGCCGGGCCAGCAGATCGTGCCGGTCGCTGATGTCCGCCACCGACAGCAGCATCCGCTCCTCGCCGCTGAGCGGCTCCGGGGTCAGCGGCTCGACGGTCACCTCCACCCAGATGGAGTGCCCTTCGGGGTGTTTGAGGCGGCGGGTGCAGCGCAGCCGGTCGCTGCGGCCGCACAGCACCTCGCGGTAGGCGGTCCACACCCGGGGGTCGGCACCGAGATCGGTGAGGTCCGCCGCGGTGGCGGCGACCAGCTCGGCAGGGTCGGCGCCGACCAGTTCACCGAAGGCGGGGTTGGCGGCGAGGACCAGGCCGTCGCGGTTGAGGACCGCCATCGCCAGCCGGGCGGCGTAGAAGGTGGCGCGGTAGTCGCCGAGCGAGGCCGCGGTGTCATCGCAGCGGCCGGCCGGGGCATGCCGGGCTTCGGCAGATCCTTTGGTCGTACCATTACGCTCCGTCACTGAGGGGAGCGTCGCTCCGGGCGTGCGGCCCGGACTGTCGGGGTGTCCGCTCACTGCTCGCTCCCGCATGGCGCTGTCTCGTGATGAAGGATGGATCTCGCGCTGGAAAGTGTGGCGATCATAGAGGCTGGCGCAACGGCCGAGCCAGCGACGCAGCCGTGATCGTCCGCCCGCATGACGGAACTTCAGCCATTTCTGCGCGGCTCTGTTCGTACTGAATGCCCCATTGGCTGTTTGTGACTTTCCGTTACGGGGTGACGAAGACGCGCCGGTCACTCTTCCGGGGCTGTAAAACAGGACGAATAGCATTAAATCGCCACAGGGTAGGTGAGGTCTCCGAATCCGTCCCTGGAGGTAGATGTGCCGCGCGCTCAGACACCCGACGGGGTGGATCGCCGCCGTCTGCGGCGCGTCGCGGCCGTCGCCACTTCCCTGAGTGCGCTCATCGCGACGTCCATCGTCGCCGGACCCGCCACCGCCTCCGAGGCCGCCCTCCCGTGCGCCCTGGGGCGCACCGACGCGCACCACTCCGAGGGCGTCGACAGCTGGAACAGCGCCTATCCGCGCCCGGACCGGCCGCTCGACGCCGTCATGATCTACCTGTCCTTCCCGGACGCCCGGCCGTCCGCCGACCCGGAAGAGCTCTCCCGCGACTACTTCCCCGCCACCTCCGGCTTCTTCGACCGCGCCTCGTACGGGAAGTTCCGGCTGCGCCCGCGCGTCCACCGGTACTGGATCCGGATGCCGCACCCGTCCGCCTCCTACGGAATACAGCGCGACTGGGACGCCGGCCGGCGCTCCTCGTATCTGCGCGACGCGGTCGCCGCCGCCGACCCGTTCGTGGACTTCGGCCGCTTCGACGTGGTCTATTTCGTCGCCGACCCGGACGCCCCCGGCGTCGACTCGGACGCCACCAAGGTCGTCAACCTCGACCGCCCGATGCACGCCGACGACCGCGATCTGCGCCGGTTCGTCACCGTCTTCGAGCAGACCCCGCCGGACCGCAATGTCCTCGCCCACGAGACCGGGCACGTCTTCGACCTGCCGGACCTCTACCACCGGCCGGCGGACGGCAAGGGCGACTGGGACACCTACGTCGGCGACTGGGACCTCATGGGCAGCCAGTTCGGTCTGGCGCCCGACCCCTTCGCCTGGCACAAATGGAAGCTGGGCTGGATCTCCGACAACCAGGTTGACTGCGTCGATCTGACCCACCCGGCCGTGCACTCGCTGCGTACGCTGTCCGCCCCCAAGGAGCCCCGTGCCCAGCGCCACACGCGGCTCCTGGTGGCCCGTACGGGGCCCGAAAGCGCCGTCGCCATCGAGGCACGCGGTGCCATGGGCAATGACCGCTCCATGTGTGCCGAGGGTGTCCTGGTCTACCGCGTGCGCAGCCGGGCGCCCTCCGGGACGGGACCCGTGCAGGTCCTCGACGGGCACCCCGGCACCTCGGCCTGCCGGGGCTCCTCCGTCTACCCGCCGCTCGCGGACGCGCCCCTGGGCGTGGGGGAGAGCATGAACGACGCCGAGGACGGCGTACGCATCCAGGTGGAGGGCCGGACGACCGACGGGGACTGGGCGGTCAAGGTCGGGCGTGACTGACGCCCCGCGGATGCCCGGCGGTCCCGATGCCGCGGCGGACGACCGCAGTGCGCGCGAAGGGACCGGCATACGACGAAGGCCCCCACCGTGGTGGAGGCCTTCGACTGTCTGTGCGCCGCCAGGGACTCGAACCCCGGACCCGCTGATTAAGAGTCAGCTGCTCTAACCAACTGAGCTAGCGGCGCCTGCTGACGGGGAAAACATTAGCATCATGGTCGGGGAGGACAAAAATCGGTTTGTCTCAGCCCCGGGTCAGTGCCGAAACGGCGTGCTGAGCTGCGGTTTCCTGCTCGGCACCGGCCACGGAGCGGGCGGCGCGGACACAGGCCCACAGCAGCACGTCCGGTCCCGGCAGCCAGGGGTCGCGGATGTCCGGCGCCACCAGCCAGCGGGAACCGGCCGGGGCGGACGGTTCCTCGGCGGCCAGGAACGGCCCGTTTGCGGGTGCGTCCTCGGTGGCGCCACGACAGGGGTGCAGCGGCGGGACGGTGACCGCATCGCCGCTGCCGTGGCACAGCAGCGGGGGGACGGCGGTGGCCCACTCCTCCCAGCCGAGCAGCGCGGGCAGCCGCTGGGCCGTGCCCGGAGCGGCGAAGAGCAGGATCCGGCCGCGGTGCGCCGCCACCGGGCCCGAGCCGGGACCGTCGGACCATAAGCGGTCGACCATCCGCCGCCCGAAGAGCGCGGGAGCGTTGATCACGTCGAAGGCGGTGCCGCACGGCAGCACGCTCGGCGCGGCAGGGCGGGTGGCCCACAGGGTGTGCATCTCGTCGGGGTGGGGGCTGGCGGAGGCGAGCCAGTCGGCGCCCGCGAGGGTGACGTACGCGGCGGTGGGAAAGGCCAGGGTGCGGGGGGTCTCAGGCAGCCATTCGCTCATGGGGGACAGGTCTACCGAGCCGGCGCGTGCGCGTTGAGCTGATTGACGGAAAACGGGACGGGGTGGTGGGGGAGCCGCTATCTTGCGCCTCTTGCATATGCCAGCGGCTCATGATCATGGACCATGAGCCGTAGCGGGGCGTGTGGTGCGGATGTGACGCCTGGGGTGGTCGGCGGGACCGTGGGGGCTCAGTCCATGTCGCCCGGCAGGGTGCTGCTGCTGCGCATCAGACCGGCGCCGAACTCGATCATTTTCTGCGCATAGTCCTCGGTCCACTCCGCCTGCTCCGCCAGCACGGCCGGCGGCATCCGGTCGAACCGGCTGGGATCGGTCAGCTGGGCGGCGGCCAGTGCCTGGAACTCCGTGGCGCGGTCGGCCGCGGCGCGGAAGGCCAGGGCCAGCTCCGTGGCACGGCTGAGCAGCTCGCGCGGGTCCTCCATCGACTCCAGGCCGAAGAAGTGCTCGGGGTCGGCGACGGCCTCGGGCGGCTCGAAGAGCAGCTGCGCGGGCTTCATCCGCCGTGGTCCCGGCGCCGTACCACGCGGGTCGGGAGCCGGTCGCGGCTCGGACATGTACCTACCTCCAGATCGTGTGCCGCATTCCATTGTCCCGCCCCGCGCAAGGGGGCCGGAGGCCGTGCCGTACGGGGGCCGGCCGCCGCCTTCCCTTCCGCCCGCGGCGGCAGATGGCGGGCAACTCCCCCAGGGACCCATGCCACCCGGTTACGGGCGCCATGCCACCCGGTGTTCCGCCAGGTGGGCGAGGACGGCGTGGTTGGCCTCCCAGCCGTCCGGGAACTTGACCGTGACGCCCAGACGGACCGGCTCGGTCGAGGGATGTTCGTCCAGCAGGTCGGCGACGCCCGCCCGGCTGACCACGATGCAGGCGTGCCGGTGGCGGGAGGCGAGCACGCACAGCCGTCCGGTCTCCAGATGGAACGCGGTGGCGTCGGGGCGGCCGGAGAGCGGGTGGAGTACGACCGTGACATCGAACTCCCGGCCCTGGAGACGGTTGGCGGTGTCCACCGCGACCCCGGTCACGCCGAGGCCGGCGAGCGCGGAGCGGACGGCCGCCGCCTGGTCGCGATGGGCCGTGCCGACCGCGATCCGGCTCGCGGTCAGCGGCACCGGGACCGGCACCCCGTCCGGATCGCGTTGGCCCTCGCTGGTCGCGGCGCCACCGCGGTCCAGGAGCCGGCGCACGACCTGCGCCACCGCGCGGACCGCCTCCGGGTCCGTGCGCGGCGTACGGCGGGCGGGGAGTTCCAGCAGGCCCCAGCCGGACTCCGCGGCCTCGTCCAGGACGCGGTCCACCCCCGAGCCGTCGCCCGGCACCCCGAACGCCAGCCGGCGGTCGCCGTGGCCGGTGCCGCTGCGGAAGGGGGTGTACGGATAGAACGCGGCGGAGACCAGCGGCGCGGCCGAGGCGGGCAGCCGCCAGGAAACCGGCAGCCGGTGCTGCGGCAGATCGGGGTTGTGGGCCAGGAGGGTGGACACCGCGCTCGCGGACGGGTCGTACGCCAGCCCCGCCCACTGCTCCGCGCCGACCACGCTGAACGGGTCCAGCTGGCCCGGGTCGCCGACGAACAGCGCCCGCTCGAAGAGCCCGGCGACGCTCAGCAGCGCGTCGGAGCGCATCTGGTAGGCCTCGTCCACGATGGCGTGCCGCCACGGCTCGTCGACCTTGGTGTACGCCCATTTCGCGGCTGTCGAGACCACGATGTCCATCCCGGCGAGATCGGCGGCCTTCGCGGACGTACGGACCGCGGGCAGCTCGGCCAGCGCCGGGTCGAATGCGCCGGGCTCACTGCTGTGCAGCCGGCCGACCGGCAGCTGCGGGTCCTTCTCGGCGAGCCGCAGCACGAGGTCGTCGACCTGGGCGTTGGTCTGCGCGATCACCATCAGCGGGCGTCCGGCCGCAGCCAGTTCACGGGCCGCCCGCACCACGAGGGTGGACTTGCCGGCGCCGGGCGGGGAGTCCACGACCACGCCGCGCCGGGAGCCGTGCAGCGTGTCGTGCAGGATCGCCTCGGTCGCCGTGGCGGCCGCGGCGGCGGGATCGAAGGAGCCGGCTGTGGTGGCGTGGGGATCCTGAGTGGCCGTCATACGGCGGTGTTCTCCAGGGCGGTCGCATACCGGGCGCGGGTCACAGGAAGTCCTCCGGGGTCACGGGGTCGGGGGAGTCGTGCGGTGCGTCCGCGGCGCCGGGCGGGGGGCCGCCGTGGGTCCACGGGGTGTCCTCGGGGTCCGGGAGCTCCGGGCCGCCGCGCGGTGCGTGCTCGAACAGCGTCCAGCACACGGTCTCGTCCGGCTCGGGCACCGATCCGGGCTCCGGTGTCCTGCCGCGCCCCATCCCGCCCGTCAGCCGCACCACCGGCGCACCCGGCTGCTCGCCCGCGGCCGCCACGAATTCGGCGGTCTGGGTCCTGCCGTCCGCCAGGGCGCGGTAGAGCTTGCCGCCCTCGGACAGCTGCGGGCGGTCGGCCGTCCGCAGCGTGACCAGCGGACGGGGCATCGGCCGCTTGCCCTCGGAGAACGCCATCTCGACGGCGGTGACCGTGCCCTGGAACGCCTCGCCGGCCAGCCGGCGCCCCGCCATCACCAACGGGTCGTCCAGGGCTTCCTGGGCGTCCAGTTGGGCCTGTGCGGTCTCCCGTGCGGACAGCTTCTGCGCGGCGGTGACCGCGTCGTCCTGCCGGGGCTGCGGGGGTTCCCCGGCGCGCACCCGGTCGCGGTGCGCCGTGTACGACCAGCGGTCGCGCTTCCAGCGGTCGGGGACCCGGGTGCCCGCGGGGAGCGCCCGCAGCAGGTCGAGGCCGTGCCAGACGGCGTCCCAGGTCGGCCGCAGCTGCCGCTCGACGAGGGCGCGGAGCGCATCCTCGGCGCCCGGCAGCCCGGCGTCGTAGCGGGCCATCGCGGGGGCCAGCAGCCGGTTGTCGAACGCCGGGTCGGTGGCCGGGCCGGCCGGCGGGCACAGCAGCTGCCCGTCCGCGCCGCGCGCCGACTCGGCGCGCTCGGCCGCCTCCTGGCCCGACAGCCCCGGCGGCGGGTCGATCCAGGACAGCAGCGCGCCCAGGTGCTGGTCCTCCAGCACGCTCTGGCCGCTCGCCCAGTGGCGGGTCAGCAGGCCCGTCATGGACAGCAGCAGGCTCGCGCCGGGGACCCGCGCCCGCTCGCCGAAATGGGTCAGCCAGCGGCCCAGCAGCGGGACGTGCGGCGGTGCGGGGTACGGCGTCTCCGGCTCCTGCTCGGCCGTCCGCCGGAACCGCATCGAGCGGCCCAGCAGCCGGACGAACTCGATACCGGCGGCGCTCGGCACGATCAACTGGGGTGCGTCCGCACACAGTTCGACCTGCACCGGGACCTTCTTGCCCGTCTCCGGGTCGGTCTCCTTGCGTTCCTCCCACCCGATGGCGTCCGCGAAGCCGTCCACATACGGCAGCACCGTCTCGGCCAGCTCGGCGAGGAACGCGAACCGCAGATCGCGGTCGCGCGGCTGCGGAACGGCCAGCAGCTGCGGCTTCTCGCGGTCCGTGCCGACCAGCGCGCCCAGCGGGGCGCCGGCCTCGCCCGCGGTCGTCAACAGGACGAGGACCAGGGGGCGTTCCGACAGATGGCGGTGCCGGACCGTGCACCGCGGCTGCGCGCGGCCCGTGGCGACCGCCTCCATCCGGGCCAGCGTCTCGATCAGGGACATCCCGGCTCCTTTGCTCGCTGCGCCGGCACGGCGGCCAGCGCCTCGGCGCGCAGCGCGGCGGCCCGGCGCAGCGCCACCACGGCAGGGTCGTCCGGACCGTCCGGGTCCGCGGGGGGCTCCGGGCCGTCCGGTCCGGCCGCCGCCAGCACCTCCTCGATGGTGCGCAGCCCGCCCAACTCGCCCCGTACACCGCGCCCCAGCGCCTCCACCGCGCCGTCCTGACGGGACCGCTTACGGCAGTGGAAGGCCAGCTCGCAGGCGGCCAGGCACTCGGGGGCGTAGGCCGCACCGACCGCTTCGACGGCCTCGGCCAGCTCCTCGGGCGGGCGGGTCGCGGTCTTCCCGTCGTCCGCGAGCCGGAGGTCGAAGGTGGTCTCGGCGGGAAGAACGGCGGCGATCTCCTCGACCCGGGTCAGGCGGGTCAGCTGCCGCCGGGTCGTGGCCAGCTGTTTGCGGACGTCGACCGCCGCGGCCGTGGGGAGGTTGGAGAAGTCCTTCGGGCACACCAGCAGCACCCGGTCGCGGACCCGGACCGCCCGGCCCGTACGCGCGCCGACATGCCCCGCGACCTGCTCCAGGGCCAGGACGTACACCGCCGCCTGCCGCGCGGCGGCGCCCACCTTGGCGGCGTCCGCCGAACCGTCGATCATCGGGAAGGACTTGATCTCGACGACCGTCCAGCTGCCGTCCGGATGCACCACCACCGCATCCGGCTCCACATAGGCGGGCGAGCCGGCCACCTCGACGGCCAGCAGCGGATGGTCGAGCAGGGCCCAGCCGCCGGCCGCGGTCGCCTCGCGCAGCGCCAGCGCCGTACGCGCCGCCCGGCCCTCGGGCCCGGCCGCGGACAGATCCGGGGTGGCGACCTCATCGGGCGAGGGGGCGGGGGTGCCGGGCGCCAGCCGTTCGTGCAGCAGCCGCAGCAACTCCGTGCCGCCGTCGGCCTTCACGCGGGCCTCGAACGCATTGCCCCGGACGAACGCGAACTGGGACTGTCCGTATGCCGCGGGCGAGCCCAGCGCCTGGGCCAGCGCGCCCTTGTCGATGCCCGCGCCGTCCAGCAGCGCACGGCGCCGGCAGCCGGGGTTGGCGGCCAGCGCGGCGAGCGCGCGGGCGTCGAGGGAGCGCGGGCGCACCCCGGGGCCGCGCAGTTCGGTGAGTCTCTGCCGCAGGCCCGGTGTCGCCACCGGCTGCTCCGCCCCGGGGGCGGCCGGTGCGGGTCGGCTGTCGCGGAAAACGTTCACCTGCGGAAGTCTCGCATCCGGCACCGACATGTGGGGCGACCGGCCACGGACCGGCCGCCTGCGGGTGCCGCCCCCGGGGGTGCCCCTACGCTGTACGGTCGGCGCGCCCCGGGCAGGCACCGGCCGGCCGGTGCCGGACGGCTTCCCCGCTCACGGACCGGGCGACGTCCCCGGTCAGCGGCATGACGGCCTCCCCGGTCAGGGACAAAACGACCCGATGCGCGATGATGGAAGGCCCGCGGTCGACGCCGCCCGCACCGAGCAACGAACAGCCGAGAAGTCGGCGAGAGGTACGACCATGGCAGCGCGCATATTCCTGGCCAGGCACGGGCAGACCGAGTGGTCGCTGTCCGGCAGGCACACCGGCCGTACGGACATCCCGCTGCTGGACGAGGGCCGGCGCGGCGCCAAGCTGCTGGGCGAGCGGCTGCACCGCGCACCCTGGGACGGCCTGCCGGGCGTCGAGGTCCGCACCAGCCCGCTCGTGCGGGCGAAGGAGACCTGTGAGCTGGCCGGTTTCGGGGACCGGGCACAGCAGTGGGATGCGCTGATGGAGTTCGACTACGGCGCGTACGAGGGCCTGACGCCGGCCGAGATCAAGTCAGGGCGGCCGGACTGGCTCATCTGGCGCGACGGTGTGCCGGAGGGCGAAACGCTCGCCGACGTCACCGCGCGGGCCGACGAGGTCATCGGCTGGGCGCGCTCGGCCGACCGCGATGTGCTGGTCTTCGCGCACGGCCACATCCTGCGCGCCCTGGGTGCCCGCTGGCTGGGCCTCGACATCTCCTTCGGCGCCCGGATCCGGCTGGAGCCGACGTCCCTGTCGGTGCTCGGCTGGGCCTACGGGGAGCCGGCGATCGAGCGCTGGAACGACACCGGACACCTCGGCTGAGGGCAGGTCCGGGACCCGGAACGGCCCGAAGGGACGGACTCCGGGGCCGCCTGACGGCGCGAAGGTACTGACTCCGCGGGTCGCCTGACGGCCCGTAGGAGCCCGCCCGACGGGCGGGCGCCGTCAGTCGGCGGGGTCCGGGGCCGCCGTCCCGTCCTCGGATGCGGCCGACGCCGCGTGCCGCTCCAGGAAGTCGGCGACCGCGCCGCAGTCGCGGTGCGCCCGCAGCGTGCGGGCCGTGCCGTCGAGCATCGTACGGATACGGGCCGAGCGGACCTGGGTCAGCAGCGTCAGCACCCGGACCCCGGCCGCGGCGGCCTCCTCGGGCGCACCGCTGTCCGCGAGATCGCCCGCGAGCTCCGCGGTGAACAGGGCGATATTGCGGGTGAAGTGGGCATCCTGGAGAGCCACCGCCCGGCGTGCGTGCTCCACCGCGCGCCCCGCTTCGCCTATTGCCGACCAGCACTGCGCCTGGAGGCCCGCCAGTTCGGCCTCGCCGTAGAACGTCATCCACTCCGGGTCGCCGTCCCGCGGTCCGCCCGCGAACAGCCGCTCCGCCCGGGCCAGCGCCTGCTCGCAGCCGGAGCGGTCCGCCAGCCCCGCCCAGCCGCCCGCCTCGCGCAGCGCCAGCAGCGACAGCAGCCGCGGCGAGGCCAGATGTCTGGCGGCCTGCTGTGCGGCCTGCGCGGCGCGCACCGCCTCGCGCGGACGGCCGGCGTCGCGGGCGAGGAAGGCCGTGTTGCAGAAGGCGTGGGCCTCCAGGGCGGCATCGCCGCAGACCCGGGCGGTGGCCAGGGCCTCCGCGTAGTGCGAGCGGGCGTCGCCGAAGCGGCCCGAGTCATGTGCCAACCAGCCGACGGTGATGGCGAGTTCACCGGCTCCGGCGTGCAGCCGGTCGGACACCGATCTGCGCTGTACGCCCGCGTCCAGCAGCTCGTAGGCGGCGCGCAGCGGCTGGGCGGCGCGGCGGTAGATGCCCTCCGCGCCGTGCCGGTCGTCCAGCAGCCGGATCTGGCGGACGGCCTCCTCGACGGCGGAGGCCTCGGCGGCGCCGGCCCGGCCGGTGGCCGATGCGCGGGGGCCCGGCACCCGGGCGGATGCGGCGGCGGCAGCGGCCTCGATGGGATGCAGGGCGGCAAAGCCCAGGGCCGCTGCCGGGCCGCCGGTGATGAACGCGCGACGCAGCACGTCGCTCTCCTCGCAGATCTGGATACAGGTATCGCGGTGGTCGGGGTCGGTTGCCAGGGGCGCGGCGCTGACCGCCGCCGTACGCGCCCCCCGTCCGCGCACCGCCTCGCGCGGCGCGAAACCCATGTCGGGCAGCGTCAGCCCCGGGAACATGTGCCGGAACACCCGCTCGTAGGCGTAGTTCGGACACCTGATCTCCCCGGACTCGACGCGGCCCACATAGCGGGCGTCGCACGAGACCTGTTCGCCGATCTCACGGGCGGACCGTCGGACCGCCGCCGCGAACTCGCCTGGTGACAGCCGGCCGCGCAGCTGTCGGAAAGCGAGGTTCGGGCGGACGGGTACGGTGCGGGACGACGCTGAACTTGCTGCTGGCGACGCCATGGCGGACCCTCTCCGTGCCCTCTCCGTGCCATCAGGTGGCGATGCCGCCTCCTGGCGGTGCGGCGGGATGACCGTACCGGCTGTGATGGCTCCGATACGGAGAGTTTGCCTACAAAACGGATATCTCGCGCACGATCTGCCATGAACTGCCATCCTTTGCAGCGTTACGCCGCCGTAGCTGTTGACACGTCTGACCGTTGAAGTCGGTGTAAAGGGTCCGGTGCGTGCAGGAGGAGGGGTTCCCCGTGTGGGAGACCGGCGTGAGCAGGGGCGGCAACGGGTCCGTGGGCCAGGCCGTCGCAGGCGGGGCACCGGCCGTACCGGCGCAGTCGTGCGACCTCGTGACGGTGCCGGCCCGGCAGGGGCTGGAAGCCGTCGACATCCTCCGGCTGCGGGACGGCGTCGGCCCGGTCCTGCACGACGGCACCTGCGACACCCTGGGCTTTCTGGTGCCCGCGGGCACGGCAGCGGGCTGGGACGTGCCGGGCAGCGCCTGTACCCAGACCTCCGGGCGGGGCATCGCGCTGGGTGCGCTGTGCGGTGAAGGGACCGCGGCACAGCCGCCGGTGACCGGCACCGGCTGGCTGGTGCCCCCGGAGGGCGCGGGCGCCGAGGCCACCGACCCGGCCGTGCTGCGCGCGGCGCTCGGCGAGGCGGCCCGCACGATCGAGGCCGTCGACCGCTGTCAGTGAGCAGCGCAGGGGCCGCCCGGCCGGTGCCGGACGACCCCTTGGGCGTGGGAAGCCCGCGTTCTACGTCCCCTGCGCGGCCGGTGCGCTGTCCCTCGCCGGGCGGGGGATGGTGGTGGCGCCGCGCCGGTCACCGAGCCGGCGCTGTACGCCGCGCAGCAGCCGCGCCGCGGTGAAGTCCGCTCCGTACACGAAGCGCATCGACGGGCCGAACGACGGGGCGGTCAGCAGCCCCGCGAAGAACAGTCCGGGCCAGGACGATTCGAAGCCCGAGCTCAGCTCGGGCGCCCGGCTGCCGCCCACCGTCCGCAGCGTGGTGCGTACGTGGGGAACGAGCAGCCGCAGCCGTCCGAGGTCGGGGCGGAAACCGGTGGCCGCGACCACATGGCGGGTGTCCACGGTCTCGGTACCGCCGTCCGTATGGGTGAGGTGGAGCCGCACCCCGTCGTCGTGCGGGACCGCCGCCCGGAGCCGGTGGCTCAGCAGGACCGGCACGGCCGGCTCGAAGCGCTCCCGCAGCCACCAGGCACCGGCCGGGCCCAGCGCGGTCTCGGCGATACGTACCCGGGTCGCCGAGGGCAGCCGGCGCACCGCCCAGGGCATCTCCGACCACAGCCGGCTCGGCCAGCCGGTGCCGAGCCCGGAGTGCGGATCGCGCAGCGCACGCAGCCGGCCGCGCTCCAGCGGCTGGGGCGGGGCGTCCCAGCGCAGCCGGTCGGCGCGGGCCACGACGCGGGGCCGGGCGCCCTGTTCGGCGAGCAGGGTCGCGGTCTCCAGCGCCGCCTGTCCGGAGCCGATCACGGTGACGTCCTGGCCGTGGAAGCGGCGCAGGTCGCGGTGGTCGCTGCTGTGCGAGGCGAGGTCCGGAGGCAGTTCGAGCAGCGGCCAGGGGCGGTTGACGAACGGCATCACGCCGACGGCCAGCGCCACGGTCCGGGTCGTGATCTGCTCGCCGGTGTCCGTCTCCACGTGGAAGCCGTCACCGTCCGGGCGGACGCCGGTGACGGTGACCTCCTCGACCTGTGGCACCGCCCGTTCGCCGAACCATCTGCCGTAGGCGGTGAAGGTGTCGAGGGGCAGCGGGACGCCGTGCTCGGCGGTCAGGTCGTGGGCGGCGCAGTAGTCGGCCAGGGTGTGGCCGCCCGACGGGTCGGAGAGATCGGAGGACCAGGGCTCGGACTTGAGGAGCATGCCGTCGGGCATGCGGTCCCGCCAGGAGGCCATCGGCCGGCCCAGGACCCGCAGCCGCAGTCCGGCCGCCGCCGCATGTGCGGCGATCGAGAGTCCGTAGGGGCCGGCGCCCACCACCACGAGGTCGTACATGGAAGTTCCCTGCTCTTTCTCTTTGTGCGGTGCGGGTTGTCCGTGCCGCATGGGGGCGCGGGGTGCCGTCCCTTGAGGCCGATGCGGCACTCCGAGCGGTCGCGGCGGCATCGGGCGGGCCGGGAGCGGGGTGCTGCCCGGTGGCGCTGCGCGCGAGCGGCACCGTGCGGCCGGTCAGATCGAGGTGCAGCGCACGGACCACATCGAGCCCCGAGAACGGGTCGGTGAAGAGCCGGAACCGGTCGCCGGGCCGGGGGCTGACGTCGAGGAGGACGCGCGCCCGCCGCCGCATCTCCGCCCTCCCCTCTGCCACCGGTCGCCTTCCTGGGGCCGATGCGGAGGGCGTGCGGCGGCCGGCCGGTCCGCACACCGGCTCGGCTGCACGGACGCCGGGTCGGCCACACCTCACTGCCCGGCGGGCGCTGGGCGGACATCGAGGGGCGCCGGAGTCCCCGCTCCCCGGGCCGTCCGGCAGCTACCTCTTCGAGAGCCGGGACGGGTCGGGCGACCGGGACGGGTCCGGCAGCGACACGGCCGCCGCGGGGAGCGCGGCCGTCCGGCCCTGGGGCGGGGGCACCGCCGCGGGGTTCCGGCGCCGTACCGGGGCGGCGGCGGCCACGGCCTGCTCGTACACGGACATCAGCGCCTCGGCGCTACGGGTGATGTCATAGCGCCGCACCACCGGCGGGACCGGCAGTCGGCCCGGCCCGCCACGCCGCAACTCCCGTAGTGCGGTGGCGAGTTCATGGACCCCGAGGCTGAAGTGGCGGGCGCCGGGCGCCTGGTCGGCGGGCAGTTCGTCGACCGCCGGGCAGCTGCCGTAGAGCACATGCAGCCCGGACCCGAGCGCCTCCAGAACGGCCAGCCCGAACGCCTCGTCCGGGGAGGGCGAGACGAAGACGTCGATGGCCGAGAGCAGGCCGGGGATGTCGGGCCCGTCGGCCGGCCGTCCG
Organism: Streptomyces sp. NRRL S-1813; assembly: GCF_000719605.1. Classification (NCBI taxonomy): domain Bacteria; kingdom Bacillati; phylum Actinomycetota; class Actinomycetes; order Kitasatosporales; family Streptomycetaceae; genus Streptomyces; species Streptomyces sp. NRRL S-1813. The sequence goes on from NZ_JOHB01000021.1 coordinate 38,965, forward strand.
TCAGCCGCCCGTCCGTCGGCCATGGCGTCGACGGCCCCGTCACGCTCGCCCAGCAGATGGATCCGGTCGCCCGAGCCGAACTGTTCCGCCATCCGCCGCAGCATCTCCCGCTCCGGCCCCGCGCCCGCCAGCAGCAGATGCACGCCCGGCAGTTGGGTCACCGCGCGGACCAGTACGTCGAACCGTTTGCCGGGCACCAGCCGGCCCGCGCCGCCGACCACGAAGGCGTCCAGCGGCAGCCCCAGCCGGGTGCGGACCAGGGCACGGGCGGCCGGATCGAACGCAAAACGGTGCGCCTCGATGCCGTTGGGCACCACATGGATCCGCTGCTCCGGTACGCCCCAGCGGCGCAGCCGGGCGGCGACGGTGTCCGAGACGGCGACCGTCGCCGTGCCCAGCCGTTCGGTGGCCCGGTAGAGCGTGCGGACGCCGCGGGTCAGCCGGCGCCCCTCGATGACCGCATCGCCGAGCGAGTGCTCGGTGGCGACCACGGCCCGTACACCGGCCATCCGGGCGGCGATCCGGCCGTAGACGCAGGCCCGGTAGAGGTGGGTGTGCACCAGGTCGTAGCCGCCGCCGCGGATCATTCCGGCGAGACGGGGGAGCGCGGTCAGGTCCCGGTTGCCGGTCATGCCGAGGTGGGTCACGGGGGTGCCGTCGGCCTCGATGCCATGGGCGACCGGGCCCGGATCGGTCAGGGTGATGACCTCGCAGTGTGCGGGCAGCCGGCGCAGCAGCAGTCGCAGCTGCTGCTCGGCGCCGCCCACGTCGAGGCCCGTAATGATGTGCAGAACCTTCACCGGATGCCTCCTGGGGTAGCGGCCGGGGTGGTGGTCTCGTCGAGGGGCAGCGCACGGCGGCGCAGCGGGTGCAGCGCGCGCTGGAGGTGCAGCCGCCAGGGGGTGTCCGCGATGCCGATGTGGAACCGCGGCAGGGCGTGCCGGCCGGCCGGCGGGCCGGGGTCGAGGGCGCAGGCAGAGCAGTGGCCGGCCGCGCGTACCGCCGCGACGGGCCGGGTGCCGACGGTGCCGTACGCCGAGCAGAGGCCGTTGCGCCGCCGACGCCCGCTGCCCCGGCCGGCCGTGCGCCACGGCGCGGGCAGCGCGGACACCGGTGCGCCCGCGCTCATCTGCCCTCCGGCCGCACCAGGCGGGCCACGGTGCGCAGCAGGATCCGGATGTCCTGCCACAGCGACCAGCTGTCGATGTAGAGGTTGTCGAAGCGGACCCGGTCCTCGACGGAGGTGCCGCCGCGCAGCCCGTGTACCTGGGCAAGTCCCGTGATGCCCACCGGCATCCGGTGCCGGGCGGCGTACTCCGGGTGGGCCTGGCTGCACTGCTGGACGACGCAGGGGCGCTCCGGGCGCGGCCCGACCAGGCTCATCTCGCCGCGCAGCACGTTCCACAGCTGCGGCAGCCCCTCCAGCGCGGTGCGCCGCAGCAGCCGGCCGACCCCGCTCGTCCGGCCGGCACCGCTCGTCCGGCAGACCCCGCTCGTCCGGCCGTCGTCCGTCACGTCCCCTTGCGTCGACGCCTCGTCCCCCTCGTCCGCGTCCCCCGCACGCAGGGTGCGGAACGTCAGCAGGGTGAAGCGGCGCCCGCCCCGGCCGACACGTTCCTGTCGGCAGAGCACGCCGGGCCCGTCGGCGAGCCGTACCGCGAGCGCGCAGCCCAGCAGCACCGGGGCCGCGACCACCAGCGCCGGGACGGCCAGCGCGAGGTCCAGCGCCCGCTTGCCCCGGCCGCCGTGCCGCGGCGGGGCGGTCTCCAGCCGCCGGCAGGCGAAGCCCCACAGATGGTCGGTGCCCGCATGCGGCGTACGGCCCTCCCGGGCGGCCGGGGCGCCGGCCAGCCAGATTGCCGAGCCCTGGTCGATGAAGCGGCGCAGCAGGGCGGCGGTGTGCGGATCGCCGTACGGCGGCAGCGTGAACACCGCGTCCCGCACGGTGTTCTGGATGACGGCCCGGGTGATCTCCTGCGCGGAGCTGAGCCGCGGCAGCGGCAGCCGCCCGCGGGCCGGGGGCGTGTCGGGCCCGCCGGGCAGCAGCGACGGCGGCGTGACCAGACCCACCGGACGCATGCCGTACTCGGGGTGGGCGTGCAGGACGGCGGCGAGCTGCCGGGCGGCCGGGTCGGTGCCGACGATCAGGGTGGCGCGCGGTCTGCGGCGGGCGGCGGCGCGGTGCGCCCGGTAGACCGTGGCCCGGCCGCCGAAGGCCAGCAGGGTGTGCGCCGCCACCGCGCACACCAGCAGGGACGGCGGCAGCGCCTGCCCGGGGTCCGCGGCGGCGAGCACCGCGGCCACCGCGCACCAGCAGACGGCGGCCCGGCCCAGCAGCGCCGGCAGGTCGTTCAGCGCGAGGGGGGCGGGGCCGGGCCGGTAGAGCCCGGCCCCGCGGTGGAGCAGCAGCAGGCCCGGCACCATGGCGGCGAGCGCCGCCGGCGCCGTACCGGTGCCGAGGGCGAGCAGGGCGGTGCCCAGGGTGGCCAGGGAGTCGGCGGCCATCAGCGGGGCGACGGTCCGCCGCCGTGTGCCGCGGCCGGGCCGGGGCGGGGGCAGGGTCTCCCGCCCCGGCCCGCGGGGCGGATGGACCGCGACGGCCGCGGGCCGGGGTGCCGCCGACGGGAGCGGGACCCGGGCGGAATGGGGCGCGTCCGTGCTGTCCGTCGTCATCGGCTGATCCGCTCCGTGCTCTCGGGGCACGCCACACCGAGCAGTTCGCGGTACAGGCCGAGGACCGCCGCGGCGGTGTGCCGTACGTCGTACGTCGCCCGCATGTGCTCCAGGGACCGGTGGGCCAGCGTCGTGCGCAGCTGAGGGCGGGTCAGCAGACCGAGTACGGCCTGTGCGAGGGCGGCCGGATCGGTGGGCGGCACCAGACAGTGCGGTGCGGCCCCGGGCGGCAGGCTCTCCCGGGCCCCGCCGACATCGGTGACCACCACGGGGCGGCCACAGGCCATCGCCTCCAGCGGGGCCAGCGCCATCCCTTCCCGGCGGGACGGCAGGACGACCAGATCCGCCGCCCGGTACCAGGGGACGGCGCTGCGGGCCCGGCCCGCGAAGCGCACACCGGGCGGTGCGGCCGCATGCAGCAGCTCCCGGTCCGGGCCGTCGCCCACCAGCACCAGCCGGGCGTCCGGGACGGCCGCACCGACCGCGGGCCACGCGCGCAACAGCGACAGCTGGCCCTTTTGCGGGCACAGCCGCCCCACGCACACCACCAGAGGCCCGTCCGGCGGCAGATCGCCGAGTGCGGGCAGGTCGCGGCGCAGCGCGCGCCGTGCCGCGTCATCGCGGTACGCGGGCGCACAGCGGTCCAGGTCCACTCCGTTGCGGATCACCGCCCACCGGGCCGGCACCCCCGCTTCGGCTCCCCGCAGCCGCTCCGCCTCGCTCGCACACAGCAACCGGTCGGCCCAGCGCGCGGCATACCGCTCCCAGCCGAGTGCCAGCCGCCCCGCCGTCCCGCCGGCCGCTTCGAAGGACCAGGCATGCGGCTGATGGACCGTCGGGATCCGGCCGCGGACGGCCAGCCGGGCGGCGAGCCCGGCCTTGGCGCTGTGCGTATGGATCAGGTGCGGGCCGGTCCGCCGGACCAGCCGGGCCAGCCGTGCGGTCTCACCGGCGAGTGCCGGGCCGGGGGAGCGGCGCGCGGGCCAGGGGACGATCTCGGCGCCCGCCGCGGCGGCGTCCCGGTGCAGCTCCCCACCGGACGGTGCGGCGACCACGGCCCGCAGTCCCGCCGCCACCTGGGCCCGCACCAGGTCGGTGACGACCCGGGCGACCCCGCCGTCGACGGGCTGGGAAACATGGAGAACCGTTGGCCGCTCTTGGCACAGCAGGTCTTGCGGCAGCACGCACTGCTCCCCTGATTACCGAGCTGACAGAACTCTGCGAGAATTTCCGGCGCGCGCCGCTCAGTGCCTGGTATCGATTCGGCGGAAGAGCGCGCCGAGCAGATATCCGGGATTGCGGGTGGCGAAGCGGAAAGCGAGCCGATCGCCGCCGGACCGCAGCGCGGGGCCGATGCCGAATACGCCGGAGTCGAATCCGAGCGTGTTGCAGGAGGCGGGACGCCGCTTCGCCGGCCGGCCCGATTCAGTGACGGCCGAGTTCATCACGTCGTTCGCCGGATCGGCGGAATCGCCCGCCTTCTGCGCGCGGTGCCGGCCCGCCCGGACGGAGAGCGCGTCATTTCCGCGGCCCCGGTCGCCGTCGTATGCCACCACGCCCGCGCGGCCATGTGCATGCGCCGGGATACACAGTTCGTTCTGCCGTACCGAAAACGAGCGGCGGTGAGTTCCCGGCGTCTGGAAGCCGTCCCGCCGTGCAATTCTGCGCAGCGGCCGCTTGCTGTTCAGGGAGGCCGGCAAAGCCAGGGAGGCCGGTGCGCATACGACGCCGCGCGTGGTGCGGTCCATCGACTTCCGCATGTCTTCCTCTCCGACTTCAATCAGTCAAACTGGAGAACACTCTGACAGAAATCATGTTGGAAACCGCGGCAGGCACGCCGGATGCCGGTCGGGGGCCCCGTTCAGCGGAATACCGGGTGGTAGGCGGATGCGTCGTTACTGCCAGAAGGCCTAATATATTCTCGGAAGAGGGAATGCCCGCATCTCTGACTCATTTCGTTCGTTGTGACTGGTTGCCCCATTCACGAACTGAAAGGAGAATGGGATGAAGCGCTTTGTCACGGCCGCCGCGATGACTGCGGCCAGCTGCGCCGTGGTGCTGAGTGGCGCAGGTGTGGCATCGGCCAGCGACGGAAACCACGGTAGCCGTCACCACAATCACAACCGCCACTACCACGACCACTACCGCAACGACCACCGCGGTCTCTACAACCACCGTTCCGGTGCCAATGCGGCCGGCTTTGCAGCGGGCTCTCCTGGCATCCTCAGCGGTAACAATGTCCAGGTGCCGATCAACATTCCGATCAACGTCTGCGGCAACAGCCTCAACCTTCTCGCGGCGCTGAACCCGGCGTTCGGGAACGCATGCGTCAATAGGTGACCCGCCCGCCGGCCCGGATGGACATCGGGCCGGCACGGATCATGGTGTGCAGTTGGCGGATCACCCGTGACCTCGGTCGTGGGTGGTCCGCCGCTCTGACCTGTACGCCCGGCCGCCCCGCGGCACCCCTCCGGCCGGCCGCACCTCGCTGACCAGCGGATACGGCCTCCGAGGCAGGGGTCATACTGGAGGGCATGGCGAAGAGCAGACGCGCGCGCGGCGGACCGGAGTCCGTCATGGAGACGGTGGACGGCGGGCTTGCCGAACTGCGGCCCGACCGGGACCGGCCGCGCGGCTGGACGCTGCTGCTCGACGGTGCCCCGCAGTCCCATGTGGACCTCGACGACCCGGCGTACCTCGACTTCTCCTATCAACGGCGGCTCGGGCACGTCGCCGACCTGGCCGGACCGCCGGGCAAACCGCTGCGCGTGGTCCATCTGGGCGGCGGCGCCCTGACCCTGGCCCGCTATGTCGCGGCGACCCGCCCGCGGTCCACCCAGCAGGTCGTGGAGATCGACACCCCGCTCGTCCAACTCGTCCGCCAGAAGCTGCCGTTGGACAGCGGCTGGCGGATACGGGTGCGCGGCGGCGATGCCCGTGCCGGCCTGGCGAAGATCCCGGACGGCTGGGCGGATCTGATCATCGCCGATGTCTTCGGCGGCGCACGCACACCGGCCCACCTGACCAGCACCGAATTCCTGACGGAGATACACCGTGCGCTGCGGCCCGGCGGGTTCTACGCGGCGAACCTCGCCGACGGGCCGCCGCTGCGCTTCCTGCGCGGGCAGATCGCCACGGCCCGTACGGTCTTCCCCGAGCTCTGTCTGACCGCCGACCCGGCCGTACTGCGCGGCAAGCGCTTCGGCAACGCCGTCCTGCTGGCCGCCGACGGGGAACTGCCGGTCGCCGAACTGACCCGGCGGGCGGCCACCGATCCGCAGGCCGGACGCGTCGAACACGGCCGGGCGCTGCTGGACTTCACCGGCGGCGCGGCCGCGGTCACCGACGCCACGGCCCTCGCCTCGCCCGCTCCGCCGGCCGAGACCTTCGACTGACGACGGGCCGCGCCACGCGGGGCGGTGCTACGTCGCGTCCTCGCTGGTCTGCACGGTCGGCGGATGGCCGTTCCAGGTGCAGAACACGGACGTATGGGCGCTGCCGCCGGAGAAGTCGACCCGGATCCAGCCGTCCTGCTTCCACACCTGCATCTCCCAGCCCGAGTTCGGCGTCGCCGACACCAGCTCTGCCGAGCGGCCGCCCATGGCGAAGACCACCCGGCCGCCTGCCGTGGAGTAGCTCTTGACCTGGCCGCCGGTGCCCGGCGCGGAGCTGCCCGGCGAGCCGGCGCCCGGGTACCCCGACCGGGGCGTGCCGCTGTGCGACGGCCTGCCGGAGTGGGACGGGGTGCCGTCGGGGGACGCCGTGCCGCGGGCGGGCGAACGGGACGGCTTGGGGCGGTGGGTGGAGGAGACGCGCGGTGCGGCGCCGTCGTCCTCCGGCGCCTTCGAGGAGGCCACCTGGTCGGAGATGGGCAGCGCGCGCGGCGCGTCGTACGCCGTGCCGGACAGCACGGTGTGCACGCCGAACCACGACAGGGTGACCGCGGCGCCGGTCGCCAGCGTCCAGGCCGCCGCGTGAACCAGTCCTCGTTGCATCCGGCTCATACTGCACCACCGGCCCGCCCCGTTGCAGCCCGTCGCGCACGCCGGAGTGCGCCGCCCAGGTGTCAACCTCGGGCGGGGAACCCTCCCCGAATGGCGTACGGTGCCGCCCATGGCACGTGTGCTCGTCGTCGAGGACGACCAGTTCGTACGCTCGGCACTCATCCGGCATCTGACCGAGGCCGCCCACACGGTACGCAGCGTCGGTACCGCCCTGGAGGCGCTCCGCGAGGTGGCGCACGTCGGCTTCGACGTCGTCATCCTCGACCTCGGCCTGCCCGATCTGGACGGGGGAGAGGCGCTGAAGATGCTCCGCGGCATCACCGATGTCCCCGTGATCATCGCCACTGCCCGGGACGACGAGGCCGACATCGTACGGCTGTTGAACGACGGTGCCGACGACTACCTCACCAAGCCGTTCTCCGTCGAGCACCTCTCGGCCCGGATGGCGGCCGTGCTGCGCCGCTCCCGGGCCGCCGCGGCCGGCGCGGAACCGCCCTCACGAGTGATCCGGGTCGGCGGGCTGTCCATCGACCCGCTGCGCCGGCAGGCCGAACTGGACGGCGTCGCCCTCGATCTGACCCGCAGGGAATTCGATCTGCTGGCCTTCCTCGCCGGGCGCCCCGGCGTCGTCGTCGCCCGCAAGGAACTCCTCGCCGAGGTCTGGCAGCAGTCCTACGGCGACGACCAGACCATCGACGTCCATCTGTCCTGGCTGCGCCGCAAGCTGGGCGAAACCGCCGCGAAACCGCGCTACTTGCACACCCTGCGGGGTGTCGGGGTGAAGCTGGAGCCGCCGCAGTGAGCGTCGCGCGCGAGGCCGCCGGGCCGCAGAGGACGGCGAGAGCTGCACTTCTGCGCCTCGCGGGCGGAGATGGGGGTGCCCCCGGACGGAGTCCGGGAGAGAAGGATCAGACACAGTGAGATGGGCCCTGGTCAAGGTGGCGCTGGCCGTCACCACGATGGTCGTGGTCGCCTTCGCCGTCCCCCTCGGACTGGTCGTCAAGGAGCTGGCCCGCGACCGCGCCTACTCCAATGCCGAGCGGCAGGCCGCCACCATCGGCCCGGTCCTCGCCATCACCACCGACCGCCCCCAGCTGGAGCGCGCCGTGGCCAGCGCGGAGACCGGCCCCGGCGGCCGGATCGGGGTCCATGTCCCGGCGAGCGGGAAGAACGGCAAGCCCGCCGAGATCGGCTCCCGGCGCGCCGCGCAGAAGGACGTCGAGGCCGCCGCCAAGCTCGGCCGGGCGTCCATCTCACCGGTCACCGGCGGCTCCTCGCTCCTCCAGCCGACCGCCGTCGCCTCCGGCATCGCTGTCGTCGAGGTCTTCGTCCCCGACGCGGCGCTCACCAACGGCGTCACCACCTCCTGGGTGGTGCTGGCCGGGGTCGGCCTCGCGCTGATCATCGGCTCGGTCGCCGTCGCCGACCGGCTCGGCACCCGGATGGTGCGGCCCGCGGAGCGGCTGGCCGGCGCCGCCCACGACCTCGGCAAGGGCAAACTCGGCGTCCGCGTCCCGGAGGACGGCCCCAAGGAACTGCGCTCCGCGGCCAGCGCCTTCAACTCCATGGCCGACCAGGTCGTCCAACTGCTGGCCAACGAACGCGAACTGGCCGCCGACCTCTCGCACCGGCTGCGCACCCCGCTGACCGTGCTCCGGCTCAACACGGCCTCGCTCGGCGACACCCCGGCCGCCGAGCAGACCCGGGCCGCCGTCGAGCAACTGGAGCGCGAGGTCGACCAGATCATCCGCACCGCCCGGGAACAGAAGGCCCAGACCCGGCAGGCGGCCGCCGCGGCCGGCTGTGACGCCGCCGAGGTGATCCGCGAGCGGATGGGCTTCTGGTCGGCGCTCGCCGAGGACGAGGGCCGCACCGTACGCATCGCCGGCGCGGACCACCCCGTACGCGTCCCCGTCGCCCGCCCCGAACTCGCCGCCGCCCTGGACGCGATGCTCGGCAACGTCTTCCGCCACACCCCCGAGGGCACCGCCTTCGCGGTAGACGTCCACAACGCGGAGGAGGCGGTGATCGTGCTGGTCTCCGACGCCGGCCCCGGCATCGCCGACCCGGACGCGGCGCTGCGCCGCGGCCACGGCGGCGGTGGGGACGGCTCCACCGGCCTCGGCCTGGACATCGTGCGGCGGCTGGCCGAGTCCACCGGCGGCGATGTGCGCATCGGCCGCTCCGTCCTCGGCGGCACCGAGGTACGGGTCTGGCTGGCGCTGGACGACCGGCGGGCCCGCCCCGGCACCCGCCGGGGCCACCGGCTGCGCCGCACGCTCGGCGGCCGGCGGCGGCGGACCGCGCGCACCGGCCCCTGAACGTCCGCCCCGCCGGGCATGTGCCCCCGGCTCTTAACCACTCCCTTCCGCTTCCTTAAGGCGTTCATAAGTCCCCCAACCTCCGCACCATTACCGACATTTGTCCGTTTCCCTGCCGCTAGCGTGCGGGACGCACCACGGTGCACTCCACCCCCCCCATGTGACGACAGGCAGGCACGCGATGAGTTCCTCGGTACACCGCCGGCGCAAGAGCCGCACCACCAAGCTGATCGTGAGCGGCGCGGCCGCCCTGGTCGCGGCCGGCGGCGCCTTCGCCGTCGCCGGTTCGGCCCTGGCCGCCAAGGCACCGCAGGGCGGCACGACGAAGGCCCCGAAGACCGCGGCCGGCTTCGCCCCGTACGTCGACACCTCGCTCGCCCCCGCCTACGACCTGGCCGGCACCGCCCAGAAGACCGGGGTGAAGAACTTCACCCTGGCGTTCGTCACCTCCGGCGGCGGCTGCACCCCCAAGTGGGGCGGCTCCGGCGAGCTCGGCAACGACGCGGTGGCCCGGCAGATACCCGCCCTGCGCAAGGCCGGTGGCGACGTCCGGGTCTCCTTCGGCGGCGCCAACGGCTCCGAGCTCGGGGTGGCCTGTGGTTCCGCGGACGAGCTGGCCGCCGCGTACGGCAAGGTCATCGACCAGTTCGAGCTCACCAAGGCCGACTTCGACATCGAGGGCGGCGCGCTGCCCGACACCGCTGCCAACACCCGCCGCGCCCAGGCCATCACCCAGCTCCAGAAGAAGCACCCCGGTCTGGACGTCTCCTTCACCCTGCCGGTCATGCCCGAGGGCCTGACCCAGGACGGGGTGAACCTGGTCGCCGACGCCAAGAAGAACGGCGTCAAGATCTCCGCCGTGAACATCATGGCGATGGACTACGGCCCCTCCTACAACGGCGACATGGGCGCCTACGCGACCCAGGCCGCCACCGCCACCCAGGGCCAGATCAAGAAGGCGCTCGGCCTGAGCGACGCGGCCGCCTGGAAGGCCGTGGCCGTGACCCCGATGATCGGCGTCAACGACGTCCAGAACGAGGTCTTCAAGACCGACGACGCCACCGAGCTGGTGAAGTTCGCCCAGGACAAGCACCTGGCCTGGCTGTCGATGTGGTCCGGGACCCGCGACAAGGCCTGCCCGGGCGGCGCGGGCAACTCCGCCCAGCCGACCTGTAGCTCCATCGAGCAGAGCCCGCTGGACTTCACCAAGGCCTTCGGCGCGTACACCGGCTGACCCCCACCGGCGGTCCGGGCCCCCAACCGGGCCGCTCGTCCCCGAGGCGGGGCGCAGCGGACAGTTCCCCCACCCGCTGCGCCCCGCCGTCCGCCGCGCGGACGACGCAACTCCCCGTGTACGGCGCGTCCTCAGCCCGCGCCGCTGCGTACCGCCGTGCGGAAGGCGATCGGAGTGGTGCCCGTCTGCCGCTGGAAGAACTTGCTGAAGTTGGTGGCGTCGGCGAAGCCCAGCCGGTCCGCGATCCGGGCCGCGGACTGATCGCCGTGCGCCAGCAGCCGCTTGGCCTCCAGCGCCACCCGCCGGTCGATGAATTCCTTCGCGCCCACCCCGGCGGACGCCTCGGTGGCCCGGGAGAGGGTGCGCGGCGCATAGCCCAGCGAACGGGCGTAGTCGGCGACCCGGCGGCTGCGGGTGAAGCCCCGTTCCACCGCGTCCCGGAAGCGCAGATAGGCCGCGCTCGCCGTACAGGACCCGTCCCCGTCGGGCTCCCCGCCCGGATACGCGGCCCGCAGCACCAGTACGGCCAGCAGATGCCGCAGCACGTCCAGATGGATCTCCAACGGCAGCCCGCCCAGCGCCCCGAACTCCCCGTGCAGCTGCCGCATCGCCTCGTCCACGCCGCGCGCAGCCGCGCCCTCGGGACGCCGTACGGGCGGCCCGTACCAGTCCTCGATCCGGGCCGCGGCCGCGGTCGCCGGGTCCAGGAAGCCGGCCTCGAAGAGCACCAGCCGCCCCTCCGCGCCCGTCAGATCACCGAAGTGCTGGACCTGCCCGGGGCGCGACCACAGCAGATCGCCCGGCGCGAGGACGTGCTCCCGGAAGTCGACGCTGTGCACCAGCCGGCCGCTGTCCAGCATCAGCAGATGGTGGAAGCCGGGGCGGTGCGGGGCGGACAGCTGACAGGCGTCGGCGCGCGCCCGCAGCTCCGCGAGCGTCATCACCTCCACCCCCGTCGGCCGCCCGGCCGGCGCGGAGAACGCCACCTCCCGGATCTCCGGAACGGGATCCCTGCCCTCCTGTCGCATTCTGACCATCACTGGTCCCCTCGCTACCCCGAAATGCCCCGCTGGTCCCCCTAGCGTAGAAGACGTCAGCGAGGCCGCTGACGGAAAACGGAAGTCCTTCCCCGGACGCACAGAACAGCTGGGAGACCACCATGTCCACGATCGCTCTCTTCGGGGCCAACGGCACCATCGGAAGCCGCATCCTCCACGAGGCCCTCCGGCGCGGTCACCAGGTCACCGCGGTCGTCCGCGACCCCGCGAAGATCACCACGACGCATCCGGACCTGACCGTGACCACCGGCGACGTCCTCGACCCGGCCTCCGTCGCCGCCGCGGCCAAGGGCCAGGACGTCCTGGTCAGCGCGGTCGGCGGTGGCGACGGACCGGGCCATGTCGCCACGATCGCGCCCGCCGCCGAATCCCTCGTCGCCGGTCTGCGCACCCTCGGCGACACCGCGCCCCGGCTGATCTCCGTCGGCGGCGCCGGCTCGCTGCGCACCCCGGACGGCAAGCAGGTCTGGGACGCGGAGGGGCTCCCCGAGTTCCTGTTGCAGATCATGCACGCCCACGGTGACGCGCTCGACTACTTCCGCTCCGTCTCCGGGGTGCGCTGGACCAGCCTCAGCCCGGCCGCCACCATCGAGCCCGGCGAGCGCACCGGCAGCTACCGCACCGCGCTCGACGAACTGATCACCGACGCCGGGGGCACCAGCCGGATCACCACCGAGGACTACGCGGTCGCCGTCCTCGACGAGATCGAGCGGCCCCGCCACCTCGGCGAGCGCTTCACCGTCGGCTACTGAGCCGCGGCACCGGCTCCTTATATATACGCCCGCAAAACGCCAAGGCCCCCGACCTGAGGTCGGGGGCCTTGATGTGGGGTGAGTAACGGGACTTGAACCCGCGACATCCTGGACCACAACCAGGTGCTCTACCAGCTGAGCTATACCCACCATGACCGGTGCTGTGTGGTTCTTTTTCCCCACCGGCTGAGAAAAAGTGTACAGGGTCCGGAGGGGTGCTCGCGCCCAGGTTTCGTGTCCCGGGGCCGAGGGCGTGTCGTGCGGACCCCGCCGGGACCCGCACGACACGCGCCCTGTGCCTCACTACGGTGTGGACTGCTGCTCAGCAGGAAGGACGTGCTTGGCGGCGATGGCCTTCGCGGTGTCCGAGTCGGGGCCGGGCTGCGGCACGAAGACGGCCTCGCGGTAGTAGCGCAGTTCCGCGATGGATTCGCGGATGTCCGCCAGCGCCCGGTGATTGCCGTTCTTGTCCGGACTGTTGAAGTAGGCCCGCGGGTACCAGCGCCGGGCCAGTTCCTTCACGGACGAGACATCGACGATCCGGTAGTGGAGATACTCCTCCAGCGTCGGCATGTCGCGCAGCAGGAAGCCGCGGTCGGTGCCGACGGAATTGCCGCACAGCGGCGCCTTCCGCGGCTCCGGCACATGCTGCTTGATGTACGCAAGCACCTGTGCCTCGGCCGCTTCCAGCGTCGTCCCGCCGTCCAGCTCCTCCAGCAGTCCGGAGGCGGTGTGCATCTGGCGCACCACTTCCGGCATGGTGCCGAGTGCCTCGGCCGGGGGGCGGATCACCACATCCACCCCGTCGCCCAGCACATTCAGCTCCGAGTCGGTGACCAGTGCGGCCACCTCGATGAGCGCGTCATTCGCCAGCGAGAGTCCGGTCATCTCGCAGTCGATCCACACCATGCGATCGTTCATACATCTCACCCTACGGGGCGCTCGCGCTGTCCGGGCAGCACGGGGCGGGCGGCTCCCCTCCCCACCGAGGTCTCCGGCAGCCGGGAGGAGTAGACGTCCGACTGCGGTTTGCCCGCTTCGCCCGATTCGGCGGAGGCCAGGCCATGGCCGGCCAGCGCGGCGGCGGAGAACCGCTCCGCGCCCGCCCCCAGGGCCGCCCGCTCGCGCTCCGGCCGCTCGGCACGCTCGGCCCGCTCCGGTCTGAGCGCGGGGTCGGGTGCCCCGTTCTGCGGCCGGCGGGCGCGGTAGGCCGCCCGGTAGGCGGCAGGCGAGGCGCCCAGCTGCCTGCGGAAGTGGCCGCGCAGGGCGACCGGCGAGCGGAATCCGCAGCGCCCCGCGACCTCGTCCACCGAATAGTCGGAGGTCTCCAGCAGCCGCTGAGCCTGTAGCACCCGCTGGGTGATCAGCCACTGCAACGGAGCGCTCCCCGTAAGGGACCGGAAGCGCCGGTCGAAGGTGCGGCGGCTCATGTACGCGCGCGCGGCCAGGGTCTCCACGTCGAACTGCTCGTGGAGGTGCTCCAGCGCCCAGGCGACGACCTCGGCCAGCGGGTCGGCGCCGATCTCTTCAGGTAATGACCTGTCGAGGTAGCGCTGGTGCCCCATGTCGGACGCGGTGCGCCGGGGCGGCACGACGAGCCGGCGGGCCAGCGCGTTCGCGGCGTCCGCGCCGTGGTCGGTGCGCACGATGTGCAGACACAGATCGATGCCGGCCGCCGTTCCCGCGGACGTGAGCACATCGCCGTCGTCGACGAAGAGCTCGCGGGGGTCCACATGGACGGACGGGTAACGCTTGGCGAGCGTCGGTGCGTACATCCAATGGGTCGTGGCCGGGCGGCCGTCGAGAAGTCCGGCCGCGGCGAGGACGAACGCCCCCGTGCACAACCCGACGATTCTGGCCCCTTCTTCATGCGCGCGGCGCAGCGCATCGAGCGCCGCGGGCGGCGGGGCCTGCGTGATGGAACGCCAGGCCGGTACGACGACCGTCCCGGCACGGGAGATCGCCTCCAGCCCGTAGGGGGCCGACAGTTCGAGCCCCCCGGTCGTGCGCAAAGGCGCATCTTCGCCCGCGCACACAAGTAGCCGGTACCGCGGAACGCCTGCGTCTTGGCGGTCGATGCCGAAGACCGAGAGCGGAATGGAGCTCTCGAAAATGGGGCCGCCACTGAAGAGGAGCACCGCGACTATTTCGCGGCGTCGTCGGGCGGCGAGCTTGCGTGCGGCATCTGGTACGGCAGCGGAGTCCTGGCTCATGGCACTTAAGCCCCCCTCGGTCGTCTCGCCCTCTCGGTCCTGCACAGTTCCCCCGCCGTTACTACCAAGATCGAATCTACTGTGTTCCGTGAGGATGGAGTGCCAAGTTCACCACCCGCTGGTATGTCGATATGGCAACTTGGCGCGAAGCATTCGATCACGAAGCGTTCCACTCGTCGGGCCTACATGGGAAGTACGCGTCTCGGCTCTGCCCGTTCGCAGTAGGGCACAACCATGCCCAGCGGTCCTTTCCTCCCAGCTCACACCAGGGTTGAGGGGGGTTGGGGACAAGGTGCGGACCTCGGCCGGAAGTTGGCTGAAAACGGTCGCGCGCAGACTTGCAAGCGCCTCAATCGACCGGCGTACGCCCTTCGGAGTGCCGACCGCTCCCGTGCGCCGCGGACCCCAAATAGTCCCTTCTGTCCCGGTGCCTTCCGGTCTCCCGTACGCGGATCCGCGCGGCGGTCCGTTCGGATTGCCGCAGCAGGGCACGGCAGGCGCAGGTCACCGCGGCCAGACCGGCTGCGGTGCCCGCCGCGCCGGCCCAGGAGGCGCCGCTGATGATCAGTACGAAGGGCACCAGGGCGCAACTGAAGGCTCCCCAGCGCATGACATCGCTCACTGGGTCGGGTGATCTGTCGGACGGCAACGGCACCGTGTGCTCCCCTCGGGCTGGCTGCTACTACAACGCCGTCGGCGATCATGGGTCACCGCGAGGGGTACGTACGGGGGCAGGCCGGGGCATTGCCATCCGCGCCACGCTCCGGCATGCTCCGGGGAACGTTCGAGGCCCCACCCCACCTCGCACGGGCGCCCCGCGTCCGTGGTGAAGTCTGGGCAGCGGGGGACTGGCGCCGTACTCTTGGGGTATCAGGTTGGGAAGATGATTCCCGGTCTTATCGTTCCTCTTTGAACTATGGCTCCCGCACCTCGAGCGAGCCAGCTCAGTCAACTGCCGGATCAAGTCAATCGCCGTTCCCCGTTCGCCCCTCCGCAAGAGGACGTCCTCGCCGAGACACCAATGGCCGGTCACGAAATCCCCGAACCCGCGGACCGCAAGCAGGTCGCCGATCCGATGGCGGACCTCGAAGCGGCGGAAAAGACGCGCCACTCCTGCGACCCCGCCTTCCGGCACGGCGTCGTGGTCGGCTTCGACGGCTCCATGTCGAGCGAGCGAGCGTTGGCGTATGCAATCGGTATGGCCCGGCGCCTCGGCTCCGGGTTGATCATCGTCCATGTGGCCAACCGGCTGCCGACGACCGTCTGGGCCGGCTGTGAGCCCCCGGTCTTCGTGGACGTACCGGATCACCGCACCGAAGTGCTCGGCCTGGAGCTGGCCTGCGCCGACCACCTCAGCGAGGTCTCCTGGATCCTCGTCGAGCGCGGCGGCGACATCTGCCACGAGCTGGAGGAGGTCGGCCGGGAGTACGAGGCCGACGCGATCGTGGTCGGCTCCACGCACGGCATTGTCGGCCGGATCTTCGGCTCGGTGGCCGGCCGGCTGGCCCGCCGGGCGCAGCGCCCGGTGATCGTGATTCCCTGACGCCTCCCCGGCGCGGCCCAACTCCCCTCGCCGCGCGACCCCTTCGCGCCTCGCGCATGATCGGTTCTTCGCGGTATGTGCACAGTTGAGGGGGCGTCATGGGGATGGTGCGCAGCCGCATTTCTCCCGGCCCGCGCAGGTGAATTGTGTGCGGGTGAGGGGTAGAAAACGGTCACGTGGGCGCGCCGCGTCACGGGCCCGGCGGCCGCGCGCACGGCAACTTCGTGCTGCCGGCCGGGAGGTGACGGTTCCCGGGGCGGTGGCGTCCCGCCGGCGTATGGGCGACGCCGGCCAAGGGGAGGCGGCGGCTCCGCGCGCGTATGGTGGCACGCTCGCGGAGCCGCCTGCCTGCTTTTGCGGCTGAACCGCCGCCGCTTTCGCGGAGGTGGCTGGGCGCCGTGGGTGTTGCTCAATTGCCGCTGCGGTGGTGGGGTGGATTACCTTGCCGTGAGCCTGGGGCCCGAATCGTGCCCCAGGGCGGCCACTCCACCGCGGCGACCCACGGGTTCTACTCCACCGTCACGGACTTGGCGAGGTTGCGGGGCTTGTCGATGTCCCGGCCGAGGGCCAATGCCGTGTGGTAGGCGAGCAGTTGCAGCGGGATGCCCATGAGGATCGGGTCCAGCTCGGGCTCGTTCTTCGGGACGACGATGGTGTGGTCGGCCTTCTCCTGCTCCTGGTGCGCGACGGCCAGGATGCGGCCGCTGCGGGCCTTGATCTCCTCCAGCGCGGCGCGGTTCTTCTCCAGCAGGTCGTCGTCGGGGACGATCGCGACGGTCGGCATGGCGGGCTCGATGAGGGCGAGCGGGCCGTGCTTCAGCTCCGAGGCCGGGTAGGCCTCGGCGTGGATGTAGGAGACCTCCTTGAGCTTCAGGGAGGCCTCGCGCGCCACCGGGTAACCGCGCACCCGGCCGATGAACATCATCGACTTGGCGTCCGCGTAGAGCTCGGCCATCTTCTTGATGTCCGCCTCGGTTTCGAGGATCTCGTCGATCTGCGCGGGCAGCTTGCGCAGGCCCTCGATGATCCGCTTGCCGTCCGCGACGGACAGGTCACGGATGCGGCCGAGGTGCAGGGCGAGCAGCGCGAAGGAGACCACCATGTTGGTGAAGCACTTGGTGGAGACCACGCAGACCTCGGGGCCCGCGTGCACGTAGATGCCGCCGTCGGTCTCCCGGGCGATCGCCGAGCCGACCACGTTGACCAGGCCCAGCACCCGGGCGCCCTTGCGCTTGAGCTCCTGGACGGCCGCCAGCACGTCGTAGGTCTCGCCGGACTGGGAGACCGCCACGTAGAGCGTGTCGGGGTCCACGACCGGGTTGCGGTAGCGGAACTCGGAGGCCGGCTCGGCGTCCGAGGGGATACGGGCCAGCTCCTCGATCATCTGCGCGCCGATCTGGCCCGCGTGGTACGAGGTGCCGCAGCCCAGGATCTTCACCCGGCGGACCCCGCGCGCCTCACGGGCGTCGAGGTTCAGGCCGCCGAGGTGCACGGTGGAGAAGCGGTCGTCGATCCGGCCGCGCAGTGCGCGGTCCACCGCGTCCGCCTGCTCGGAGATCTCCTTGTGCATGTAGGTGTCGTGGCCGCCCAGGTCGTACGACTCGGCCGCATACTCGACGGTCTCCGGAGCGGACGTGGTCCGCGAGCCCTCGGTGGTGTACGTGCGGTAGTCGTCGGCCTTGAGGGTGGCCATCTCGCCGTCGTCGAGGGTGACGACCTGGCGGGTGTGCGAGACCAGGGCGGCGACGTCCGAGGAGACGAACATCTCGTGCTCACCGATGCCGAGCACGACCGGGGAGCCGTTGCGGGCGACGACGATCCGGTCGGGGAAGTCGGCGTGCAGCACGGCGATGCCGTACGTGCCCTCGATGTGCCGCAGCGCCTCGCGGACCTTCTCCTCCAGCTTCTCGGCCGTGGACCTGCCGATGAGGTGGGCCAGCACCTCGGTGTCGGTCTCGGAGGCGAAGGTGATGCCCTCGGCGGTCAGCCGGGCGCGCAGGTCGGAGGCGTTGTCGATGATGCCGTTGTGGACGACCGCGACCTTGCCCTCGGTGTCGAGGTGCGGGTGGGCGTTCTCGTCGGTGGGCGCGCCGTGGGTGGCCCAGCGGGTGTGCGCGATGCCCGTGGTGCCCGCGAAGCGCTTCGGCACCCGCGACTCCAGCTCACGGACCCGGCCCTTGGCCTTGGCCGTCTTCAGGCCGCCTGCGGCCTTGCCGGTGCCCTTGGCGTGGATGGCGATGCCCGCCGAGTCGTAGCCGCGGTACTCCAGGCGCTGGAGGCCCTCCAGGAGCAGCGGAGCAACATCACGTTTGCCGATATAGCCGACGATCCCGCACATACAGTGACCCTCCGAGAAAACGTTGTGGCAATGGTTCGTGCCGCCCGGCGCCCCGGGCGTGGCCGTCAGCCGTAGACGAGGCGGCGCAGCTGGCGGGCCGAGAGATCGGGCGGGGCCACGGCGCGGTGCGGCAGCTCGTGGCGGATCCGTTCGAAGATCTCCTCGTTGCGCAGTCCGTGGGACTGGAGCTCCCGATGGCGCCGGCGGACGAATTCCTCTGTCGTCTCGTCGAAGTACGCCAGCACGTCGAGCACCACCCGGGCTGCCTCACCGCGCTGAAGCGGTGTGCTGCGCACCAGGTGGTCCACCAGGTCTTCGTGCGGCGCCTCAGCGCTGCGGTTACGGCGTTCGAGCACCCGTCGATATTGCGGGGCGGCGCGAAGATACGCAAGAAATCTGCCCGGTATCGGGCACGTACCCGATTTGGCGGCCGGAAAGTGGTCTAAACCTTGACCGGAATCCAGGCTCACGGTACGCATGGTCACCGTTCGGTCGCTCCATGCCATGCACGACGTCATGCACGAGGTTCGCCGAAAGGGACCGTCGATGAGACGACGCAGACTGCTGTTCTCGCTGCTGCTGGCCGCGGCCGCGGGGCTGGGGGCCGCCGCCGTACCGCCCTTGGGCGGGCCCGGTGCCGCCGCCCCGGCCGCCACCCCACTGGACCAGGTGATCCCCGCGCCCGCGTCCGTACGCGGCGGCGGGGAGGCGTACACCCTCGGCGAGGGCACCCGGATCCGTGTGCCGGACGGCTCCGGCGAGGGCAAGAAGATCGCCGGGTATCTGGCGGGCCTGCTGCGGCCCGCCACCGGCCACGGCCTTCCGGTGACCAAGGACGGCCGGGACGGCATCGTCCTCCGGCTCGGCGGCAGCGGCACCAAGGGCCTGGGCGCCGAGGGCTACCGGCTGACCTCCGGCGGCCGCGCGGTCACGATCAGCGCCGCCCGCCCGGCCGGCCTCTTCCACGGCGTCCAGACCCTGCGCCAGCTGCTGCCCCCCGACGCGGAGCGGCAGCGCGACCGTTCCGGGCCGTGGCGGATCGCCGGGGGCACCATCGCCGACTCCCCGCGCTACGCCTACCGCGGCGCGATGCTCGACGTCTCCCGGCACTTCTTCACCGTCGCGCAGGTCAAGCGGTATATCGACCAGCTCGCCATGTACAAGATCAACAAGCTGCATCTGCACCTCTCCGACGACCAGGGCTGGCGGATCGCCCTCAAGTCCTGGCCGCGGCTGGCGACCTACGGCGGCTCCACCCAGGTCGGCGGCGGCCCCGGCGGCTACTACACCCAGGACGACTACCGCGAGATCATCCGTTACGCCGCCGCCCACTATCTGACCGTCGTCCCCGAGATCGACATGCCGGGCCACACCAACGCCGCACTGGCCTCCTATGCCCCGCTCAACTGCAACGGCCAGGCACCGCCGCTCTACACCGGCACCCAGGTCGGCTTCAGCTCGCTGTGCGTCCCCAAGAAGGAGACGTATGAGTTCGTGGACGACGTCCTGCGCGAGCTGGCGGCCCTGACGCCGGGCCGCGCGCTGCACATCGGCGGTGACGAGGCACACTCCACCAGTCATGAGGACTACGTGACCTTCATGGACAAGGTGCAGCCTTTGGTCGCCAAGTACGGCAAGAGCGTGATCGGCTGGCACCAGCTGACCGGGGCGCACCCGGCGAAGGGCGCCGCCGCCCAGTACTGGGGTTACGACAAGACGGGCACGGCGGAGCGCAACCAGGTCGTCGACGCCGCCAGGAACGGCACCAAGCTGATCCTCTCGCCGGCCGACCGCGCCTACCTCGACATGAAGTACGACAAGAACACGCCGCTGGGCCTGTCCTGGGCCGGCTATGTCGGCGTCGAGCGGTCCTACGACTGGGACCCGGGCAGTTACCTCGACGGTGCGCCCGCAGGCTCCGTCCTCGGCGTCGAGGCGCCCCTGTGGTCGGAGACCCTCTCCACCTCCGCCCACATCGAGTACATGGCCTTCCCGCGGCTTCCGGGCATCGCGGAGCTGGGCTGGTCCCCGGCGTCCACGCACGACTGGGACGACTACAAGGTGCGGCTGGCGGCCCAGGGGCCGCGGTGGGACGCGCTGGGCATCAACTACTACCGCTCGCCGGAAGTGCCCTGGCCGGCGAAGTGAGCGATCCGGCCGGGCGGCTGCGGCCGCCCGGCCGGGTACCTTCCTAGACCCCCAGCTCCCGGGCGATCAGCATCCGCTGGACCTCGCTGGTGCCCTCGCCGATCTCCAGGATCTTGGCGTCCCGCCACATCCGGGCGACCGGGTACTCGTTCATGAAGCCGTACCCGCCGTGGATCTGGGTGGCCTCGCGGGCGTTGTCCACCGCGATCTCGGAGGAGTAGAGCTTGGCGAGGGCGGCCTCCTTCTTGAAGGGCTCGCCGTGCACCAGCCGGGACGCGGCGTCGCGCCAGGCCAGCCGGGAGGTGTGCGCGCGCATCTCCATGTCGGCGAGCTTGAACTGGATGGCCTGGTTGCTGCCGATCGCGCGGCCGAAGGCCCGCCGCTCCTTGGCGTAGCGCACCGACTCGTCCACACAGCCCTGCGCCAGGCCGGTGGCCAGCGCCGCGATGGCGATCCGGCCCTCGTCGAGGATGCGCAGGAACTGGGCGTAGCCGCGGCCCTCCTCGCCCAGCAGGTTGGCGGCCGGGACCCGGACGCCTGCGAACGACAGCTCGCGGGTGTCCGAGGCGCTCCAGCCGACCTTGGAGTACGGGGTGCCGACCGTGAAGCCGGGGGTGCCGGACGGCACGATGATCGAGGAGATCCGCGGGGAGCCATCGTCCTTGCGGCCGGTGACGGCGGTGACCGTGACCAGGCCGGTGATGTCCGTACCGGAGTTGGTGATGAAGCACTTGCTGCCGTTGATCACCCAGTCCCCGCCGTCCCGTACGGCAGTGGTACGGGTGGCGCCGGCGTCCGAGCCGCCGTCCGGTTCGGTGAGGCCGAAGGCGCCGAGCATCTCACCGCTGCACAGCTTGGGCAGCCACTCGCGCTTCTGCTCCTCCGTGCCGAAGTGGTAGACCGGCATGGCGCCCAGGGAGACGCCGGCCTCCAGGGTGATGGCCACCGAGGAGTCGACCCGGGCCAGCTCCTCCAGGGCGATGCCGAGGGCGAGATAGTCGCCGCCCATCCCGCCGTACTCCTCGGGGAACGGCAGGCCGAACAGGCCCATCCGGCCCATCTCCTGCACGATCTCGTACGGGAACGCATGCTGCTCGTAGTACTCGCCGATCTTCGGGGCGACGACGTCGTGCGCGAACGCCTCGACCGTACGCCGGAGTTCTTCCAGCTCGGCGGGCAGACGGTGGTCAAGGGACATGAGGGTCACTCCTGGTGGGAGAGGGCGCGGAGGGTGCGCGAGGGGCTCGGCCGGCCCAGGACCTCGGCCATCCACACACTGGTGGCGGTCAGCCGGTCCAGGTCGACCCCGGTCTCGATGCCGAGGCCGTGCAGCATCCACACGAGGTCTTCGGTGGCGAGGTTGCCGGTGGCGCTCTTGGCATACGGGCAGCCGCCGAGGCCGCCCGCCGAGGCGTCGATGGTGGTGACGCCGTGCTGAAGCGCGGCGAAGGTGTTGGCGAGGGCCTGCCCGTAGGTGTCGTGGAAGTGCACACCGATACGGGAGGTGGGGATACCGGCCTCGTTGAGGGAGGCCAGCAGGGTCTGCACATGGCCGGGGGTGGCCACGCCGATGGTGTCGCCCAGGCTCAGCTCGTCGCAGCCCAGGTCGAGCAGCGCCCGGCAGACCCGGACGGTCTGCGCGACGGGCACCGGGCCCTCCCAGGGGTCGCCGAAGCACATCGAGAGATAGCCGCGGACCTGCACCTTGGCGTCCCTGGCCCGCGCGACGACCGGCGCGAACATCGCCAGCGCCTCGTCGACCGTGCGGTTGAGGTTGGCCTTGGCGAAGGACTCGGTGGCGCTGCCGAACACCGCGACCCGGCGGGCGCCCAGGGCGAGCGCACGGTCCAGACCGCGTTCGTTGGGCACCAGGACGGGCAGCCGGTGCGGGTCGAGATCGCCCAGCAGCGGGAACAGCTGCTCCGCGTCGGCGAGTTGGGGCACCCACTTGGGGTGGACGAAGCTGGTGGCCTCGACGGTCGGCAGGCCCGCGTCGGCGAGCCGGTGGATGAACTCGGCCTTGATCTCCGTGGGCACGACGGTCTGCTCGTTCTGTAGCCCGTCGCGCGCGCCGACCTCATGGATCCGTACGCGGGTGGGCAGCCCCTCCGCGGTGACCTGCATCGGCAGTCCGGCCGCGGTCATGAGGCGCTCCCCTGCTCGTCGGCGGGTGCCGTCGCGGACGCGGCGGCGTCTTCGGGGTTCTCGTGGGGGGCGATGACGGCCAGGATCTGGTCCATGGCGACGGTGGCGCCCGCGGTGACGTCCAGTTCGGTGACGGTCCCGGCGTGCGGTGCGGAGATGACGTGTTCCATCTTCATCGCCTCGACCACCAGCAGGCCCTGGCCCGCGGCCACCTCGTCGCCGACGGCCACCTTGACGACGGTGACGGTGCCCGGCATCGGGGCGGCCAGGGTGTCCGCGCCGTGCGCCCCGGCGGCTCCGCGCAGCGCCGCCGCGACCGGGTCGTACGTGGTCACCTGCCAGGAGTCGCCGTCCCGGCCGAGCCAGTCGCCGCTGTGGTGGAAGGTGTGCAGCACCCCGTCGACGGTGACCCGT
The DNA here is from genome assembly GCF_000719605.1 of Streptomyces sp. NRRL S-1813. Lineage (NCBI taxonomy): Bacteria > Bacillati > Actinomycetota > Actinomycetes > Kitasatosporales > Streptomycetaceae > Streptomyces > Streptomyces sp. NRRL S-1813. The sequence goes on from NZ_JOHB01000021.1 coordinate 61,808, forward strand.
ACGCGGTCCGGTGCGACCTGCCCGGCCGGTTGTGCACCCGGCCGTACGTCGTGGGCGACCGGGTCGTGGCCGGGGACGCGCAGCCAGTGGCGGACGGGCGCGGGCTCGCCGCCGAGGCGGAAGCCGTCCGGCGCGGCGAACGGGTCGCGCCAGCCGCCCTCGGCCACCGCCGGCTCCAGGGCGGCCTGGCGTACCGCGGCGGCCGCCGCATACACCTCGTCCGGCACCCCGCTGTCGACCAGACCGGCCGCCTCGCGCTCCACCAGCCCGGTGTCCAGCTCGCCGGAGACCACGTCCGGGTGGGCCAGCAGCCGCCGCAGGAAACCGGCGTTGGTGGTCACCCCGAGGGTGACCGTCTCCGCCAGCGCGGCCCGCAGCCGGCGCAGCGCGCTCGCCCGGTCCGGGCCATGGGCGATGACCTTGGACAGCATCGGGTCGTAGCGGCTGCCGACCTCCACGCCCTGGGACAGACCGGAGTCCGTGCGCAGCCCGTCGCCCTGCACCTCGTGGAGCGTCAGCACCGTGCCGCCGGTCGGCAGGAAGTCGCGGGCCGGGTCCTCGGCGCAGATCCGCGCCTCGATGGCGTGCCCGGAGAGGGCGATGTCCTCCTGGGCGAAGGGGAGATGCTCGCCGGCCGCGACCCGCAGCTGCCACTCCACCAGGTCGAGACCGGTGATGAGCTCGGTGACCGGGTGCTCGACCTGGAGGCGGGTGTTCATCTCCATGAAGAAGTACGAGGCCGGGTCCTTGCCCGGGACGATGAACTCGACGGTGCCGGCGCCGCGGTAGCCGCAGGAGCGGGCCGCCTGCACGGCCGCCTCGCCCATCGCGGCGCGGGTGGCCTCGTCCAGCAGGACCGAGGGGGCCTCCTCGATGACCTTCTGGTGGCGGCGCTGGAGGGAGCACTCGCGCTCGCCGAGGTGGATGACGTTGCCGTGGCCGTCCGCCAGCACCTGGATCTCGATGTGCCGGGGGCGGTCGATCCAGCGCTCGACGAGGAGGGTGTCGTCGCCGAAGGAGGAGCGGGCCTCGCGGCGGGCGGCGGCGATCTCGTCGGCCAGCAGCGCCTCGTCGCGGACCAGCCGCATGCCCTTGCCGCCGCCGCCCGCGGACGGCTTGAGCAGCACCGGCATGCCGATCTCACGGGCCGCGGCGGCCAGTTGCTCATCGGTCAGCCCGCTGCCCGAGGAGCCGGGGACGACCGGGACGCCGGCTTCGCGCACCGTCTCCTTGGCCCGGATCTTGTCGCCCATCAGCTCGATGGCCTCGGCGGACGGGCCGATGAAGACCAGCCCGGCGTCCGCGCAGGCGCGGGCGAAGGCGGCGTTCTCGGCGAGGAAGCCGTAGCCCGGATGGACCGCCTGCGCGCCGGTCCGGGCGGCCGCGTCCAGCAGCCGCTCCACGGACAGATAGCTCTCGGCGGCCGGGGCCGGACCGATCCGTACGGCCGTGTCGGCCTCCCGGACGTGCCGGGCGTCGGCGTCCGCGTCGCTGAAGACGGCGACCGAGCGGATGCCGAGGGCGCGCAGCGTACGGATGACGCGGACCGCGATCTCGCCGCGGTTGGCGATGAGCACGGTGTCGAAATTGGTGGCCATTGCTGGGGACATCCCTCTCACATCCGGAAGACGCCGTAGCCGGGCGCTGTGCTGTCCTTCTGGGGCAGTGGCGCGTTGGCGCAGGCGGTCAGCGCCAGCCCCAGCACCTGCCGGGTCTCCAGCGGGTCGATGACCCCGTCGTCCCACAGCCGCGCGGTCGCGTAATAGGCGTTGCCCTGGGTCTCGTACTGCTCGCGGACCGGCGCCTTGAAGGCGGCCTCGTCCTCGGCGCTCCACTCCTCGCCGTGCGCCTCCAGCTGGTCGCGCTTGACGGTGGCGAGGACGGAGGCGGCCTGTTCGCCGCCCATCACCGAGATCTTGGCGTTCGGCCACATCCACAGGAAGCGGGGGGAGTAGGCCCGGCCGCACATGGAGTAGTTGCCCGCCCCGTAGGAGCCGCCGATGACGACCGTCAGTTTGGGTACGCGGGTGCAGGCCACCGCCGTCACCATCTTCGCGCCGTGCTTGGCGATACCGCCGGCCTCGTACGAGCGGCCGACCATGAAGCCGGAGATGTTCTGGAGGAACAGCAGCGGGATGCCGCGCTGGTCGCACAGCTCGATGAAGTGGGCGCCCTTCTGGGCGGATTCGGAGAACAGGATGCCGTTGTTGGCGACGATGCCGACCGGGTGGCCGTGCAGATGGGCGAAACCGGTGACCAGGGTCGTGCCGTACTCCGCCTTGAACTCCGCGAAGCGCGAGCCGTCCACGAGCCGGGCGATCACCTCCCGGACGTCATAGGGCGTACGGGAGTCGGCGGGCACCGCCCCGTACAGACCGGCCGGGTCGGCCTTGGGCTCCTCGACGGTCCGCACGGTCCACGGGAGCGGCTCGCGCTCGCCGAGGGTGCCGACGATGCTGCGCACCAGGCGCAGCGCATGGGCGTCGTCCTCGGCGAGATGGTCGGTGACCCCGGAGGTCTTGGCGTGCACCTCGCCGCCGCCCAGCTCCTCGGCGGTGACCACCTCGCCGGTGGCGGCCTTCACCAGCGGCGGGCCGCCCAGGAAGATCGTGCCCTGATTGCGGACGATCACGGCCTCGTCGCTCATCGCGGGGACGTAGGCGCCGCCCGCCGTGCACGAGCCGAGGACGGCGGCGATCTGCGGGATACCGGCGCCGGACATCCGCGCCTGGTTGTAGAAGATCCGCCCGAAGTGCTCGCGGTCGGGGAAGACCTCGTCCTGCATCGGCAGGAAGGCGCCGCCGGAGTCCACGAGGTAGAGGCAGGGGAGACGGTTCTCCAGGGCGATCTCCTGCGCCCGCAGATGCTTCTTGACCGTCATCGGGTAGTAGGTGCCGCCCTTGACCGTGGCGTCATTGGCGACGATCACCGTCTCGCGGCCGGAGACCCGGCCGATGCCGGCGATCACGCCGGCGGCCGGTGCGGCCCCGCCGTACATCCCCTCCGCGGCCAGCGGCGCCAGCTCCAGGAACGGCGAACCGGGGTCCAGCAGGGCGTCCACGCGGTCGCGGGGCAGCAGCTTGCCGCGCGACGTGTGCCGCGCCCTGGCCTTCTCGCCGCCGCCCAGCCGGGCCGTCGCGAGCTTCTCGCGCAGCTCCGCGGCCAGCTCGCGGTGCGCGGCCTCGTTGGTCCGCCAGGAGTCGGACGCCGGATCGGCGGTACTCCCCAGCACCGGTGCCTGCTCCATCAGTACGAGCCCCCTTGCTCGGTCGGCTGTCCCGGTGCCGCGGTCCGCGGCTGCCGGGCCATCCGGGTTAATGGGCGTTAACCACTTTGCCTTCAGGTTAACGAGCACTAACCCGGCTGTCTACAATCGACGGCATGAGTAATGCGCAGGCCTCCGCCCCGACCAGTCGCCGCGAGCAGATCCTCAAGGAGGCGGCCCGGCTCTTCGCGGAGCGCGGCTTCCACGGCGTCGGAGTGGATGAGATAGGGGCGGCCGTGGGCATCTCCGGTCCTGGCCTCTACCGGCACTTCGCCGGCAAGGACGCGATGCTCGCCGAGCTGCTGGTCGGCATCAGCGAGCGACTGCTGGCGGGCGGCCGGATGCGGGTGGCGGAGGGCGGGGGGAGCCCCGAGGCGGTGCTGCATGCGCTGATCGACGGCCATATCGACTTCGCGCTGGACGACCGGCCGCTGATCACCCTGCACGACCGCGAGCTGGACCGGCTGCGGGAGGCCGACCGCAAGCGGGTCCGCCAGCTCCAGCGGCAGTATGTGGAGCTGTGGGTGGAGGTCGTCCGGCGGGTCCACCCGGTCCCCTCCGAGTCCCAGGCCCGCGCCGCGGTGCATGCCGTCTTCGGCCTGCTCAACTCCACCCCGCACCTCGGCCGTCCGGGCGCCCTCCCGGGCCGTACGGAGATGGCGGAACTGCTGCACCGGCTGGCGCTGGGCGCGTTCGGTGCGGTGGCGGGGGAGTCCGTGGGGGCGGGGGTGCCGGGGGTGTAGCGCGTACGGGGTGGGGTGCGGCGCATGCGGGGCGGGGTGTGGCGTCGCCCACCGGTCTCGTTCACCTCTGGACAGCTTTAGTGACTGGCGGGTAGCTTTCGCTTCGGAGAGAAGCTGAGCAAGCGCTTAGCCAGACGCGGCGGTCTAAGGAGGCCATGGCATGCGCCGTACGGTGTTCAACGAGGATCACGAGGCGTTCCGGGAGACCCTGCGCGCCTTCATCGAGGCCGAGGTCGTACCGGTGTACGACGAGTGGTTCGCGGCCGGCCAGACCCCGCGCGACTTCTACTACAAGCTCGCCGAGCTGGGCGTCTTCGGCATCCGTGTCGACGAGGAGTACGGCGGCGCGGGCATAGACTCGTACAAGTTCGAGGCCGTGATGTACGAGGAGACCTCGCGCGCGGGTGTCTCCTTCGGCGGCTCCGGCGTGCACGTCCTGCTCGGTCTGCCGTACATCAAGATGCTCGCCACCGACGAGCAGAAGAAGCGCTTCCTGCCGAAGTTCGTCTCCGGCGAGGAGATGTGGGCCCTCGCGATGACCGAGCCGGGCACCGGCTCCGACCTCGCGGGCATGAAGACCACCGCGAAGCTCTCCGACGACGGCACGCACTACGTGCTCAACGGCGCCAAGACCTTCATCACCGGCGGCGTGCACGCCGACCGCGTGATCGTCTGCGCCCGTACCGCCGCGCCGAAGGAGGACGACCGCCGCTTCGGTATCTCCCTGTTCGCCGTCGACACCACGTCCGCGGGTTACTCCGTCGGCCGCAAGCTGGACAAGCTCGGCCTGAAGGTCTCCGACACCGCCGAGCTGGCGTTCGTCGACGTCAAGGTGCCGGTCGAGGACCTGCTCGGCGAGGAGAACAAGGGCTTCTCCTACCTGGGCCTGAACCTCGCCTCGGAGCGCTGGGGCATCGCCTTCGGTGCGTACGCGCAGGCCGCGGCGGCCGTCCGGTTCGCCAAGGAGTACGTGCAGGAGCGCACGATCTTCGGCAAGACCGTCGCCTCCTTCCAGAACACCAAGTTCGAGCTGGCCGCCTGCCAGGCCGAGGTGGACGCCGCACAGGCCGTCGCCGACCGCACCCTGGAAGCCCTCGACGCGGGCGAGCTGTCCCCGGCCGAGGCCGCGAGCGCCAAGCTCTTCTGCACCGAGGTCGCCCACCGCGTCATCGACAAGTGCCTCCAGCTGCACGGCGGTTACGGCTACATGAACGAGTACCCGATCGCCCGCCTCTACGCCGACAACCGCGTCAACCGCATCTACGGCGGCACCAGCGAGGTCATGAAGTCGATCATCGCCAAGTCCATGGGCCTCTAGGCCGCAAGGGCCACAGCACGTGAACGACGCACTGGAGTCCCTGCTCGGTCTGCTCGCCCTTGAGCGGATCGAGCAGGACATCTTCCGCGGCCAGAGCCGTCCCTCGGTCGTGCCCCGGGTCTTCGGCGGCCAGGTCGCCGCCCAGGCCTTGGTCGCGGCCGGGCGGACGGTCCCCGCCGACCGTCCGCCGCATTCCCTGCACGCCTACTTCCTGCGTCCCGGGGACCCCGGCGCACCCATCGTGTACACCGTCGACCGCATCCGCGACGGCCGGTCCTTCACCACCCGCCGGGTCGTCGCCGTCCAGCACGGCCAGCCGATCTTCCACCTCTCGGCCTCCTTCCAGGTGACCGAGGACGGGCTGGAGCACCAGGAACCGATGCCGCCGGCGCCGGACCCGCTGGAGCTGCCCACCGCCGCGGAGATGCTGCCGCGCTACGCCGACCGGTTCGTCGACCCGGGCGTGGCCGAGCGGCTGCTGGAGTCCCGGGCCGCGATCGATCTGCGGTATGTGGACGCGCCGCCGTTCGGCACCGTCGGTGAGGTACGCGACCCCCGGTCCCAGGTCTGGTTCCGCACCCAGGGCAAGCTCGACGACGACGGCGAGATTCCCCGCCCGCTGCTGGACATCTGCCTGGTCACCTACGTCTCCGACATGACCCTGCTGGACTCGATCCTGCTCGCGCACGGCCGGGGCGGCTGGGCGGTCGGCGATGTGGTCGGCGCCAGCCTGGACCACGCGATGTGGTTCCACCGGCCGCTGCGCGCCGACGAATGGCTGCTCTACGACCAGGAGTCACCCACCGCCCAGGGCGGCCGGGGACTGGGCAAGGGCCGGATCTTCACGGCCGACGGACAGCTGGCGGCCTCGGTGATCCAGGAAGGCGTCATCCGGGTACCGCGGGGCCAGGAGGCCTAGGAGGACTGGGAGGCCCGGCGTCCTGCGGTCTCCGTGGCCCTGCCGTGCCGGGCGCCGCAGGCCCACGGAGAGCGGGGCCGGGCGCCGGCGGAGCGGGCCGGCTCAGCGCAGCCCGGCGGCGTCCAGCAGATAGGCGGTCAGCGGGTCGTAGTGGCGCGGGCTCAGGACGTGGTCGTCCAGGGGGATCGTCACCTGGAGGGTGCCCTCGGCCTCGGCCAGGAAGAGGGCCGGGTCGTTGCAGTCCGCGAAGCCCACCGCGTCGATACCGCGCTGGCCGGCGCAGCCCGCCCAGCCGTGGTCGGCCATCACCAGGTCCGGCAGCGGCCGCCCTTCCCGCTCCAGCCCGTCCAGGATCGCGGCCATCGGCTCGGGGGAGTGGGTGTGCCACAGCGTCGCACCGCGCTCCAGCATCGCCACGTCAGCGAACTGGAAGACCATCCCGTCGTCCGCCCGGAGCCCGTCCGGGATGACCATGATCTCGCAGTCCCGGGCGCGCAGCGCCTCGGCCGTCGCCCGGTGCACATCGAGCAGCCCGCCCGGGTGGCCGGTCGCGAACAGCACCCGCTGCCCGTCGGCGGCCGCCTTGCGCAGCACCGCGGCCGCCCGGTCCAGCGCATCCACCGTCAGCTCGGGGTCGATGGTGTCCTGCCCCTGCCGGTGGTGCGGATCGTCGATCACCCCACAGCGCTCCGCCATCACGGCCAGCACATCCTGCTCGTCCGTCCAGCGGTCGCCGAACTCCAGGCCGAACCAGTAGTGGCGCTCGCCGTTGGCGAGTCTGCGGTAGTGGGAGAGGTTGTTCTCGCGGGGGGTGGCGACTTCACCGGCGATCCGGGTCCGGACGAGATGATCGACGAGTTCGGCGCGCGAGGGGGCGGTGGCAGCAGAGGCTATCGGCATAGCGCCCATTGTGCCCGTACGCCTGTTCCGGGGCCGGGGAGTTCCGCAGCCCGGACACGGGGGTGCGGATGCCGGAGCGGCGGCACCGGGGTGCGGACACCGAGGAAGGCCCTGGCCACCGCCCGCACCGGGAGGCCTCTGGCCAAAACGTCCAACGCCGCCGGCTGCATCTCCGCAAATGTCCATGGGCCCCGCGCCCGGCCGTCCCTACTCTCACCCTCATGACCACCGCAGCCAGCGCATCCAACGGGCCCGTGGGCCCCGTCGACTCCTCCCGCATCCCGCGTTACGCCGGGCCCGCGACCTTCGCCCGACTGCCCCGTCTCGACGAGGTCGGCGGCCGGGCCGATGTGGCCGTCGTCGGTGTCCCCTTCGACACCGGTGTCTCCTACCGCCCCGGCGCCCGCTTCGGTGGCAACGCCATCCGCGAGGCGTCCCGCCTTCTGCGCCCCTACAACCCGGCCCAGGACGCATCCCCCTTCGCGCTCGCGCAGGTCGCCGACGCCGGTGACATCGCCGCCAACCCGTTCAACATCAACGAGGCCGTGGAGACGGTCGAGGCCGCGGCGGACGACCTGCTCGCCACCGGCGCCCGCATGATGACCCTCGGCGGCGACCACACCATCGCCCTGCCCCTCCTCCGCTCGGTCGCCAAGAAGCACGGCCCGGTCGCGCTGCTGCACTTCGACGCCCACCTGGACACCTGGGACACCTACTTCGGCGCCGAGTACACCCACGGCACCCCGTTCCGCCGCGCCGTCGAGGAGGGCATCCTCGACACCTCCGCGCTCTCCCACGTCGGCACCCGCGGGCCGCTCTACGGCAAGAAGGACCTCGACGAGGACGAGAAGATGGGCTTCGGCATCGTCACCTCGGCGGACGTCATGCGCCGCGGTGTCGACGAGGTCGCCGACCAGCTCCGCCAGCGCATCGGCGACCGCCCGCTCTACATCTCCATCGACATCGATGTCCTGGACCCGGCCCACGCCCCCGGCACCGGCACCCCCGAGGCCGGCGGCCTCACCTCCCGCGAACTCCTGGAGATCGTGCGCGGGCTGTCCTCCTGCAACCTGGTCTCGGCCGACCTGGTGGAGGTGGCGCCCGCCTACGACCACGCGGAGATGACCTCGGTCGCCGCCTCCCACACGGCGTACGAGCTGACGACGATCATGTCGCGGCAGATCGCGGCTGCCCGGGGCTGATCACTCATTCGGCAGGTTGTTGCCTCGGGGAAGCGATATGTTCCCCGAGGCCACAGCGGTGCCACTGGCGCCGATGTCAGACCGTACGACTACTCTGAGCGCGAAGAGGAGGACTGTGTGCTGCTGAGATTTCGCGTGGCCAACGTCAGTTCCCTGCGCGAGGAGCAGGAGCTGTCCTTCGTCGTACCCGATGACGAGTCGAGTGCTGCCGCGCGTCCCCTTGAACTGGCAGGTGGCCGGTCCTCCGGCGTACTTCCTCTGATCGGCATCTTCGGAGCCAACGCCTCGGGCAAGTCGAATGTGCTGACGGCCCTGGTCGACATGCGGACGGCCGTCCTCAATTCCTACGCGCGCTGGGCCTCGTACGAGGGTGTTCCGAGGCGGGTCTTCGCACTGGATGCCGGAAGCGAGAGCGAACCGAGCTTCTTCGAAGTCGATCTCGTGATCGACGGTGTGCGTTGGACGTATGGATTCGAATTGGGCGCGTCTCGTGTGGAGGCCGAGTGGATCCACAGCTACCCACGCGGGCACCGCCAGGTGTGGCTCGACCGTGACGCATCACGGGCCGAGGTGTACGAATGGCCCGGCAGCCGGGTCAAGGACCGTGCCCAGTTGGTGCGACGTACTCGTCCGAATGCCTTGTTGCTGTCCACGGCCGGTACGGACAACCATCCCCAGCTGTCCCCGCTCTTCCACTGGTTCCGCCGCAATCTGTGGCTGATCAACCCGGAGGACGAGCGCGTCCAGCGCGAGGCGTTTACCACCCAGGAGCTCGCCGGAAACAGGGCCCGCCGTATCGAGGAACTCCTCCAGGTGGCCGATCTCGGCATCACCGGGACCGAAGTCGTTCAGGACAGCAGAGGCCAGGGGACGGTGAAGCTGATCCACCGTTCGGCCACGGGAGAAGTTGCCTTTGACTGGCAGGCGGAGTCCTTCGGTACCCGCTCCTGGTTCGCCTTGCTGGGCCCTCTGTTGCTGGCTCTCGACGACGGCGCAGTGCTCCTCGTCGATGAGCTGGACGCGAGCCTCCATCCACGCTTCGCCGCCGAGATCGTCCGGCTCTTCCACGACCCGCACGCCAACCCGAACGGCGCACAGCTGATCTTCACCTCCCACGACCCCTCCGTGCTCAGCACACCCAGCGGAGGGCGTCTGCTGGAGCCGGGGCAGGTCTGGCTGACGGAGAAGGACAAGGACGGAGCGACGGAGCTGTACCCGCTGACCGCCGCGTCTCCGGGGGAGGACGAGGACCTCATGAAGTCCTATCTGGCGGGAGCCTTCGGGGCGGTCCCGTCCCTCATGGAGGGTCAGATTGCCCGGCGGCTGCTGGCCGCGCGCGAGTACGAGGTGGAGCAGGGCTGATGGCGAGGACGCGGGGGAGGGACTCGCTGGGGCAGGCGAAGCAGCGTGGGCGGCGCAAGCGGGTGGTGCACGTCTTCACCGAGGGGCTGGTCACCGAGCCCACGTACATAGAGATCATCAGGGCGCAGGGCGTCCTGGCCGACCCCACGATCGCGGTCGAGGTGCGGATCGCCAACGCCTCAGCACCCGGGTCCCAACGCAAGCCGCTCAAACTGGTCGAGGCGGCCGTCCGGCTCATGCGGGACGAGATCCGCGAGGCGAAGCGCAGCAAGCTGAAGAAGGAGTTTCTGCCGCAGGTCTGGTGCCTCTTCGACCGGGATGAACACGAGGGTATCGAGACCGCGTTGAAGCAGGCCCGGGAGGGAGATGTCGACGTGGCGTTCTCGCATCCGTGCTTCGAGGTGTGGCGTCTGCTGCACCACAAGACGGTCACCGGCACCTTCGGCGGGGTTTGTGGCCAGGCGACGGCGAGGCTGCCGTTCGCGAAGGACGCGGCGAACATCAAGGTGGTGCTTCCGCACCAGATTGAGCAGGGCAGCTACGCGGCGGCGAAGAAGCGCGCCCTGCAGATGAACGCGCAGCACGGCGACCATGTGTCGCTCCTCCATCGCGACCCGTACACCGATGTCTTCAAGTTCGTCGAGGACGGCCTCGGGATCGCTTCGTACTGACCCATTCCGCCTCGCGCTGATCGGGTCGGCTCATCCCGAAGCTGCGGATTTCGGTCCGGTGAGCGACGGTCGTAGGGTTCCTACGTCATCTCAGGGTCGTAGGGAGTCGTACGTGGCCAAGCTCACGCTCGCGCAGTTGGAGCGGCATCTGTTCGCCGCCGCGGACATTCTCCGGGGCACGATGGACGCCTCGGAGTACAAGGACTACATCTTCGGTCTGCTGTTTCTGAAGCGGGCCAATGACGAGTTCGAGGCCGCCCGGGAACAGATCAAGGACCACGCGGCCAAGGAGCTGGGCCTCACTGGAGAGCTGCTGGACGGCTACCTGGAGCAGGAGTCCGCGTACAGCGACCGCGATGTGCTGTTCGTCCCGAAGAATGCCCGCTGGAAGTGGATCTCCTCGGCCACCCACAACATCACCGAGGACCGGCTGCGGCCTGCCCTCCAGGCGTTGGAAGGCCAGAACAGCAAGCTCAAGGGCCTCTTCGACCACCTCGACTTCAACCGCATCGGCGGTTCCGGTGCGGCGGCCGGCGCGGCCAAGCTCGCCGACCAGCGGCTGAAGCTCCTCATTGCCCACTTCGGGCGCATCCGGCTGCGTACGGACGACTTCGAGTTCCCTGACCTGATCGGCGCCGCGTACGAGTACCTGATCAAGGAATTCGCGGACTCGGCGGGCCGCAAGGGCGGGGAGTTCTATACCCCGCGTGCCGTGGTCCGCATGATGGTCGAGCTACTGCGCCCGACGCAGGGCATGCGGATCTACGACCCGTGCGTCGGCTCGGGCGGCATGCTCATCCACGCCAAGGAGTACGTGGAGGAGCACGGCGGCGACACCTCGGACATGTTCTTCGCGGGCCAGGACGCCAACAGCGGTTCCTGGATCATGTCGACGATGAACATGGTGTTGCACGGAGTACGCCGCTTCGACCTGCGTACCGGCGACACCCTTGCCGAGCCGGCGCATGTGCCCAAGACGGACGCCGACCGCTTCGACGGTGTGCTCAGCAACCCGCCGTTCTCCATGGACTACACGCTCAGCGACCTTATGCACGCCCCACAGCGCACGACGTACGGGGCGACGAGCGAGCGCGGCAAGGCCGACCTGATGTTCCTCCAGCACATGCTGTGGGAGACCAAACGGGAAGGGCGCGGCGGCATGATCATCACGGTCATGCCGCACGGTGTGCTGTTCCGCGGGGGCGGCGAGCAGGAGATCCGTACGAAGCTGCTGGACGAGGGCCTGATCGAGGCGGTCATCGGGCTCGCCCCGAACCTGTTCTACGGCACCGGTATCCCGGCCTGCGTTCTGGTGCTGCGTCCGGCGGGGGCGAACGACCCCGAGGAAGCGAAACCGGTGTTGTTCATCAACGCCGATCGTGAATATCACTCCGAGCGGGCCCAGAACGTCCTCCTGCCGGAGCATGCAGAGAAAATCACGTCAGAGTTTCATGCCTTTGTGGATGCGCCCGGTACGTATCAGGGGGTGCCCGGATTTTCCCGTGTGGTGACCCGCGAGGAGCTGCGCGACAACGACGACAACCTCAACATCCGCCGGTACGTGGACAATACGCCGCCGCCGGAGCCGCAGGATGTGCGGGCGCATCTGGTGGGCGGGGTCCCGCGCGCCGAGATCGAGGCCAAGAAGGAACTGCTCGACTCGTACGGGATCGGGCTGCCGGATCTGTTCGCGGAGCGGGACCCGGTGGACGCGGAGTACGTGGACTTTCTGCCCGAGGGGAAGCGGCCGGACGCGGCGCGGCTGGCGGAGCTGGCCCGTCCGAGGGAGGACGCGCTGCGGACGGCGTTCGACGCGTGGTGGGCGGCGGAGGCCAAGTATGTGGAGGCAGTGGCCGCCGACCCTGTTCGCCTCGCCGAGACGACCCCTTCGGAGCGCAAGGCAGCGCTGATGGCGGTGCGGGGCTCGCTGATCGAGTCGTTTGTGGAGCGGCTGGGCGAGGTGGGCCTGCTGGACCGGTATGCGCTGGCGGGCGCGGTGGCCGGTTGGTGGTACGAGGCGAAGTACGACCTGCTCGCGTTGTCGGAGAACGGGTTCGCGGGGGTCCTGGACGGCTGGGTCGAGAACGTCGACACGATGCTTGCTCCTGAACAGGACCCGAAGACCCGGAAGTTGAGGAAGCGGACTTCGGCTGAGCGCCGGCAGGCGTACGACCACAAGGTGGTCGCGGCGATTGCCCCCGACTTCTTGGAGAAGCTGGCGGCGGCGGACGCGCGGAAGGCGGAGCTGGACGCGCGCTGGAAGGAACTCAACGCGGAGCCGGAGCCGTCGGGGGACGGCGAGGCGGAGGACGGCGGTGACGCGCCGACGCGCGAGGAAGTCGCGTTGAGCGTCGAGCAGTTGGCGGAGCTGGCCCAGGTCAAGAAGGACCGTACGAAGGTGGGCGCACTGATCAAGCGCCTTGAGGCGGACTTCTGGTTCGAGCGGAAACCGAGCGACCAGCCCAAGCTGGGCGAGGAGCCGCCGGGGCTGTTCCGGGCGCGGGAGGCGCTGGATCCGGAGGGAGAGCGGCGGGTGGTGCTGGAGCTTCTGCGGGACGACCTGGTGGGCAAACTCGACGGCCATGTGGTGCGACGACGCCGGGAGTTGGCGGAGGCGTACGAGGCGTGGAATGACAAGTACGCGGTGTCGCTCCAGGAGATCCGGGCGGGGCGGGAGATGGCGGCGGCGACGCTGGACGGGTTCCTGAAGGAGCTGGGTTATGCGTGAGCTTCCGCCTGGGTGGGCACGCACGCGGGTGGGCGACGCATTTGACATGCAGCTCGGCAAGATGTTGAGCAAGGATGCGGCGGCCGGCCCCTCTCAGAGGGAGTACCTCACCAATAAGAATGTTCAGTGGAATCGGCTGGGTTTCGATGAGCTGAACTATATGAGCTTCAGTGAGTCGGAGCGTGAGAAGTTCCGGTTGATCCATGGGGACTTGCTCGTCACTGAAGGCGGAGAGGTCGGCCGTACAGCGATCTGGGAAGAGCAGCGAGCGGAATGCTACTTCCAGAAGTCATTGCACCGGCTGCGAACTCGTGGCGCAATTGAACCACGTTACATGCTGCACTACATGGCCTACGCCGCTCGGCATGGTCTTTTCGTGGACGGTGTAAGCCAGACGAGCATTGCCCACCTTCCGCAGGACAAGTTTGCTGAGCACCTGGTTGCGCATCCTGTCGAGTTGGGCGAGCAGCGGCGGATCGTCGAGGTGATTGACGCCGTGTCGGAGCAAGAGCGCTCAATCCAGGCCGGGATTTCTAAGATGTGGCAGGTTAGGGGCGGTCTCCTGGACCATGCGTTCCATGAAAGGGCGAATGCTTGTACTGCGTCCACCGACGGGGTAACGGGGAACGGATGTGATGGATGGCCCCACATCGCAATCGGTGATTTGTGTGATGTTGCTTCCGGTGCAACCCCGAGTAGGGCAGCGGGCTCCAGGTACTTCACCGATGTCGGCACCCCCTGGGTGAAGACCTTGGATCTCAATGAAGGACCTATTTCGGTGACGGGCGAAGCGCTGACCGAAGTCGCTATGTCTGAGCTTCGAATGCGCCTGTTCCCGGCGCGGTCGGTGTTGGTGGCTATGTACGGCGGGTGGGAGCAGATCGGCCGCACGTCAATCCTTGAAGTTCCGGCTGCGGTGAACCAAGCAATCTCGGTACTCGAAGCGCGCGCTGACCTGGATCCGGACTATCTCTTGCTCGCGCTGCAACATGGCCGGCACCAATGGAGTCGATTTGCAGCGAGCACTCGGAAGGACCCGAATATCACCAAGTCGGACGTGCTGGGATTCAAGATTCCAGTTCCGCCACGTGAAGAGCAGGCGCGAATTGTGGCGCTCGCCGCCGCTCCGCTGCGTGAGATCGCGGCTGACGAGGAAGCGCTGACCAAAATGCGGAAACTCAAGCAGGGGCTGGTTGGCAGGCTACTCGCCGGGGCTGCCTGACCCGAGTGCTATGGGTCGCCGGTGGTGAGAATGCGCTCCGCCAACCGCCGGAAACGGGCGCCACGTCGGCGAGGCGATGGCATGACGACGGTCCCCGTCCGGGACGGGGGGAAGGTTGCTCGGGATGCTGCCGAGGTTGCTCAGGCGGGGAATCGTCCGCCCTTGACGGCTGTGACGAACGAGGACCAACCGGCCGCCGGGAAGACCAGTGCGGGGCCGTGCGGGGTCTTGGAGTCACGGACGGGGACACCGGCCGGGTAGTTGTCCAGGACCTCTATGCAGCTGTCCGCGTCGTTCCCGCTGTACGACGACTTGCGCCAGCCGTTCAGCGTGGCTGCATCCGGGATGGTGTGCTCAGTCATGGTTTTCGTAGTCCTTCGCTGTTGCCCTCAAGAGGGCAAGTGACTCCTTCAGCGGCAGTGCGTCGCCTAGCGCAAGATGGTAGGCGGCCTGGATGCGTTCGACCAGGTCCGGGTCGTCGTGCACCTTGGCCATGTAGATCGCTTCTGAGTAGGCCACCGGGGGCTGATCTTCGAACCACATCAGCGTCAGCATGCTCTGCTGAAGCGGGTGAGCCCCCAGGCCATACGGCAACACATGAACGCGCACGCGCCGGTCCTCGACCAAGCGCACGATGTGCTTGACCTGTTCTGCCATGACGTCCGGCCCGCCGACCGGGCGACGCAGCACCGCTTCGTCAAGCAGCACCCACACTACGGGCGTTACGGGGGCGGCGAGGATCTTCGCGCGCTCAAGCCGTGTGACGACGATCCTGTCACACTCCTCCTCGCTCCAAGGAGGGAAAGCCGTGCTCAGGACCGCACGCATGTACCTTTCCGTCTGAAGGATTCCGGGCACAAGAGACAGCGCGAACTCGCGGATCACCGTGGCCTGTTGCTCAAGCTGTCGCGCATCTTCGAAGCGGTCTGCAACCGCCACGTCGTCCTGCGGCAGGAAGCTGCTCAGTACATTCCCCGTGTTCAGGGCCTTGTCCAGGCGGCGCGCGTCCTCCCTGGAGGGCATGCGGCGGCCCGCCTCGATGTGCGAGATGTGCGAACGGGTCATGACTGCCGCGTCGGCCAGCTCCTGTTGCGTCAGCCCTGCCGCCAGGCGTTGTTCCTTGAACCAGTCCCCATAGGTATTACTCATCGTCAACTCCCGTGTGACAAAGGCTTCGTCACCTTCTACCCCCTGGCGAGCCTAGTCCGCCCCACCTCACTCTGTGAGTGGATCGCTACACAGCGTCCATGTCCGGCCAGGTGGCCGGCCGCGAATGGCAGACCCCCGCGACCGCTGTAGACGGCCCGGGGGCGTGGCCTTCAACTATCAAGGAGTTGACGACGTGCTGGACTGTATCTCCCGCATCTTCGAACCGCTGCTGCGGCTCCTTTGGCCCGCTCTGGGGCGCCACCGATCGCTCGCCGAGGCTGTCCACGCCGAGCCGCCCGTGGACGTAACGCGTGCTCCCAGCCGACCGCCCGAGCCCGTGCTTCGGGGTGAGGGCAGCCCACTCGTCCGCCCGTACCTCGTCGCGTACGAGCGCCAGGAAGTACAGCGGCAGAGGGCGCGGCGGCGCGCGCTGTGGCTGGCCTTGCACGGTGTCGGCATCGGACCCCGGCTCATCCACGGTGTGGAGGTGACCGCGTGATCAGCGGCCAGACAGGAACAGTGCGACTGCTTCCGTGGTCCGGCCCGGAAGGGAACCCCTGCTACCTGCTCGGCGACGGAACCGGATACGTCTCCCGCGCCGCCGACGACGTCGAGAGTGTGCAGCTCGATATGGCTGCTGAACTGCTCGACCACGCCGCCGACATGCTCGCCGATCGCAAAGTCACCCCCGCGCAACTCGGCTTCCTCGTGGCACGCATGGCCGAGGCGCTGCGTGACATCCATCGGATTGCGGAAAGCCGGGGTGCGCGCCTCCCCGTGCCCGCGTACGACGATGGCGACGACATCGACGACCCCGCGTCGGGAGCCTGATCCGGCCTGACCGCCCGCACAGCTCCGCACCGTCGAGTCCGGGGGCGTACCGGCATATATCGCGGTACGCCCCCAGGCTCTGTCATGCCCCGTACGGCCGGAACCCTCCCACCCGACCCTGCTCAGGCGCAGAATGGATCACCTGAGCGGTCGGCGGAAGGTGCGGGGACGTGGTGGTGCAGGTGGAGCGGGACGAGGTGGAGCGGCCGTTCGTCGCGCAGCTTGAGGCTATGGGGTGGACGCACGTACCCGGTACGGAGATCGGGACCCTCGACGCGTCCATGCCGCTGCTCACCGACAAGCTCGGTGAGGCCCTGCGCCGCATCAATGTCTTGGTGGCGGACCGGATGCCGTGGATGGACACCCAAGACATCCGCCGCTCCATCGCGGAGCTCGCTTCGGTGTCTCTCGGCAAGGGGATCGACACCGCGAACTTCGTCGCCACGGACTTGCTGCTCAACGGCCTTGTGCTCACCGCCCCGTCCGCCGCGCACGGCGGCGCCTCCGCCACCGTGCAGTACATCGAGTGGCACGAGGACCGGATCGCTCTCAACGACTTCACCGTCGTCGACCAGCTCCGCGTCAAGAATCGTTCCGGTGATGTGTCGATACTCGACCTCGTTCTCTTCGTGAACGGCATCCCGCTCGTCGCCGTCGAATGCAAGAGCCCCGACCTCGCCGACCCCGTCCGCAGCGCCGTACTCGATCTGCGTCACTATGCAGGCGACCCGATTGACGACGATGAACGTGCCGGGACCGACCTGCCGCTGCCCGGCGGCGTACCGGAGCTGTTCCGGACCGTGCAGTTGCTGGTCGCCGCGACCGGCGAGACCGCGCAGCTCGGCACTGTCACCTCCACGCCTGAGCACTTCCACCCGTGGCGCAGTATCGAGCCGGAGAGCGAGCAGCATCTCCGGCAGGAGCTGCGCACCGCCGGCCTGTTGCCGGATCCGCCGCCGGGCAAGAAGCCGGCCCCGCTCGGTGAGCAGCACAGGCTCGTCGGTGTCGTCCTGCGTCCCGCCGCGCTCCTGACCGTCGTACGTCACTACATCATCCCGCTCCCTGTCGAGACCGAGACCGGGGGCGTACGGACCGTCAAGGCCGTCGCCCGTCACCAGCAGTACCGGGCCGCCGAGAAAGCCGTACGCAAGTTGCTCACCGGTCGTGTCCGTGGCGGTGCGGTCCTGGACGACGAGCGCGGCGGCGTCATCTGGCATACGCAGGGCTCCGGCAAGAGTCTGACCATGACCTTCCTGGTGCGCCGCGTCCATCTGCACCACCGGCTCAGCGAGTTCATGGTGGTGGTCGTCACCGACCGGACCCAGTTGCAGGAGCAGCTCTCCACCACACTCAAGCTCAGTGAGTCCGACGTCGAGACCGCCGAGACGCGCACGCAGATGGAAGGACTACTTGAGGATGGTGGGCGCCGGGTCGTCTTTGCGATGATCCAGAAGTACGGGGGCGGGCTTGCCTTTGTCGGAGACTCCGAAGGCGATGGCGACGACCGCGATCTGGCAGGGGAGTACCAGGACGCCGAACGGGCCAGGAAGCGCAAACGAGCCAAAGTTCCGCCACCGGACCCGGACTTCCCGGAATGCAACACCTCGCCCGACATCCTCGTCCTCGTCGACGAAGCCCACCGCTCGCACACCAGCGTGCTGCACGCCGCTCTGCGCAAAGCGATTCCCAGGGCCGCGAAGATCGGCTTCACCGGAACGCCGATCATCACGGGGCGGGAGGAGGACACGCGGCGGATCTTCAGTGGCGGAGCCGACCAGGGCTTCCTCGACACCTACCGGATGGAGGACGCCGAGCATGACGGCGTTGTCGTGCGCATCCGCTACGAGGGCCGCACTGGTGAGGGCAAGGTCCAGGACAAGGACGGTCTGGATCGCGACTTCGAGGACCTGATCCGCGGCCGTACGTCTGAAGAGCGGGCCGCTCTCATGCGGCGCTGGCCCACCGAACGTGATGTCGCCGAGTCGCGGCCGATGATCCGCGCGAAGGCTGAAGACATGCTGGAGCACTGGGTGTGCTGGGTGCTGCCCGGCGGTGGGTTCAAGGCCCAGGTCGCGGCCGTCAGCCGGAAGGCGGCGGTGGAGTACCACCACGCGCTGCGGGAGGCGCGTGACGCGCTGCTGGCCGGCCTCGTCGATTTCAAGCCGGAGTCGGTCGCGGGGATCCCGGTGGATGAGCTTCCCCGGCGTTTGCGCTACCACTTCCTGGCGCACCAGTACCGTTCCCTGCTGCGGCGCATCGACTTCGTACCCGTGATCTCGCCGGGCGCGGAGCGAAAGCAGCGCAAATGGCTGCACTGGACCGATCCGGTACGGCAGAAGGCGTACACAAGGCGCTTCAAAGAAGAGGCGTTTCCTCATCTGCCGCCCGAGCCGGACTGGGTCATCGCGACCCCCTTCAACCCGCCGCCGCAAGACGCTCCCGTGCCGGAGAACGCCGGGGGTGACAACCCGTGGTCGGACGCGACCGTCGGGCAGCCGCCCGAGCCCTCGAGGGGCAATCTGCCCGACCCCGTACATCCCGATAGCCCCGTCGCTTTCCTCATCGTGAAGTCCATGCTGCTCACCGGCTTCGACGCGCCACGTGAGCAGGTGCTCTATCTGGACCGGCCGATCCGCGACGCCGAGCTGCTCCAGGCAGTCGCCCGCGTGAACCGGCCCGCGCCGGGCAAGAAGGTTGGCTATGTCGTCGACTACTACGGCGTCTTCGAGCATCTCTCCAGCGCACTCGCCGAATACCGCCAGGCCGATGTCAGCGACACCATGCGCAGCCTGTCCGAGGAAGTCGAGGGGTTGAAACCGGCTGCCGACGAGGTGCGCGACTTCCTGCTCCGGCAGGGCATCGAGGACACCGACCTCACCGATGCCGCCCGGCTACGGGCCGCCGTGCTGTCCTTCGAGGACGAGTCCGTGCGGTTCGAGTACGACGAGGTGCTGCACGAGTTCCTCGCTGTTCTGGAGCGCGTGCTGCCGCACGAAGACGCCCTGCCGTACGTCGCGGACGCGCGTCGCTGGGGGCTGTTCCAGAAGCGGATCAGGCGCCTGCACCGCGACGCACCGGGTGGCACGTTCACCATGCGTCGCTACGGACGCAAGGTCCGCGCCATGATCGCCGACCACCTGGAGGGACCGGAGATCGAGCAGGCCATCCCGCCCGTCTCGCTCACCTCATCGGCCTTCGACGACGCGGTGCGCCGCCTCCCGCCGCGCGAGGCCGCGGCCGAGATGGGTCATGCCCTCCGCTTCCATCTAGAGGAGCGGGTCAAGCGGGAGGACCCTGAGCGGTACGAGAGGCTCTCGCAGCGCCTGGAGGAGATCCTGCGTGATCTGCCGGGACGTTTCGAGGAGCAGATCGAGCAGTTCGGCACACTGATCGAGCAGGCCCGGCAGGAAGACGAGGAAGACCCGGCACTGGCGGGGCTCAGCCCGCTGGAACAGAAAGTCTATCGGCTGCTGAACCAGCTCCTGGACGACAACCCGGGCGTCACACGGGGCGAGCAGGATGGCCGTCCGCTGGTCGGCGCGGTGTGCGACAGCGCCGCACGCACCATGGCTTCGGCCTCGTATCAGGGTCAGCATCAGGACCTCAACACACTCGCGAACGGCATCCAGACGCAGCTGATTCGGGGTGGTTTCAGGCCCGCAGCCGCAGACTGGGCACCCCTTCAGAGCATCGCGCAGCGACTCGCCGCGTTTGCGGAGGACAACCGCCAGCAGTTCCTGAGAAGGGCGCGGGGAGAATAGGCGGATGACCGCGCTCGCCGATGAAAGCCCCGCCCTGCCCCTCGCAGAGGGGGATCAGCTCGCCGTCGACGGCCTGCTGCTGCGGGTCCGCGCCAGCACCCGCAGAAAGCGGTTCGCGCTAACCGTGGAACCTGACGCGAGCCTCACCCTGCACGCCCCTGAGGGACGTCCTTCGGCGGAGGCGGCGGACTTCGTGCGAGCGCATCGGGCCTGGGTGATGTCGAAGATCGGTGTGCGGGAACGGACACGTCCGCTCAATCCCGCCAAGCGCTTGATCGAAGGCGAGGTCTTCCGTTATCTCGGCCGGACGTATCGGCTGAAGGTCTCGAACGATGTGCCGGACGCCGGACGAGTACGTCTGATCGCCGGGCGCCTGGTCCTGGGCAAGGCCGAGGCCGAGGACCCAGACCGCGGTCGTGCAGTTCTTGTCGACTGGTACTGCCGGGCTGGGCGGAGCTGGGTGGAAGGCAGGCTCCAGCCGTGGGCCGCCCGGATGGCGGTGTCCGAACCCGCGCTGGAGGTGTGCGACCTCGGTAAGCGCTGGGGCTCATACCGGCCTGGGGACAGCGAGCACAGTGTCGGACGGATGCGCTTGGGGTGGCCGCTGTTCCAGCTCCCCATGCACTTGGTGGACTACGTCATTGCCCACGAGCTGGCCCACGTCAGGGTTCCCGGGCATCGCGGGGACTTCTGGCGGCTGCTGGGCCGGGCGCTGCCCGAGTTCGAGGTGCGCCGTACAGAGCTCGACGAGCTCGGACGGCGCATGTGGATGGGCAAGATCGCTGAGGTGTGAGCTACTGCCGACCGTACTGATTTGAGTAGATAACGCGGCGCCTCCTTCCCCTGCCCTGCGCTCATCAGTCGGCGTCGTGGAAGGCGGCTGTCCATGTGCCGGACTCCGTGCCCGCCTCGTCGATTTCTTCCAGGGCTGTTGGCGTCGGGCGTGGCATTCGAATCGGGAATCCTTGTCCACGGGATCCGGGGCAGGGCTTTCTGTCACGTTGGGTTGGTCTCCGTCGCGCCGGCACCGTTTCGCTGCGGGACTGTCGTCGTCGGATTCGGCGGTGCGCTCGTGCTTGCCGGGCGAGGGGGATGGCGTGGACGCCGTTGTCGCCATCGTGGAGGGGTTTGTTGCTGCGCTGGCCGGTCTGGGCGTCGATGTAGGTGATTTTGCCGTAGTGGTTGACGACGTTCCAGGCGTGGGCGCGGCCGTTGCGGCCCTGGGTGTTGGCGACGGCCTGTGAGCCGAGGCCGGAGTTGCGGAGGTCGCTTTCCAGGCGGTGGAAGGCGTCGCGGCCGTTGCCGTAGTTGTGGAAGCGGGCGCCGAGGGTGTTCTCGATGCGGACGCGGCCGTTGTTCTCGCCGCGGCCGGAGGGCGTGCCGTCGGGGTGCGGTGTGGTGGTGGGCCACGTCAGGCCGGTGAGGTGCCCCGGTCGAGGGAGCGGAGGGCGAACCACAGCTCCATGCGGATGTCGGGGTCGTCCAGGTCGGTGTCGAGGAGGCCGGCGATACGGGTGATGCGCTGGCGGACGGTGTTGCGGTGGATGCCGAGGGCGGTTGCGGTGCGGTCCCAACTGCCATGCAAAGAAAGCCAGTTGTGCAGGGTGGAAAGGAGGGGTGGGGAGTCGGCCAGCGGGGCGAGCAGGGCTCGGGCGTGCTCTTGGGCGTCTGTGGGGGCGACGAGAGAGGTGATGCTGTGGGGGCCGGGGGTGCGGTGGCGTACCAGGGCGGCGTGGCCCGCGAGGGCGCGGCGCAGGGCTGAGGCGGCATGCCGGTCGGCGGCCGGCAGCTCCGCGACCGGGGCGGGCTCGCTGACGCCGAGTGTCCAGCCGGGGTGCGCGGTGATTTCGCGGTCGGCGGGGAGCAGGGCGCGCAGGGCGGGTGTGGCGTCAGGGGCGGCCGTCGCCTCGGGGCCGGTGCCGGGGTGGGTCCCGGGCCCGGCGGACGCGGTCGGCTCGGCTCCCGTCCCCGGGGCGACGAGCGAGGTGCCGAGAGCGGCGGCCAGCGAGGCCGCCGACTCCGTGGTGTCACGGCGGCGTTCGGCGTGTACGACGGTCCACAGGGGGTGGCCGAGGAGCGGGGCGACGTCGGCAGGGCGGGCGCCGAGGAGCAGCCGGACCAGGGCCGCGGCGTGCCCGGCGGCGGCCGGGCCGTGGTCGGCGGCCGGGGCGGTGATCAGCGAGAGAAGTACGGCGGCGACGCCCGCGATGGCGTGCGCGGGCGGGTCGTGCGGATCCGCGGCGACCACCAGGGCGAGCGCCCGGGAGCCGCGGACGCGGCCCGTCACGGCGTAGGCGGACAGTGAGCTGCCGGGGAGGGTGTCGGCGGCCGAGGACGGGCCGCCCGCGCCGACGACGTGGGCGAGACGGCCGGCCGCGGCCCGGACGGAGGCGGTGGGGCGGGGGCCGGCGGAGCCGTGTGCCGCGCCGTCCGGGGCGAGCAGCGCGGTCCAGCCGTGCACATGGCGGGCCAGTGCGCGCAGCACGGCGGCTGCCGGGTCGGGGCGGGCGGCGGCAGCGGCCAGCGCACGCTGCGCCTCGCTGAGCCGGGTCAGCTCACGGTGCCGGGCCTCCGTCACGGCCTGCCATACGGCGCTCTCCACTGCCGTGAACGGGGTGCCCGCCGGGACCTCGACGAGCGGCAGGCCGTGCCGGTCGCAGGCCGCCACCAGGGCGCGGGGGACCGTGTCGTGCACCGGCGCGATCCCGAAGCCGAGGGCGGCGGCTCCGGCCGCGACCGTACGGGCCGCGTAACCGTCGAGGTACTCGTCGAGGGCGGCGTCCTCGCCCCTCATCACCTCCGCCAGATGCACCCCCGCCGTCAGCAGCATCTCGCCGCCCAGGAGGTAAGGAACCGGGTCGGCCATCTCGGAGGTGTGCACCCAGTGGATCGCGACGCCCTCGCGGGGGCCGGCGATCTGGCGCAGTCCCAGGTCCGTGCGGGAGAGGAGGTCCGCGAGCGGTACCGGCGGGGTGGACGGCGGAGGCAGGGGGTGCGGCATGTGCGGACCATCCACATCGGAGGGTGGTGAATGGAGGAAACGTACACTTCAGCGTTGCCTTCGCGCCTCCTAGGGTCAACCCCCGAGGCGAGGCGCTCGGACGGGACCCCCGCTCGCCGAGCGCCCGCCGCCTCGACGCCACCCCCTCGCACCCCACACCCCCCGCTCCCCCTCTCCCCCCGGCGCAGTTGGAAGGGATGGCCCATGGCTGTCGACTATGCGGTGATCGTGCTCTATTTGGCCGGAATGCTGGCCATGGGCTGGTGGGGGATGCGGCGCGCCAAATCCAAGAGCGACTTCCTGGTCGCGGGCCGCCGCCTCGGCCCCGTGATGTATTCGGGAACCATGGCGGCCATTGTCCTCGGCGGCGCCTCCACCATCGGCGGCGTGGGCCTCGGCTACCAGTACGGCCTGTCCGGTGCCTGGATGGTCTTCACCATCGGCCTGGGGCTGCTGGCGCTCAGCGTCTTCTTCTCGGCCCGGATCGCCCGGCTGAAGGTCTACACGGTCTCCGAGATGCTGGACCTGCGCTACGGCGGCTCCGCCGGGATCATCTCCGGCGTCGTCATGTGGGCGTACACGCTGATGCTGGCGGTGACCTCGACCATCGCCTACGCGACGATCTTCGATGTGCTGTTCGGCATGGACCGCTCCCTCTCGATCATCCTCGGCGGGGCGATCGTCGTCGCGTACTCGACGCTCGGCGGCATGTGGTCGATCACCCTCACTGACATGGTCCAGTTCGTCGTCAAGACGATCGGTGTGCTGCTGCTCCTGCTGCCCATCGCCGTCATCAAGGCGGGCGGCTTCGCCGCGATGAAGGCCCAGCTGCCGGACGACTACTTCGCACCGCTCGGCATCGGCGGCCAGACCGTCTTCACCTACGTACTGATCTATTCCTTCGGCATGCTGATCGGGCAGGACATCTGGCAGCGGGTGTTCACCGCGCGCGGCGACAAGGTGGCGCGCCTCGGCGGCACCGCGGCCGGTACGTACTGTCTGGCCTACGCGCTGGCCGGTGCGGTCATCGGCACCGCGGCCAAGGTGCTCTACCCGCATCTGGGCAGCCCGGACGACGCCTTCGCCACGATCGTCAAGGACGCGTTGCCGGTGGGTGTGCGCGGGCTGGTGCTGGCGGCGGCGCTGTCCGCGGTGATGTCCACGTCCTCGGGCGCGCTGATCGCCTGCGCCACGGTCGCCAACAACGACATCTGGGCGCGGGTGAAGAGCGTCGCCGCGCGGCGTCGCCCGGCCGTGGAAAAGGCCGCCGACGCCGGCCGGGCGCCCGGTACGGAGCAGGCCGAGGACGCGGCCGAGGAGCACGACGAGGTGCGCGGCAACCGCATCTTCATCCTCCTCATGGGCCTCGCCGTCATCGTCATCGCGATCGCGCTGAACAACGTCGTCGAGGCGCTCACCCTCGCCTACAACGTCCTCGTCGGCGGCCTGCTGGTGCCCATCCTCGGCGGGCTGCTGTGGAAGCGCGGCACCGCCGCCGGTGCGCTCGCCTCGGTCGCGGTCGGCGGGCTGACCGTCGTCGGCCTGATGGTCTCGCTCGGCGTCCTCGCCAACGAGCCGATCTATTACGGGCTGATCGCCTCGCTCGTCGCGTATGTGGTGGTCAGCCTGGCCACCAAGCCGACGGACCCGGAGGTGCTGGCGGCCTGGCGGGCGCGGCTGGCCGGCCGGACGGACGGTGCCGCGGACGACGGTCCGGAGGAGGAGGCGGCCGGGGACACGTCCGTGGCAGTGGCACGGGTACTGACACCCTCCTCGGTCACTGGGCGGGCCTGACCCGGACACCGGCCCCGAAGGGGTTCCCCGGGTACCCCTTCGGGGCCCGGGGGCCTCACCCGCAGCCGCTCCCAGCTCGCCCTCGTCGGCCCTCCCCGCCCTCGTCGGCCCTCCCCGCCGCCGCACGCCCGTCCCTCCGCACGCCCGCACCCGCAGGTCCCCGCAAGGAAGGCAGCACGCATCCATGAGCACCACCACCCCCACGCCCACGCAGCACCGGCGCAACGGCGGTGACCTGGTCGTCGAGTCGCTGGCGGCACTCGGCGCCGACACCGTCTTCGGGCTGCCGGGGCAGCATGCGCTCGGGGTGTTCGACGCGCTGCGCCGCTCCGCGCTCCGCTACGTGGGGCTGCGGGTGGAGAACAACGCGGGCTTCGCCGCCGATGCGTACGCCAGGACCACGCACGGGGTCGCGCCCCTGCTGGTCTCCACCGGCCCCGGCGCGCTGATGACGCTGGCCGCGCTCCAGGAGGCGGCGGCCGGTTCCGCCGCCGTACTGGCCATCGGCAGTCAGGTGCCGCTGGCCGGGATCGGCGGCGGGCGCCATGGCTATCTCCATGAACTCACCGACCAGAGCGCCTCGTTCCGGGGCGTGGTCAAGTCCGTCCACACGGCGCGTACGGCCTCGCAGATCCCCTCGGCGGTGGCCGCCGCCTGGGAGTCGGCGCTGAGCACCCCGCACGGGCCGGTGTGGCTGGAGATCCCGCAGGATGTGCTGCTGGCGGAGGCCGATGTGCCGCCGGTGGCCGGACTGGAGGCCAGGCCGCGGGAGTTGCTGCCGCGGCCCGAGCTGATCGCGGCGGCGGCGGACCGGCTCACCGAGGCCCGTCGGCCGGTGATCCTGGCCGGCGGCGGAGTCGTACGGGCCGGGGCCGAGGCGGAGCTGCTGGCGCTGGCCGAGCAGCTGCGGGCACCGGTGGCCACCACCTTCGGCGGCAAGGGTGCCTTCCCGTGGGAGCACCCGCTCTCCCTTCGCTCCTGGATGGAGGACCGCTACACCACGGCCTTCCTGGAGGACGCGGACACCCTCCTGGTCGTCGGCTCGGGGCTGGGCGAACTCTCCTCGAACTACCACACGTTCCGGCCGCTCGGCCGCGTCGTACAGATCGAGGCGGACCTCGGCAAGCTGGAGTCGAACCATGCCGCGCTGGGCATCCACGCGGATGCGCGGGCGGCGCTGGCCGCGTTGGTCAAGGAGGTGGGGGAGCGGGAGGCCGGACCCGACGGGGACGAGGATGCGCCCGGCTCCACGGAGGCCGGGGCAGCCGGGCCCGGCGGCGACGCGCTCTCTCCCGAGGCCGCCGTATCCGATCTCCTGGCCCGCGTCCGCGACCGGATCGCCGGGCAGCATCTCGACCTGGAGCAGCAGGTCCTGGCCTCGGTGCGGGACGCGCTGCCCGACGGCGCGGTCAGCTGCTGGGACATGACGATCCTCGCCTACTGGGCCTGGTCCGCTTTCGACCCGCGGCATACCAACGCACTGCACTCGGCGCAGGGCGCCGGCGGGCTGGGCTACGGCTTCCCGGCGGCGCTGGGCGTGGCCGTCGCCGACCCGGCGCGGCCCGTGCTGGCGGTGTCCGGTGACGGCGGCGCCATGTACTCGATCGCCGAGCTGGCCACCGCCCGGCAGTACGACCTGCCGGTGACCTGGCTGATCGTGGACGACGGGGGCTACGGGATCCTGCGCGAGTACATGACCGACGCCTTCGGTGCGGCCACCGCCACCGAACTCACCCGGCCGGACTTCGTGGCTCTGGCCGAGTCCTTCGGCGTCCCCGCGCTCCGGACGACCCCGGAGCAGCTCCGTACGGACCTGGCGGCGGCGCTGGCGGCCCCCGGCCCTTCGGTCGTCGTACTCCCGGCGCATCTGCGGATGTTCGCGCCCACGCATCTGGATTCCTGACGGTGTCGGTGCCCGGCACGGACACCGGGCACGTCGAGGCGCCGGCCGGGATCCCAGCTGGGGAAACCGGCCGGGAACGTCCTACGCCCCGCCTCCGCTGACCCGCCCCTGCACCAGCCGCGACAACGCCGCGTGGACGTCCTCGACCGAGCGGTCCGGCTGGAAGGACTGCCAGTCCAGGGCGGCGACCAGGACCATGCCGAGCAGGGCGGAGGCGGTGAGGGGGATGTCGAGCTCGTCGGAGAGTTCGCCGGTGTGCACGGCATCCGTCAGGACGGACTCGACGACGGCCTGGGCCCGGCCGCGTACGGAGGTGAGGGTGGCGCGCCAGGTGCGGTTGGTGCGCCACAGTTCGGCGACGTAGAGCTGGATGAGGGCGGGGGAGCAGGCGATGAAGTCCAGGCCCGCGCGGATCATGGCGTCCAGGGCGTCGATCCGGGTGCCGCCGCGGTCGGCCGTGGCGTCGGCGGCCCGGCGCAGCGAGTCGGCGAGCAGGTCGATGCCGTCCCGCAGCAGCTCCTCGTAGAGGACGTTCTTGCTGGCGAAGTTGTAGTAGACGGTGCCCTTGGCGACACCGGCGCGGTCGGCGATCTCATCGACGGTGGTGGCGGAGAAGCCCTGTTCCGCGATGAGGGTCACGGCCGCGTCGAAGAGCCGGCGGCGCGTGGAGGCGCGCCGGGTGACGGGGGCGGCCCCCGGGGCGGCGCCGGTGACGGCACCGCCCACGGGGACCGAGGTGACACTCACAGGCTGAGCTCCGGATGCAGATCCTTCATCCGTACGACCTGCCGGCTGCGCGCCGCGAGGGCGGTGAGAGCCAGCGCGCCGACGGTGAAGACCGCGAGCACCACACAGCCCTGCTGCACGATGGCGAGGTCACCGCCGGTGATCAGCCGGCGCAGGCCGTCGACCACGTAACTCATCGGCAGGAACGGGTGGATGGCGGCGAAGAACCCGGGGCTGGTCTGCACCGGGTAGGTGCCGCCCGCCGAGGTCAGCTGGAGCATCAGGACGACCAGGGTCAGCACCCGGCCGGCCGGTCCGAAGAACGCGCCCAGCAGCTGGATGATGGCGGTGAAGCAGGCCGTGGCCAGCAGCAGGAAGCCCACGGTGCCTGCCGAGCGGGCCATCTCCAGGCCGAGGCCCCAGTGGAGGACGGCCATCAGTGCCAGCACCTGCACGACGCCGATGGCGTAGGCGGGCAGCCATGAGCCGAGGGCGATCCGCCAGCCGGGGGCGCCCGCGGCCAGGGCGCGCTTGCCCAGCGGCTGGAGCAGCATGAAGGCGACCATCGCGCCGACCCAGAGGGAGAGCGGGATGAAGTACGGCGCCAGGCCGGTGCCGTAGTTGGGCGCCTTGTGCATCGACTTGGCGGCCAGCTCGACCGGGTCGGCCATCACCTCGGTGCGGGCGTCACGGTCCTTCTTGTTGTAGTCGGGGATCTTGGCGACACCGTCGTGCAGGCCGTCGGCCAGCTGGTTGGTGCCGTCCTTGAGCTTGAAGAGACCGCCGGTGAGCTTGACGGCGCCGTCCTTGGCGTCACCGACGCCGTTGTGGACCTTGCCGGCACCGTCGGCGACCTTGCCCGCGCCGTCGGCGAGGGTGCCGATGCCGTCGGCGAACAGCCCCGCGCCCTGGGAGACCTTCTGGGCACCGGCGTTGAGCGCGTTGATCTGGCGGATCGCGGTGTCCGCGCGCTTTCCGATGCCCGGTGCCTGCTCGGCGACCATCTCCGCGCCCTGGTGCACCTCGTGCAGCTTGCTGCGGATCGGTCCGAAGTCCGCCCCGGCGACGGAGTCGTTGACCTTCTCCGCCGCGTCGGCGGCCACCTTGCTGCCGTCCGCGAGCGCCTTCAGCTTGGTGCAGTCGGGGTCGGTGTCCAGCAGCGCGCCGCAGCGGTCCTGGTAGATCTCCGCGGCGTTGTCGGCGTTCTTGCGGGCCTGGGTGGCGGCCTTGGCGGAGTCGCTCGGCAGGGTGTCGAGGACGTCGTCGAGGGTTTCGGTGGCGTGCGCGACGAAAGCCGCGCCCGCACCGATCTCCTTGCCGTGTTCGCGCAGGTAGGGCAGGTCCTTCTTGGCCAGGCCGTTGACCTTCTCGGCGAGCTGCCGGGTGCCGTCGGCGACCCGGCCCGCGCCCTGGCTGAGCTCATGGGCCTTGGCGACGGCCGTCGAGGCGCCCTTGCTCAGGTCACCGGCGCCCTGACTGACCTTGCCGGCGCCGTCGTTGAGCTTGCCGAGGCCGTCCGCGAGGTCCCCGGAGCCCTTCTCGGCCGAGCCGACCCCCTTGTCGACCTTCCCCGCCCCGTCCGCCGCCTCGGCGGTCTTGTCGTGCAGATCGGAGAACGAGATGAAGATCTTGTCGAGCATGGCCCGCGCCGAGGTTGCCGAGGTCTTGGCCCGGACCTCGGAGAAGACCGTCTTGGAGATCGAGCCGACGACATAGTTGTTGGCGTCGTTCGTACGGACCTTGAGCGCGCCCGTCTGCGGGGTGTCCCCGGAGCTGGAGACGATCCGCTTGCTGAAGTCCTTCGGGACGGTCAGCGAGAGGTAGTACGTGCCGTTCTCGAGGCCCTTGGCGGCGTCCTCGGAGCTGACGTCCTCCCAGTGGAACTTCTTGCTGTCCTTGAGGTTCTCGGACAGGTCGTCGCCCGCAGTGATCTTCTTGCCGTCGGAGGCGGCGCCCTGGTCCTCGTTGACGAGCGCCACCGGGATCTTGTCCAGACGGCTGTAGGGGTCCCAGAAGGAGCACAGGTACAGGGCCCCGTAGAGCAGCGGGATCAGCATCAGGGCGACCAGGCCCAGGCGGGGAAGCTTTCCCCTGCCGAAACGCTTGAGCTCAAGCGCGGCCAGTCTCGGCGAACGCATGCGCTGCCTCCTCCTCGGTGGTGTCGTCCTGGAGCGGGGTGGGGGCGGCGGCTTCGGTGTCCGTCTGCCGGGTGCGGACGGTCAGCGCGTCCGCCGGAGCGTCACTGCCGGCCGCCACGACGGTGGTGCCCTCGCGCGTGAGGTCCCGCAGCAGCTGCCAGGCCTGGTCGCGCTCGGCCTCGGTCAGCTTGAGGTCCACATCGTCGACGGCCAGCAACTGCGGGCCGTGCATGACCCCGAGCGCGATGGAGAGCCGCAGCGCCTCGATCCGCTCCAGGTCGCGTACGGCCGTCCGCAGCCCCTTGGGCAGGGTGGCGGGGTCGAGCCGGACGGCCGCGAGGGCGGCGTCGATCCGGGCCCGGGTGGCCTCCTTGTTCCGCTTGCTCCAGGGGAGCGAGGCGCCGAGGCCCTGGAAGCGGTGGCCCAGCAGGGCCTGTTCCTTGAGGTGTTCGCCGACCGTGAGGGCCGGTTCGAGGTCGGCGACGCCCGGTACGTGGGCGATGGCGGTACGGGCGCGGACCGAGCCCATCCGCTTGGGCAGCGGGAATCCGGCGATCTCCGCCTCGCCCTCGGTGATCCGCATCCGGCCGGTGAGGGCCAGCAGCAGACAGGTGCGGCCGGAGCCCGACGGGCCCTGGACCGCGATCAGGGTGCCCGGTTCCGCGGCGATGTCGACGCCTCTGAAGGCCCACCCCCGCGGGCCCTCCACTCCGATTCCCCTGGCGTTGACCGCCGCCCCCTGGCGGGTGGTGTTCACCAACACCCCTCCCCTTTTGATCTGACTGGTCAGTCTAAAAGTGTGCCGTATGCGGGGCCTTCTTGGCCAATCGGGGTGGGGCGGCGAGCACTCCGGGCAAGTTCGTACGGATCGACCCGTGACCCGGACGGGGGAATCGTCCTAGGGTGCCGTGCAGGCGGGGGCCTGATGATGTTCAAGGTGATGCCCGTGTCGCGAGGTGCGGCACGGGCCGCGCACAGACGACGGAGAACCATGGAACATTCGGCACAGCACCCCGTGGACCCGCCCCCGCGGCAGCCCGCTGAGCAACGGACCGGGCCCGGGGCCCGCCGCTCCCGCAAGCTGGTCGCCCCGCTGCTCGCCACGGCCCTGGTCGCGGTCCTCGCGCCCGTCTCGGCCTCGGCCTCCGCACCGGTGCCCGCACCGGAACGGGCCGGCGGCGCGCAGGGCGGCCCCTGCCTGAAGGACGACGACCGCGACGGCTGGACCGCCACCGCCCACAAGATCGACCCCAAGGACAGCCACCACGCCTTCGTCGGCAACGGCTATCTCGGGCAGCGGGTGCCGCCCAACGGCACCGGCTACGCCGCACCCGGCGGCGAGACCGGCTGGCCGCTGAAGACGCCCGAATACGACGGCTCCTTCGTCTCCGGCCTGTACGCCAAGGGACCCAAGGACGTGAAGGGCCGGCAGGCCATCGCCGCCATCCCCACCTGGACCACCCTCGATGTCGCCACCGGCGGCGCCCACTCCGACACCTTCTCCTCCGCCACCGCACCCGGCCGGATCTCGCACTACCGCCAGCAGCTCTCCCTGCGCTGCGGATTCGTCCGTACCTCGCTGACCTGGACGGCCGCCGACGGCCGCGCCACCGACCTGGTCTACGACGTGCTCGCCGACCGCAACGACGCCCACACCGGCGCCGTACGCCTGCGGATGACGCCCCACTGGAGCGGCGCCGCCACGGTCACCGACGGCCTCGACGGCCGCGGTGCCCGCCGGATGACGCCGTCCGCCGGCGGCAAGGGCACCGGCCGCACCATGGACGTCGGGTTCCGCACGGACGGGACGAAGACCGAGGGCGCGGTGGCCTCCACCCTGCGCACCGGCCCCGGCGTCCAGGCGCAGCAGCCCCGGCGGGAGGCGCAGAAGGACAAGCTGAGCAACCGGCAGCGGGTGTCCTTCCCGGTCCGCAGCGGCCGCTCGTACGAGCTGACCAAGTACGTCGGCGTGGACACCGCGCTCACCTCCCGCTCCCCGCGCGACGCCGCCGACGCCGCCTCGCGGCGGGCCGCCGGCCGCGGCTGGGACGCCCTCTTCGCCCGGCACACCGCCGCCTGGCAGCGGCTGTGGCGCAGCGACATCGAGGTGAAGGGGCGGCGCGACCTTCAGTCCTGGGTGCGCTCGGCGCAGTACGGACTGCTGTCCTCCACTCGCGCCGGCAGCGACAACAGCATCGGCCCCACCGGCCTGACCAGCGACAACTACGCCGGTGAGGTCTTCTGGGACGCCGAGACCTGGATGTACCCGGGCCTGCTCGCAAGCCACCCCACGCTCGCCAAGTCGATCGTCGACTACCGCTACAAGACCCGGGCCGGGGCCCGCGCCAACGCCGAGAAGCTGGGCTACAGGGGGCTGTTCTACCCCTGGACCAGCGGCAGCAAGGGCGATCTGTGGAACGAGTGCCACAGCTGGGACCCGCCGCACTGCAAGACCCAGAACCACCTCATGGGCGACATCTCCCTCGCCACCTGGCAGTACTACCTCGCCACCAAGGACACCGCCTGGCTGAAGTCCCGCGGCTGGCCGGTCCTCAAGGGCATCGCCGAATTCTGGGCCTCCCGGGCCACCCGTAACGCCGACGGCAGCTACTCCGTCAAGAACGTCGCCGGACCGGACGAGTACAGCAACGGCGTCAACGACGGGGTGTTCACCAACGCCGGCGCCGCCACCGCGCTGCGGCACGCCACCCGCGTCGCCGCGATCCTCGGCGAGAAGGCACCGGCCTCCTGGAAGACCGTCGCCGACAAGCTGCGCATCCCCTACGACAGCAAGAACAAGGTCTTCCAGCAGTACGCCGGATACAAGGGCACGACCATCAAGCAGGCCGACACCGTGCTGCTGATGTACCCGCTGGAATGGCCGATGTCGCAGACGAAGGCGGCCCGCACGCTGGACTTCTACGCCGGGCACACCGACCCGGACGGCCCGGCCATGACGGACTCGGTGCACGCCGTCGACGCCGCCGGGATCGGCGAGGCCGGCTGCTCGGCTTACACCTATCTGATGCGGTCCATCAAGCCGTTCGTCCGCGGACCGTTCGACCAGTTCTCCGAGGCGCGCGGCGACAAGGCCGGCGCCGACGACCCGCACGCCGGCAAGCCCGCACAGGACTTCCTCACCGGCAAGGGCGGCTTCCTCCAGACCTTCACCCACGGGCTGACCGGGCTGCGGCTGCGCGAGGACCGGGTGCACCTCGCCCCGACGCTGCCGCCGCAGCTGTCCGACGGCGTCACCCTGCGCGGTCTGCACTGGCAGGGACGGACCTATGACGTCGCGATCGGGGCCCACCAGACCACCGTGCGGCTGACCGCCGGTGCGCCGATGCGGATCGAGTCGCCGGAGGGCGAGAAGGTCGTCAGCCGGGGAGTGCCGGCCGTCCTGAAGACCCGCCGCCCGGATCTGGCGGCGACCTCGAACGCGGCCCGGTGCATGTCCGCCACGGCCACCTCCGAGGAGCCCGGCCTGTACGCGTCCGCGGCGGTGGACGGCAACGGCACCACCGCCTGGGTGCCCGACTCCGCCAACGGCACCCTCACCGTCGACCTCGGCCGCACCACCCGCGTCGGGCAGATCACCCCGCACTGGAACGCGACCAGGCCCAAGTCCTACAACGTCCAGGTCTCCCGGGACGGGAAGCACTGGTCGGGGACCGGATACGCGGGCCGCACCCCGGCCCGGTACGTACGGGTCGTGGTGCACGGTGACCCGGCCCCGGCGGCGGGCGGGAAGCCCAAGCCGCACCCGGGGATCTCGGAGCTGACGGTGGAGCGCGCGAAGTAGCCCGCCGGCCGCCCACGGAGACGGCCCCGCCCCGGACCACCCGGGGCGGGGCCGTCTTCGTGTGCGGGTGCGGCCGCCGTCACGGAGAATTGTTGCAGCGGGATGAAATCCGCACCCCGCGGTGTTGGTGCCATGCGTTAAGTGTCGAGGCGCGGGAGGCACCGGGTGGCGGGGACGGATACGGAACGAGTGGGCTGGGCGCGGCGGCTGAGCCGCGACTGCTGGCAGTACAAGAGGGACGTGCTGCTCGCCCTCGGCTCCTCGCTCGTCGGCATGGGCGTGCTCGCCCTCGTCCCGCTCGTACCGAAACTGATCATCGACGATGTCATCGTCCAGCACGAGCGGCCCCTCGGCCCCTGGGCCGGCGTGCTGGTCGCGGCCGCGGTCGTGGTCTACGTCCTCACCTACGTCCGCCGCTTCTACGGCGGCCGGCTCGCCCTGGACGCGCAGCACGATCTGCGGACCCGGATGTTCGGCGCCATCTCCCGGCTCGACGGCCGGCGGCAGGACGAGCTGAGCACCGGCCAGGTCGTCGGCCGTGCCACCAGCGACCTCCAGCTGATCCAGGGCCTGCTGTTCATGCTCCCGATGATGATCGGGAACGTCCTGCTGTTCGTGATCTCGCTCATCGTGATGGCGGTGCTCTCGCCGCTGCTCACCGTCGTCGCGCTGGCCGTCGCCCCCGCCCTGTGGTTCATCGCCCAGCGCAGCCGCGCCCGTCTCTTCCCCGCCACCTGGTACGCCCAGGGGCAGGCGGCCGCCGTGGCCGGTGTCGTGGACGGTGCGGTCTCCGGCGTACGGGTCGTCAAGGGCTTCGGGCAGGAGGAGCAGGAGACCGGCAAGCTGCGCGAGGTCAGCCGCCGGCTGTTCGCCGGACGGCTGCGCACGGTCCGGCTCAACGCCCGCTACACCCCCGCTCTGCAAGCCGTACCGGCGCTCGGCCAGGTCGCGATGCTGGCCCTCGGCGGCTGGATGGCCACCCAGGGACAGGTCACCCTCGGCACCTTCGTCGCCTTCTCCACCTACCTCGCGCAACTGGTCGGACCGGTCCGGATGCTGGCGGCGATGCTGACCGTCGGCCAGCAGGCGCGGGCCGGTGTGGAGCGGGTCTACGAACTGATCGACACCGAGCCGTCGATCGAGGAGCGGCCGGACGCGCACGAGCTGCCCGCCGACGCCCCGGCCACGGTCGTCTTCGACCGGGTGACCTTCGGCTATGCGCCGCCGCACGACGGTCACGGCGAGGGACCCGCGGCGGACGCCCCGGCCGACGGCCGCCCCGTCCGCCGCGGCCGTCCCGTGCTCGACGACTTCTCGCTGCGCATCGAGGCCGGTGAGACGGTCGCCCTGGTCGGCACGTCCGGCAGCGGCAAATCCACCGTCTCGCTGCTGCTGCCCCGCTTCTACGACGTCTCGGCCGGCCGTGTCCTGGTCGGCGGCCACGATGTGCGCGAGCTGACCCTCCCGTCGCTGCGGGCCGCCATCGGCCTGGTCCCCGAGACCAGCTTCCTGTTCTCCGACTCCGTACGCGACAACATCGCCTACGGCCACCCCGGGGCCACCGACGAACAGGTGCGTGCCGCGGCCCGCGCCGCCCAGGCCGACGGCTTCATATCCGAGCTCTCCGACGGCTACGACACCAAGGTCGGCGAGCAGGGGCTGACCCTGTCCGGCGGCCAGCGGCAGCGCGTCGCACTGGCCCGCGCCATCCTCACCGACCCCCGGCTGCTGGTCCTGGACGACGCGACCTCGGCGGTCGACGCCCGGGTGGAGCACGAGATCCATGAGGCGCTGCGCGGTGTCACGGCGGGCCGGACGACCCTGCTCATCGCCCACCGCGCCTCCACCCTGGCGCTCGCCGACCGGGTCGCCGTCCTCGACGACGGACGGCTGGTCGACATCGGCACCCAGGAGGAGCTCGAAGAGCGCTGTCCGCTCTACCGCAGGCTGCTGACCGACCCGGAGGAGCTGGGCGGCGTGGAGCGGGACCCGGCCGGCGAGGCCGGGGTCCTCGACAGCGAGTTCGCCGCCGGGGAGCCGACGGCGGACGCCGACGGGGCGGCGGGCGAGGCCGACGGGGCGGCAGGCCTGCCAGGGGCGGACGGCACCATCACCCCCGAACTGTGGGTCCGCCGCGAACAGGAGGCCGAGGAGGGCGGGGCCGGGATGGCGGCCCGTGCGGCCGTCGCCGCCGGGCCCGGTACCGGCGCCGCGATGGCCGGACTGCCCGCCACCCCCGAGCTGCTCGCCCAGGTCGCCGCCCTGCCGCCCGCCACGGACCTCCCGGACGTCGACGAGGCCCAGGCCGTGCGCCCCGAGCGTTCCTACGGCCTGCGCCGGCTGCTGCACGGCTTCGGCGGACCGCTGGCCTTCGCGCTGGCGCTGGTCGCCATGGACGCGGTGGCCGGGCTGCTGCTGCCGGTCCTGATCCGGCAGGGCATCGACGAGGGCGTCCGTCGCGGTGTGCTGGCCGGTGTCTGGACGGCCGCCGGGCTCGCCCTGCTGGTGGTCCTGGCACAGTGGGCCGCGCAGATCGGCGGCTACCGCATGACCGGACGCATCGGCGAGCGGGTCCTCTACTCCCTCCGGCTCAAGATCTTCGCCCAGCTCCAGCGCCTCGGCCTCGACTACTACGAGCGCGAGCTGACCGGCAAGATCATGACCAGGATGACCACCGACGTGGACGCGCTGTCGACGTTCCTCCAGACCGGCCTGGTCACCGCCCTGGTCTCGATGATGACCTTCTTCGGCATACTCGTCGCGCTGCTGGCCATCGACGTCCAGCTGGCCCTGGTCGTCTTCGCCACCCTCCCGCCGCTGATCATCGGCACGTACTTCTTCCGCAAGCAGAGCGTGAAGGCGTACGAGCTGGCCCGCGAGCGGATCAGCGTCGTCAACGGTGACCTCCAGGAGAGCGTGGCCGGACTGCGGATCGTCCAGGCGTTCCGGCGCGAGGGGAGCGGCGCGGAGCGGTTCGCCGCCCGCAGCGACGCCTACCGAAGGGCCCGGGTCCGCGGCCAGTTCCTGATCTCCGTCTACTTCCCGTTCGTCCAGCTGCTGTCGTCCGTGGCGGCCGCCCTGGTGCTGATCGTCGGCGCCGAACGGGTCGGCTCGCACACCCTCACCGCCGGCGCGCTGGTCGCCTACCTGCTCTACATCGACCTGTTCTTCGCCCCCGTCCAGCAGCTCTCCCAGGTCTTCGACGGCTACCAGCAGGCGTCCGTCTCGCTCGGCCGGATCCAGGAGCTGCTGCGCGAGCCGACCACCACTCCGGCCGCCGAGCGGCCCCGCGAGGTGCCCGCGCTGCGGGGCGACATCACCTTCGACGGGGTGCACTTCCACTACGGCGAGGGCGACGAGCCGGCGCTGGCCGGCGTCGATCTGACCATCCCGGCCGGCCAGACCGTGGCCTTCGTCGGGGAGACCGGCGCCGGCAAGTCCACCCTGGTCAAGCTGGTCGCGCGGTTCTACGACCCGTCAGCGGGCGCCGTCCGTATCGACGGCACCGATCTGCGCGAGCTGGACCTGACCGGCTACCGCCGCCGCCTCGGTGTCGTCCCCCAGGAGTCCTACCTGTTCGCGGGCACGGTCCGTGACGCCATCGCCTACGGCCGCCCGGATGCCACGGATGCCGAGGTGGAAGCCGCCGCGCGGGCCGTCGGGGCCCATGCGATGATCGCCACTCTCGACGGCGGCTACCTCCACGAGATCGCCGAGCGCGGCCGCAATCTCTCGGCCGGGCAGCGCCAGCTGCTGGCGCTGGCCCGCGCCGAACTCGTCGACCCGGACGTGCTCCTGCTCGACGAGGCCACCGCCGCCCTGGACCTGGCCACCGAAGCGGTCGTCAACCAGGCCACCGACCGTCTCGTCGGACGCCCTGTCCCGTCGCCCGGCCACCACCCCTCGCCGAGGCCCGGCGCGCGCACGATCCTGATCGTCGCCCACCGGCTGACGACCGCGGCCCGCGCGGACCGCGTGGTGGTGCTCGACCGCGGCCGGATAGCCGAGGACGGCAGCCATGACCAACTCCTGGCCCGCGACGGCCGCTACGCGGAGCTGTGGCGCAGCTTCACGGGCGAGGAGGAGGAGCTCGTGGCCTGAGGAAGGGGGCCGGAATCCGGGCCCTGGCGCCGTTCGGCTGATCCACCGAACGGTGCCAGGGGCTGGTGGCACCCCCGTCGCGCCGATAGGTTCAGCCCGACCTTTGCTATCCCAAGGGGAGGGTGCATGCGCAAGGCCACCAGATGGCTGCTGTCGCTCGCGGTGCTCATAGGCACGGCGGGAGCCGGCAGCGCGTCGGCAGGGGCGGCCACCGCCGCCGAGCCGACGACCGAGGACATCAAGGACCGGATCCTGGCGATCCCGGGCATGAGCCTCATCGAAGAGAAGCCGGTGGACGGCTACCGCTACTTCGTCCTGAACTACACGCAGCCGATTGACCACCGGCACCCCGCGAAGGGGACCTTCCAGCAGCGGCTGACCGTGCTGCACAAATCGGTGGACCGGCCGACGGTGTTCTTCACCTCCGGCTACAACGTCAACACCACGCCGTCGCGCAGTGAGCCCACCAAGATCATCGACGGCAACCAGGTCTCGCTGGAGTACCGCTACTTCACCCCGTCGCGGCCCACGCCCACCGACTGGAAGAAGCTGGACATCCGGCAGGCCGCCAATGACCAGCACCGCCTCTTCCAGGTGCTGCACCGCATCTACGGCCAGAACTGGATCGACACCGGCGGCAGCAAGGGCGGTATGACGGCCACGTACTACCGCCGCTTCTTCCCGCACGACATGGACGGCACCGTCGCCTATGTCGCGCCCAACGACGTACGCAACGACGAGGACTCGGCGTACGACCGGTTCTTCAAGACCGTCGGGACCGCGCAGTGCCGCACGGACCTCGCCGCCATCGAGCGCGAGGCCCTGGTGCGCCGCAAGGAGATGGTCGGCCGCTTCCAGGCCTGGGCCGACAAGGAGAAGCAGACCTTCAAGACCGTCGGCAGCGCCGACCGGGCCTATGAAGTCATGGTCACGGACCTGGTGTTCGGCTTCTGGCAGTACCAGCCGGCCGAGACCGCCTGCGCCGAGGTGCCCAAGCCGACCGTCTCCACGGACGAGCTGTGGACGTGGATGGACAAGGTCGGCGGCTTCGACAGCTACACCGACCAGGGCATGGAGCCGTACACGCCGTACTACTACCAGGCGGGCACCCAGCTCGGTGAGCCCGGCTACCGCTACCCGCAGCTGGCCGGCCTGCTGAAGTACCCCGGGATCAACAACTCCCGTTCGTTCGTGCCGAAGGACATCCCGATGCGCTTCGACAAGCGCGCGATGCCCGACATCGATCACTGGGTGCGTCACCACGCGGACCGGATGATGTTCGTCAACGGCCAGTACGACCCGTGGAGTTCGGAGCACTTCGAGGTCGGCAAGGGCGCCCGGGACTCCTATGTCTTCACCGTGCCCGGCGGCAACCACGGCTCGAACATCGCGAAGCTGAAGGAGGCCGACCGCACCAAGGCCACCGCCGAGCTTCTCGACTGGGCCGGTGTCCGCGCCCCGGACGGCCGGGCCACACCGCTGGCGCCGCACAACAACCAGCTGGACAAGCAGGAGATCCGGCGGATGCCGATGCTGCGGCCGTGAGGCGGTCGCCGTTGAAGTGGTGAGGCCGTGACGCGGTCGCCGTGAGCCCGCAGGGCCGGCGGCGCGGAGGCCTGAGCGAGTGACGGATGCGGCGCGTTCCCCCGGACCAGGGAGCGCGCCGTACCCGTCCGCCGCACTCAGTACGTCAGGCCGTGACCGATCCGGTAGAGCGGCTGTGCCGGGGCGTCGGCGCGCATTATCGCGACCGGCAGTCTGCCGGCCGGGTCCCGTCGGCCGGCGATCACCCGGGCCGCCGCCCGGAGCTCCACATCCGTCCAGGAGTAGCTCGCCAGGGCCGCCCTGACCCCGTCCAACTGGGCGATGTCATAAGGGTTGCGGACCGCCAGCTGCACCACCGGCTTGCCCGTGGCCAGCAGCGCGGCGACCAGCTTCCGCTGGCGGGAGTCCGCGCTCACGTTGTACGTCGCCACCACCACCGCGTCCCGCTCGCCGAGCGCCGCCACCGCCTCGTCGATCTGCTGCTGGGTCGGCAGCATGCCCGTGGAGAGTGCGGTGGCCGTGAAGCCGAGCTCGGTGAGGGCCTTCGCCAGGACCGTGGTGGGCGGGCCGCCGGTGCCGGACGGTGCGGCCGCGTCGACGCCCGCCACCAGCACCCGGCGCTCCCGTCGCCGGGACAGCGGCAGGATCCCGGCGTCGTTGCGCAGCAGGGTGGTGGTGCGGTCCGCGATCCGGTCCGCGGTGGCGAGATGACCGCGGGTGCCGACCACCCGGTCCACCGCGCGAGGGGTGGTGTACGGGTCCTTGAACAGTCCGCGCCGCTCCTTGAGCAGCAGGATGCGCATCAGCTTGGCGTCGATGTCCCGCTCGCTCAGCTCGCCCTCCGCGACCGCCTTGAGGACGGCGGCATGCGCGACGGCGAGGTCCGGAGGGTTCAGCAGCTGGTCGACACCGGCCTTGAGGGCGAGTACCGGCACCCGGGCGTCGCCGTACTTCTTCCGTACGCCCTCCATGCCGAGGGAGTCCGTCACCACCACCCCGTCGTAGCCGAGGCGTTCGCGCAGGATGCCGGTGAGGATCGGACGGGAGAGGGTGGCCGGGTCCTCGCTCGGGTCGAAGGCGGGCACGACGATATGCGCCGTCATGATCGAATCGATGCCGGCGGCGATCGCGGCCCTGAAGGGCGGCGCGTCCAGCCGCTCCCACTCCTCGGCGGTGTGGTGGATGTACGGCAGCCCGATATGGCTGTCGGTGTCGGTGTCGCCGTGCCCGGGGAAGTGCTTGGCGCAGGCGGCGATCCCGGCGCCCTGATAGCCCTTCACCTCGGCGGCGACCATACGGGCGACGGCCTGCGGGTCCGCGCCGAAGGAACGGACGCCGATGACCGGGTTGGCGGGGTTGACGTTGACATCGGCGTCCGGCGCGTAGTCCTGCCGGATGCCCATGGCGTACAGCTCCTGGCCGGCGATCCTGGCCGCCGTGCGCGCATCGTCACGGGAGCCGCCCGCGCCGATCGCCATCGCCCCGGGGAGGAGCGTGGCGGGCGCGCCGACCCGGGCCACTATGCCGTGTTCCTGGTCCGTGGAGATCAGCAGCGGGACGGGGACGCGCTGGGCGGCCCCGGCCTTCTGGATGCCGTTGGAGAGATCGGCGATCTGGTGCGGATCACGGGTGTTGTGCGCCCAGCCGAAGTAGATGATGCCGCCGACGTGGTATTTGGCGATCAGCTCGGCGGCGTCGGCGACCCCGATCTCCTTGCGGTTCGCGTCGGCGTCGGCCGGGTCGGGGTCGGTGGCGGAGTGCCCGTAGACCCGCATGACGAAGAGCTGGCCGGCCTTCTCCTCCGGTGACATACGGGAGATGAGGCGGCGCAGCCGGGCCCGGGTGGCGGCGGAGGGTGCGGGGGCGGAAGCGGGGGAGGACTGGGGTCCGACGGCGGGCGCCGTGGCGTGTGTGGGGGCGGCGCCCGCGGCAGCGGCAGCGGCAGCGGCCGCCGCTGCCGCGGAGGTCAGGACGGTACGTCTGGAGTGCATGTGCGCTCCTTCCGGAGGGCTTCCTCGGCTCATTGAAGGAAACTTCCAAGGAGACACGGATAGCCGGAAAACTATTGTCGGTCAATGACACGGTCCGTGGTGGCGCTCAGGTATTGCGGGGCGGGCGGGGATATGTGATGGGGCGTCGGGCGGGGGCGCCGGGCGAGGGGCCCGCGGTCAGGAGGCGGCGGTGGACCGGCCGAGGAGCCGCTGGAGATGCTCACGGCCCGGGACCAGAAGGCCGGGGAGGTCGGCCGCCTCCGGGAACCAGCGCTTCTCGTACTCCCAGCACAGCCAGCCGCCCGACCCCTGGTCGTAGGTGCCCTCCGGAGCCGGCACCGGGCCATGGGCGCCCGCGGGCTCCCGGCCGAGGGTGCCCAGGGCGGCCGCCAGCGGCAGGGCGCCGGCCCCGAGCGGGAGGGGAGTGCGCTCCTTGGCCGAGGCGACGTCCTTGACCTGCACATAGCCCAGGTGCGGGGCGAGTGCGGCGTGGGTGTCGACGGGCTCCTCGCCGCCGAGCCAGCTGTGCAGCACATCCCAGAGCGCCCCGATCCGGCGATGGCCCACCAGGCCCAGAACGCGGGCGGCGGCCGCGCCCGTACCGTGCGAGTCATGGGTCTCCAGCAGGACCCGGACACCCCGCTCGGCCGCCAGCGGCGCCACCGCGGCGAGCCGTCGGGCGGCATCCGCGTCCGCCTCGGCCGCCGGGCGGCCCTCGCCGCCGGGGAAGACCCGGACATACGGCGCCCCCAGATCGGAGGCGAGGAACACCAGCTCGGTCAGCTCATGTGCCAGCGCTTCCTCGTCCGCCGCGTCCCGGGCGGCGGCCACCTGGGCGTATCCAGCCACCGCCAGGATCTCCACGCCGGCGTCCGCGAACTGTCCCCGCACCGCGGCGCGTTCCCGCATCCCGATCAGCGGATGCACCGGTTCCTCCGGATGGGCGCGCAGCTCCACCCCCTGATACCCGGTCCCGGTGGCCAGCCGCAGCACCTCGGGCACCGGCATCCCGGGCACACCGAGGGTCGAAAACGCATACCGCATCGCGGGGGTCCTGCCGTCCGCGCGGTCCATGGGGGCCATGCCGGCGCTCCTTCGTGTCGCTTACGTCATCGCTGTCCTTCCGTCCTTCCCGCCCTGCCCGCCTTCATCGCCCCTCTCACCCGCCCCGTCACCCACGGCCTCACAGCCCCAGCCGCCAGTCCTGGCCGACCAGGTCCTGTCCGAAGCTGTGGTGCGCCGACTCGGCGACCAGCTCGAATCCGGCCCGCTGATAGATGCCGCGGGCCGCGCCCAGGACGGAATTGGTCCACAGCACCATCTCGTCGTATCCGGCGTCCCGGGCGAACTCCACGCAGGAATCCACGAGTTGACGGCCCACCCCGTGGCCGCGGGCGCCGGGCTCCACGAGCAGCAGCCGCAGCCGGGCGACCCCGGGCCTGCCGTCCCGTACGCACATCACCGCGCCCACCCGCTCCCCGCCCAGCTCCGCTATCCAGGTGCGGTCCCACCGCGGGTCGAACTGCTCGGCGTACTCCGCGACGATCCGGGCCACCAGCGCCTCGTAGCTCAGATCGAAGCCGTACTCGGCGGCGTAGAGCGCCGCGTTGCGCTCCACCATCCAGCCCAGGTCCCCGGGGCCGGACGTGCGCAGCCCGACCTCGGGGGCACGGTCCTCGGCGCCCTGCTCCGCCCCCTTGCCGAGCAGGGCGCGGATGGTCCGCATCGAGTCCACCAGACGGGCCCGGTCCGCCGCCGGCAGCCGCTCCAGCAGCGACCCCGCGGCGTCCTGGGAGCGCTCCTCCAGCAGGCCGGCCGCCTCCCGGCCGCCCTCGGTCAGCGTGATGCGCTGCCGCCGGGGATCCTGCTCGGACTTGCCGCGGGTGATCAGCTCACGGCCCTCGAACCTGCCGAGCAGCCGGCTGAGATAGCCCGCGTCCAGCGACAGTGAGGCGCGCAGGTCGGCGGCGTCCACCCGCGGATGGTTGGCGACCTCGTAGAGCACCCGGGCCTCGGTGAGGGTGAACGGGGTGTAGAGATGGCGCCCGTAGTCGAGGGCGCCGATCAGGTTCGTATAGAAGCGGTTGAACCGGCGCAGCTCGCGGACGTCGGCCGCGGCGTCGGGTCCTGCGTCGCGCGCCGCGCCGGTCGGCGGTGCGGACGTCGTGGCGGATGGTGTCCCGGTTGGCATCGTCGCCCCCTCACCCTTGACTGAGTCAAGGATACGCGGAGGCCGGCCGCCACCGCCAGGACCGGTGGAAAACTCCGTCCCGCGGGTTTCGTCCGGCCGTCCGGCTCATAGGTTCCTGACCTAAGAGCGCGACTCCCATCTCGGAGAGGGGACGGGCCGTGGCAGACACGACCGTACGCATCGCCATGAACGGCGTGACCGGGCGCATGGGGCAGCGCCAGCATCTGGTCCGCTCCCTCCTCGCCCTGCGGGATCAGGGCGGCCTCGAACTCGCCGACGGCACGGTGATCCGGCCCGAACCGGTGCTCGTCGGCCGCAGCGCGCACAAGCTGCGGGCACTGGCCGAACGGCACGGCCTGGCGCACTGGAGCTGCGACCTCGACGCCGTACTGGGCGACGACACCATCGGCCTCTACTTCGACGCGCAGGTCACCGCCGCCCGCGAGGAGGCCGTGAGGAAAGCGATCGCCGCCGGAAAGCATCTCTACGTCGAAAAGCCCACCGCCGGCAGCCTCGCGGGCGCGCTGGAACTGGCCCGGCTGGCCCAGGAGGCGGGCGTCAAGAACGGCGTCGTCCAGGACAAGCTCTTCCTGCCGGGCCTGCGCAAGCTACGCCGCCTCGTCGAGGGCGGCTTCTTCGGACGCATCCTGTCCGTACGGGGCGAGTTCGGCTACTGGGTCTTCGAAGGCGACTGGCAGCAGGCACAGCGCCCCTCCTGGAACTACCGGACCGAGGACGGCGGCGGCATCGCGGCCGACATGTTCCCGCACTGGGAGTACGTCCTGCACGAACTGTTCGGGCCGGTCAGAACCGTCCAGGCGCACCTGGCCACGCACCTCCCACGCCGCTGGGACGAGTCGGGCACCCCCTACGAAGCCACCGCCGACGACGCCGCATACGCCCTCTTCGAGCTGGCCGGCGGCATCGTCGCCCAGATCAACTCCTCCTGGGCGGTCCGGGTGCACCGCGACGAACTGGTGGAGTTCCAGGTCGACGGCACCGAGGGCTCGGCCGTCGCCGGACTGCGCCACTGCCGGGTCCAGCACCGTGCCCACACCCCCAAGCCGGTGTGGAACCCCGACCTTCCGGCCGCCGAGCCGTTCCGCGCGCAGTGGCAGGAAGTCCCCGACAACGACACCTTCGACAACGCCTTCAAGACGCAGTGGGAGCTGTTCCTGCGGCATGTCGTCCGCGACGAGCCCTGGCACTGGGACCTGGCGGCGGGCGCCCGCGGCGTCCAGCTCGCCGAACTGGCCCGGCGGTCCTCGGCGGAGGGCCGCCGCCTGGACGTACCGGAGCTGAGCCGGTGAACGCGCCCGCCGGCCCCGCCTCGTCCGCGGCGGACTCCGCGCCCCGGTCCGCTTCCGCGCGGCCCCCGCTGCGCTCCCGTACGGTCCTCGCCGCCGCCCATGTGGTCGCCGATCCGCGCGCCGGCACCAGCCCGGACGGCCCCGCCGCCGTCGACTGGGACGCCACCCTCGCCTTCCGGCGCCACCTGTGGTCACACGGCCTGGGCGTGGCCGAGGCGATGGACACCGCAC
The DNA here is from genome assembly GCF_000719605.1 of Streptomyces sp. NRRL S-1813. Taxonomy (NCBI): domain Bacteria; kingdom Bacillati; phylum Actinomycetota; class Actinomycetes; order Kitasatosporales; family Streptomycetaceae; genus Streptomyces; species Streptomyces sp. NRRL S-1813. The sequence continues at coordinate 106,612 of NZ_JOHB01000021.1, forward strand.
AGCGCGGTGCGGGCCTGGACTGGGGCGCCGCCGCCGAGCTGATCCGGCGCTCCGCCGCCGAGGCCCGGGCGGTCGGCGGCCTGCTCGCCTGCGGCGTCGGCACCGACCAACTGCCGTCGCACGGCGCTTCCCTGGCCGACGTCCGCGGCGCGTACGAGGAACAGCTCGGATTCGTCGAGGACGCCGGCGCCCAACCGGTGCTGATGGCGTCCCGCCAGCTGGCCGCGGCCGCCACCGGACCGGAGGACTACCAGGAGCTCTACGGCCACCTCCTGCGCCAGGCCGCCCGGCCGGTGATCCTGCACTGGCTCGGCCCGATGTTCGACCCGGCGCTGGCGGGCTACTGGGGCAGCGCGGACCCCGACGCCGCCACGGAGACCTTCTTCGCGATCATCGCCGGCCACCCCGCCAAGGTGGACGGCGTCAAGGTCTCCCTGCTGGACGCCGGCCGGGAGGTACGGCTGCGCCGCCGGCTGCCCGGGACGGTGCGCTGCTACACCGGCGACGACTTCCACTACCCGGAGCTGATCGCCGGCGACGACCACGGCTTCAGCGATGCACTGCTGGGCATCTTCGACCCGCTCGCCCCGCTCGCCTCCGAAGCCGTAGGCCTCCTGGACGCCGGGGACACCGCGGGCTTCCGGGCCGTCCTGGACCCCACCGTCGCGCTCTCCCGGCACCTCTTCCAGGCGCCCACCCGCCACTACAAGACCGGCATCGTCCTGCTGGCCTGGCTGGCGGGCCACCAGTCGCACTTCACCATGGTCGGCGGTCTCCAGTCGGCCCGCTCCCTGCCGCATCTGCGGCGCGCCCACGAACTCGCCGACGGGCTCGGCCTGTTCCCCGACCCGGAGCTCGCCGCCCACCGGATGCGCACCCTGCTCGCGGTGTACGGGGCGGAGGACGCATGAGCGACGGCACGCCCTCCCTCCTCGACCGGCTCAGCCTCAACCAGCAGACCCTCCGGCAGTGGTCGCTGCCCGAACTCGCCGACGGCTGCGCACGGGCGGGCGTACGGGGCGTGGGCCTGTGGCGCGGGCCCGTGCAGGAGTACGGGGTGGCCGCGGCCGCCCGGCTCGTACGGGACGCCGGGCTGCGGGTCACCAGCCTGTGCCGGGGCGGGTTCTTCACCGCGCTGGACCCGGGCGAGCGGGCCGCGGCCCTGGACGACAACCGGGCAGCCGTCGACGAGGCGGCCGCCCTCGGGACGGACACCCTGGTCCTGGTCTCCGGCGGACTGCCGACCGGCAGCCGGGACCTTCCCGGCGCCCGGGAGCGGGTCGCCGACGCACTGGGCGAGTTGGGCCCCTACGCCGCCGAGCGGGGCGTACGGCTCGCGGTCGAACCGCTGCACCCCATGTACGCGGCGGACCGCTGTGTGGTCTCGACGCTCGCCCAGGCGCTGGACCTCGCCGAACGGTTCCCCGCCGAGCAGGTGGGCGTGGTCGTGGACACCTACCACCTGTGGTGGGACGACACCGTCGGCGCGCAGATCGGCCGCGCCGGCGGCACCGGCTCGGACAACGGTTCGCGGATCGCCGCCTTCCAGCTCGCCGACTGGGTCACGCCCCTGCCCGAGGGCGTCCTGCTGGGGCGCGGGCAGCTCGGGGACGGCGTGGTGGATCTGCGCTGGTTCAGACAGCGGGTCGAGACGGCCGGCTACCGGGGGCCGGTCGAAGTGGAGATCTTCCAACCGGCACTGTGGGCGCGGGACGGCACGGAGGTACTGGCCGAGATCGTGGACCGCTTCCTGACGCACGTCGGCTGACGAGAGATGCGCCGGACGACGAGAGGCGCGCGTCCGACGAAGAGAGGCACGTCGGCTGACAGGGGACGGGCCGGATGACGAGGGAAAAGCGCACAGCGGGTACCGGAGAAATAACTCAGCGGATGCGCGCAACCGTTGGCCGTCCACAAAGGTCATAGCTGACGCTGGTCCCGAAAGGGGAGGGGCCCGGGGGGGGACCCGGGGCCGGCACGGAGGGGGGAATCGAGGGGCCCGACCAACGGACGGGCCCCTCGATGGGGAGCCGGTTCTCCCGCCTCCCGGCGCGGTGTCAGACCCTGGCGGTACGGTCGGTCCATGGTCAACGCAGCCGTGGTGGAAGGGGTCCTGGAGCGGATCACCTACGCCAACGAGGAGAGCGGCTACACCGTCGCGCGGGTCGACACGGGGCGCGGCGCGGGCGATCTGCTGACCGTCGTCGGCGCGCTGCTCGGGGCGCAGCCGGGCGAATCGCTGCGCATGGAGGGCCGCTGGGGCTCCCACCCGCAGTACGGCAAGCAGTTCACCGTCGAGAACTACACCACCCTCCTGCCCGCGACGATCCAGGGCATCCGCCGCTATCTGGGCTCCGGCCTGATCAAGGGCATCGGACCGCGCATCGCCGACCGCATCGTCGAACACTTCGGCACGGACACCCTCGAAGTCATCGAGAACGAGCCCGGCCGTCTGGTGGAGGTGCCCGGCCTGGGCCCCAAGCGGACGAAGATGATCGGCGCGGCGTGGGAGGAGCAGAAGGCCATCAAGGAGGTCATGGTCTTCCTCCAGGGCGTCGGCGTATCCACCTCCATCGCCGTGCGGATCTACAAGAAGTACGGCGACGCCTCCATCTCCGTCGTCCGCAACGAGCCCTACCGCCTGGCCGCCGACGTCTGGGGCATCGGCTTCCTGACCGCCGACCGCATCGCCCAGTCCGTGGGCATCCCGCACGACAGTCCGGACCGGGTCAAGGCGGGCCTGCAATACGCGCTGTCGCAGTCCACCGACCAGGGCCACTGCTTCCTCCCCGAGGAACAACTGATCGCCGACGCCGTGAAGTTGCTCCAGGTGGACACGGGCCTGGTCATCGACTGTCTCAGCGAGCTGGCCGCGGACCCGGAGGGCGTGGTCCGCGAGAAGGTGCCGGGCGGCGCGGACGGAGCGCCGCCCGTGACCGCCGTCTACCTGGTGCCTTTCCACCGCGCAGAGATCTCCCTGGCCGGCCGGCTGACCCGGCTGCTGCGTACGGACGAGGACCGGATGCCGGCGTTCCGGGACGTCGTCTGGGACAAGGCGCTCGCCTGGCTGGCGCGCCGGACGGGCGCCGAGCTGGCCCCCGAGCAGCAGCAGGCGGTGCGGCTGGCGCTGACGCAGAAGGTCGCGGTGCTCACCGGCGGGCCGGGCTGCGGCAAGTCCTTCACCGTCCGGTCCGTCGTCGAGCTGGCCCGCGCCAAGAAGGCCAAGGTGGTGCTGGCGGCGCCGACGGGCCGGGCGGCCAAACGGCTCTCGGAGCTGACCGGCGCGGAGGCCTCCACGGTCCACCGCCTCCTGGAGCTCAAGCCGGGCGGGGACGCCGCCTATGACGCGGAGCGGCCGCTGGACGCCGATCTGGTGGTCGTCGACGAGGCCTCGATGCTGGACCTGCTGCTTGCCAACAAGCTGGTCAAGGCGGTGCCGCCGGGCGCCCATCTGCTGCTGGTCGGGGATGTCGACCAGCTGCCGTCGGTGGGCGCGGGCGAGGTGCTGCGCGATCTGCTCGACGGGGGAGGGGCCGCGCGAGGGGGGTCCCCCCGGACGGAGTCTGGGGGAGTGTCGGACAGGGGTGGTGGTCGGGTGGCGGGAGGGACGGTGCCGGCGGTCCGGCTCACCCGGATCTTCCGGCAGGCCCAGCAGTCCGGGGTGGTCACCAACGCCCACCGCATCAACTCCGGCGTCCCGCCCCTGACGACCGGCATGACGGATTTCTTCCTGTTCGCCGAGGACGACGCCGAGGAGGCCGCCCGGCTGACGGTGGATGTCGCGGCCCGCCGGATCCCGGCGAAGTTCGGCCTCGACCCGCGCCGGGACGTCCAGGTGCTCACCCCGATGCACCGCGGCCCGGCCGGTGCGGGCGCCCTGAACGGCCTGCTCCAGCAGGCCGTCACCCCCGCCCGCCCCGATCTGCCCGAGCGCCGCTTCGGCGGCCGGGTCTTCCGCGTCGGCGACAAGGTCACCCAGATCCGCAACAACTACGAAAAAGGCCTCAACGGCGTCTTCAACGGCACGGTCGGCGTGGTCACCGCCCTGGACTCCGACGAGCAGCGGCTGACCGTCCGCACCGACGAGGACGAGGAGATTCCGTACGACTTCGACGAACTCGATGAACTCGCCCACGCCTATGCCGTGACGATCCACCGCTCGCAGGGTAGTGAGTATCCAGCGGTGGTGATTCCGGTCACCACCAGTGCCTGGATGATGCTTCAGCGCAATTTGCTGTATACCGCTGTGACCCGGGCAAAGCGCTTGGTGGTCCTGGTCGGCTCCCGCAAGGCCCTGGGGCAGGCCGTCCGCACGGTATCCGCCGGTCGGCGGTGTACAGCGCTCGATCACCGGCTCGCCGGTGCGATGTGAGGTCACCCCTCTTTCCTATTCGGGGCGAAGGGGGGCAGGATGGGCACTCAGACGGCACTGAGTGCCGCAGACAGGCTCTATAGCCGACCCCGAGTGCACAACCAAGGCCCAAATGGGGGAAGGTATAGGCAGTCAGGGCACCTCGAAGAAGAGGCACAACGTCGGTGAGGGATGACGTGAGCGACAACTCTGTAGTACTGCGTTACGGGGACGGCGAATACAGCTACCCGGTCGTCGACAGCACTGTTGGCGACAAGGGCTTCGATATCTCGAAGCTTCGCGCCCAGACCGGTCTGGTGACCCTGGATTCCGGTTACGGCAACACCGCGGCGTATAAATCCGCGATCACCTATCTCGACGGTGAGAACGGGATTCTTCGCTACCGCGGCTACCCGATCGAGCAGCTCGCAGAGCGCAGCACGTTCGTCGAGACCGCGTACCTCCTCATCCACGGTGAGCTGCCCACCGTCGATGAGCTGGCGAACTTCAAGCAGGACATCACGTACCACACCCTGCTGCACGAGGACGTCAAGCGCTTCTACGACGGTTTCCCCCGGGACGCCCACCCGATGGCGATGCTGTCCTCGGTCGTCAGCGCGCTGTCGACCTTCTACCAGGACAGCCACAACCCGTTCGACGAGCAGCAGCGCCACATCTCCACGATCCGGCTGCTGGCCAAGCTCCCGACGATCGCGGCCTACGCGTTCAAGAAGTCGGTCGGCCACCCGGTCGTCTACCCGAGCAACGACCTCGGGTACGTCGAGAACTTCCTGCGTATGACCTTCTCGGTGCCCGCCGCGGACTACGACCTCGACCCGGTGGTGGTCAGCGCCCTCGACAAGCTGCTGATCCTGCACGCGGACCACGAGCAGAACTGCTCCACCTCCACGGTCCGCCTGGTCGGCTCCTCGCAGGCGAACCTCTTCGCCTCGATCTCCGCCGGCATCAACGCCCTGTGGGGCCCCCTGCACGGCGGTGCCAACCAGTCCGTGCTGGAGATGCTGGAGGGCATCCAGCGCGACGGCGGCGACGTCGACAACTTCATCCGCAAGGTGAAGAACAAGGAAGACGGCGTGAAGCTCATGGGCTTCGGGCACCGCGTCTACAAGAACTTCGACCCCCGCGCGAAGATCATCAAGGCGGCGGCGCACGACGTCCTCTCCGCTCTCGGCAAGTCCGACGAGCTGCTGGACATCGCCCTCAAGCTGGAGGAGCACGCGCTCTCCGACGACTACTTCGTCGAACGCAAGCTCTACCCGAACGTCGACTTCTACACCGGCCTGATCTACCGGGCCATGGGCTTCCCGACCGAGATGTTCACCGTGCTCTTCGCGCTCGGCCGGCTGCCCGGCTGGATCGCCCAGTGGCACGAGATGATCAAGGAGCCCGGCTCCCGCATCGGCCGCCCGCGGCAGATCTACACCGGTGTCGTCGAGCGCGACTTCGTGCCGGTCGAGGAGCGCTGACGGCCGCCCTTCGAGGGCAGCCCTGACGAGCGCAACGAGAAAGCGCCCCGCCTCCGGATCCCCCCACGGGTCCAGAGCGCGGGGCGCTTCCCCTATCCCGGCTGGATTCCCCCCACGGGATCCCTCCGGGTGTTCCGGGTTGCACCGCGATCTGCCGGGACGCGCACATTCGGGAGGGCCGCTCAAAGCTCCCCGGGCGCGTCGCCCCGGCCACGCGTAGCCGGGCACGATCCCCCAAGATCGGCACGGCTGTTGCAGTGCAAGCCCCGCCGGGGTGCCTGCACTGCCCGGTTAGACTCACGACCCCCCTCAATGGTTACGTTCCGATGAGTGTGATCTGGGTCTCTTGCCATATAGGGGCGAATGCGGTCAAGGGCCTCGATCTGGAGATCGAGGCCCTTCGGTATGGGTGTTGTGTCAGTTGTAAGGGCTGTGTGAAATTTCGCGGGCGCGGGCCGCTGATGGCCGCGGAGGTCGCGGAGCGCCCCTGTGTACCGCGAGCCCGGCCTGCGCCGCGCATGGCGGAACCCGAAGCCGGGATCAGGCCGCCTGACCCACGAGTTCGTAGCCGGCCTCGTCGACGGCCGCGCGCACGGCGTCCTCGTCCAGCGGGGCCTTGGATGTGACGGTCACCAGGCCGGTGGCCGCGACCGCCTGCACCGAGCTGACCCCGGCGAGCTCGCCCAGCTCGGACGACACCGCCCCCTCGCAGTGGCCGCAGGTCATGCCCGTGACCTTGTAGGTGGTGGTCACCTCGCCGGCCTGGACGTCGGTGCCGCCGGAGTGGCAGGAGGCTTCGGGGGTGCAGCAGGAGCTGTTCTCTGCCATGGGGGATTCTCCTTGTGGTGCCGATGTGTTCCGTGTGGTGCCAAGTGTCGGGGCGCCGCAACGCACGGCGAGAGGTCCCGGCAGCTGCCGGTATCTCCCGACCCTGAGCACTCTATACCCCTAGGGGGTATCGATCCAGGCTCCGGCACGCCCATCGCGTTGCTGCGGGCGCCACCTCGCGTCAGCCTTGGGGTACGGGCTCGGGGCGGATCCGAGGAGGCGGCCGTATGGACGTACTCGCCCTCTACGGCCTGCTGGTGCTCACCACGCTGCCACCACTGGTCCCCAACTCCGCCCTGCTTGTCACGACCGGAGTACTCGCCGCCCGGGGTGAGGTGTTCCTCCCCCTGATCCTGCTCATCGTCGGAGGCAGCGCACTGCTGGGAGGCCTCCTGATGTACCTGGCCGCCAGGCGGTTCGGCGCGCCCGTACGCGCCTGGATGCGCCGCAAGCCCCGCCGCGAGGCACTGCTGGAATGGACCTCGCGCCGGATCCAGCGCTACGGCCTGCCCTTCGTGATCGCCATACGGTTCCTGCCCAGCGGGCGGATCACCGGCGCCCTGGCCTGCGGCGTGCTGCGCTACCCGGTGCGCAAGTACGTCCTCGGCGCCGGAATCGCCGAGGCGACCTGGGCGACGTACTCGGTCGGACTCGGCTACCTCGGCAGCGCCACCACCGGCCGCCCGCTCTACGCCGCCGGCATCGGCTTCGGCGTCTCCTGTGCGGTCGCCGCGGTCGGCGCCGCGATCCAGTGGGCCGCCCGCCGCCGCACCCTGCGCGAACCGTCGGAGGCGAGCGGCGAGGGCGAGAGCGGCGGGACCTCCAAGGGGGGCGACGGGGAGACGGGGGAGGGGTGGGGCGGCCGGGCCTCATCTGCGGCGACGTGACGGGGTGAGAGGTGGGGCGGGCGCGGCGATTCCGGCGCCACCGCGCCGTCGTTGCCGCCCTGTTGCTGGCGGGCGCCGGAGCGATTGTCAGTGGGTGCCCTTACAGTCCAGGCATGACGTTGATTACGGAGAGTGATGACTCGGCTCTGTCGCGGGTGCGGATCGAGCCGTGGACGGCGGCAGACCTCGATCTGCTGCGCAGGACCAACGCACCGGAGATGACCGCCCATCTGGGCGGCCCGGAGACCGAGGAGCAACTGCTCGCCCGGCATACGCGCTATCTCGACCTCCGCGGAGCGGGGCAGATGTTCCGGATCGTCCTCGACCCGGAGGGCACGGTGGCCGGGTCCATAGGCTTCTGGGAGCGGGAACAGCAGGGGGGGACGGTGTACGAGACGGGGTGGGGCGTGCTGCCCGAGTTCCAGGGCCGGGGCATCGCGGTGGCGGCGGCGCGCGAGGTCATCGCGGCGGCCGGGGCCGAGGGCCGGCACCGCTCGCTGCATGCCTTTCCGTCGGTGGAGCACGCCGCATCCAACGCGGTCTGCCGCAAGGCCGGGTTCGCCCTCGTCGGAGAGCGCGCCTTCGAGTATCCGAAGGGGCACATGATGCGCTCCAACGAGTGGCGGCTGGACCTGAGCGCCGCGGCGGGCCCCGCACCGTCGGACCGTGCCGGCGAGGGGAGTTGAGGGGCGGGAGGGCGTGATGAAGGAGACGTCAGGAAGTCGGGGTCGCTCACGCGCCCGGAGCCGCTCCACCGGCGGGGGCCCGGACATCCGCCACGGCGACCGGCTCGCCGGACCGTCGCGAACGCTCGCACGCCTCGGCGACATAGAGCGCCTCCAGCGCCTCCGCCGGGGAGCACGGGCTCGGCACACGGCCCGCCACGACCTCGGCGAAGACGCCCAGTTCGGTGACGTATGCGTCGTGGAAGCGCTCCATGAACGTGGCGTACGGGTCGGCGGCCCGCTGCCACGACAGCTTCGCCTCGGCCGACGGCAGCGGCGCCCGGTCGTCAAGGCCGACGAAGCGGGCGCCCTCGGAGCCGCAGACCTCCAGGCGGACGTCATGGCCCGCCCCGTTGTAGCGGGTCGCCGTGACGGTGGCCAGGGTGTCGTCGTCAAAGCGCAGCAGCGCCGCGCAGGTGTCCACATCGTCACCGTCGGCGAAGAAGGGCGCGCCGCGGTTGGCGCCCTGGGCGTAGACCGAGACCACCTCGCGGCCGGTGAGCCAGCGCAGGATGTCGAAGTCATGGATGCTGCAATCCCGGAACAGCCCGCCGGAGGTGGGGATATAGCCGGCGGGCGGCGGCGTCCGGTCGCTGGTGCAGGCGCGCAGGGTGTGCAGCCAGCCCAGCTCCCCGGAGTGCAGCGCCTCGCGGGCGGCGCGGTAGCCCGCGTCGAAGCGACGCTGGAAGCCGATCTGTACGGGCACGGTGCCGGCCTGCGCCCGCTCCACCACACCGACGGTGCCGGGCACGTCCAGTGCGACCGGCTTCTCGCAGAACACCGGCACTCCGGCGTCCAGGGCCTGGTGGATCAGGGCGGCGTGGGCGCTGGTCGCGGCAGTGATCACCACGCCGTCCGGACCGTCCGCGTACATCTCCTCGATGCTCGCGGCGGCCCGTACACCGAGGGTCTGTGCCAGTGACGCGGCGCGGGCGGTGTCCACATCCGCGACCACGATGTCCGTGACGCCCGGGACGCTCCGCAGGGTGTGGGCGTGGAACGCGCCGATGCGCCCGGTGCCGATCAGACCGATCTTCATGCCTCGGGTCCTTTCCGGAAGTACGGAGGGCGAAGAGGGAGGGGGAGGAGGGAGGGGAGGGCGGGAGGTGAGGCGGGAGGGGGAGGGAGACGTCCGCCACGACTACTTGGAACGGTCCAACGCTCGCCATCACCGGCACCCTGCATGTCCTGATGTCCGCATGTCAACCGCTCTACAGGGAAGCAGTGGTGCATTGAGGCCCACCCGCTCCCATGGATTGACGCTCACCCGCCCCGATGGAAGGATTTCCGGCTATGGAACGGTCCAACCAGCGAGCCCACGGACGGCCCGGAGAGCGGTCCGGAGGCGGGTCCGGACAGCGATCCGGAGAGCCGTCCGGCGACAGGGCCGGAGAGCGACCGGGAGCGCGAGCGGGAGCGGACCGGCCCCCGACGATCCGTGGTGTCGCCGAGCGCGCGGGCGTCTCCAAGTCGCTGGTCTCGCTCGTATTGCAGGGCTCGCCGCGGGTCAGCGACGCCAAGCGGCAGGCCGTGCTGGAGGCCATCGAGGAGCTGGGCTACCGGCCGAACGCCGCGGCCCGCAGCCTTGTCGCACGCCGTACGCACACCGTCGGCGTGCTGCTGAACGATATGCGCAACCCCTGGTTCGTCGAGGTGCTCGACGGCCTGAACTCCCTGCTACAGGCGCACGGCCTGCGCATGCTGATGGCCGACGGCCGACTGGACCGGCGGGCCGGCCAGGATTTCGCCCGTACCTTCCAGGAGCTGCGGGTCGACGGCATCGTCGTCGTCGGCACGCTCCCGGACACCGATGGTCTCGCCGAGGTCGCCGAACGGCTGCCGACCGTCATCGCGGGCAACCACGAACCCCGGCTGCCGCGCGTCGACCTGGTCGCCAACGACGACGAGCGCGGCGCCCGGCTCGCCACCGAGCACCTCATCGGCCTCGGCCACCGACGGATCGCCCATATCGCCGGGCAGGGGCTGGTCGGCGAACTCCGCCGACGTGGCTTCGAGTCCGCCGTACGCGCCCACGGCATGGCGGCGAGCGCCGTAGTGGAGAACGGCGACGGGACCGAGGAAGGCGGCTACCGCGCCGCCGTCCGGCTGCTCAACCCGTCGCGTGGCTCCCGGCGCCCCGTCGCCGAACGCCCCACCGCCGTCTTCGCGTTCAACGACATCTCCGGCGTCGGCGCACTGTCCGCCGCCCAGGAGCTGGGCCTGGAGGTCCCCGCCGACCTCTCCCTCGTCGGCTACGACAACACCTACCTCGCCCGTATCCGCCACCTCTGGCTGAACTCGGTCAACAACGCCAGCCACGAGGTCGGCCGACGGGCGGCGCGCTGCCTCCTGGACCGTATGGAACGCCCGGACGCCCCGGCCGGTCAGCAACTCGTGGCCCCGGAACTGGAGATCAGGGGCTCGACGGCACCGCCCCGACCCGTCTGACCCCCGCGCAGGCTCAAGTCCCTGCGCCCGTACGTCCCTATGCCTGTACGTCCCTATGCCTGTACGTCCCTAGGCCTGTACATCCCTGCGTCTGTGCGTCCCTTCGCGCCGCAGCTCGTGGTCCACCGCTCGCAGCAGCGTCAGCAGCATCCTGTTCAACGGGGTGGCGATGCCCTGCCGTTCACCGGCCCTGACCACCGCGCCGGTGAGGAACTCGTGCTCCAGGGGGCGGCCCGCGAGGCGGTCGTAGAGCATGGAGGAGCCGCCGTCCGGAGGTGCGGTGGCATACAGCTCCAGCGTCCTGGTGATGTCCGCCTCGCCGATCTCCGCGCCCTCGGCGCGCGCGACGACGGCCGCCTCACGCAGCAGATCGCGGGTGAGCGCGGCCATCTCCGGGTCGGCGAGAATCCCTATCCGCTGCTGGAGCAGGGCGGTGATCGGATTGGCCGCGAGGTTGGTGAACAGCTTGCGCCAGGCGGCCGTGGTGAAGTCGGCGACGCGGTGCACCCGCAGCCCGCTGCCGTCCAGCACGGCGGCGAACCGGTCCGCCAACGGGCCCTCGGGAACATGCAGTTCACTGGCGACGTGATGCAGGATCCGGCCGGGCGCGGTGCGCTCCGCCGAGATGTAGACCACGGTGGGAAGGATGCGGGTGCCCCGGGGAACGAGCGGAGCGACGCGCTCCTCCAGGCCGATGCCGTTCTGAAGCACCGCGACGGCCGTGTCCCGGCCGCACAGCCGCCGCAGCCAGCCCTCGGCGCCCGCGGTGTCCTGCGCCTTGGTGGTCAGCAGCACCCAGTCGACCGGCGTCACCTGTGCCGGGTCGGTGACGATACGTACCGCCGCGGGCCGGACCGTGCCGCCGCTCTCGACGCTGAGACTCTCCAGCGGGCTGCGGACGCACAGCGTGACGTCGAGACCGGCCCACCGGGCAAGGGCGGCGGTGTAGCCACCGATCGCGCCGCCGCCGATCACCGCGATCCGGGCGGGCGCCGCTGCCTGGGGTTTCTGGGGCATACCTCGATCGTAGAGCCGGGAAGGCGTGGCGGGCGGTGTCGCCCGGCCCCCGGCATCGCCTGGCAGCGTCCGGGGCCGCCGGGGCCACCGGGGGCCGCCGGGGCCCGGTCCGGTCCGGTGGCGCTCAGCGCCGGCCGCGTTGGCCCGGCCGCCGGGCCACCCACGCTCTGACCGTGTCGGCGAACCAGTACGGTTTCCCGCCCTCCACCAGATCCGGTTCGGGCAGCAGCCCGTGCTTGCGGTAGGAGCGCACGGTGTCCGGCTGCACCTGGATGTGCGCGGCGATCTCCTTGTACGACCAGAGCTTGCGGTCGGTCATCTCTGCCACCTCCTGAGCGCCGTTCGCAGGGTCGGCCCGGGGGAACCGGCAGGGGGCTGCGTACGGCCTGGTGATCACTCACCCTGTGCCTGGACAACGACACCGAGTAACCATCGGGGAGGGGCTGTTGATCGGCTGTGACGGAAACCCCGCGTAACGGTGACAGCCGTGACGCGGGGCGGATGGCTGTGACGGGGGCGGGACGGTCCGGAACCGGGTCGGGGCAGCTCGGAACCGGGGCGGGGTGGTCCGGAACCGGGGCGGTGAGGGGCGGGGCGGGGCGGGGGGGCGGGGGGGGGGGGGGGGGGGGGGGGGGGGGGGGGGGGCCCGGACCGCCGAGCCGCCGGACCGCCGGACGCGGATCAGGCGTAGAGCGCGCGCCAGGTCTTCTTGTCGACCTTGCCGTTGGCGGTCAGATGGTGCCGGGCCTGGAACTTCTTCACCGCGGCCCGGGTCTTGGGACCGAAGTACCCGGTCACATCTCCCCAGGGGAGATAGCGGCGGTTCGCCAGCAGGCACTGCACCTGCGAGACGCGGTCGCCGCGCTGACCGTAGACCGTGAGGGCGTTTCCGTTGTAGTACGCGCAGGCGGCCAGGGTGCCGGGCCGGCCACCGGCCGGACTGTCGGCGGACGCCGGGCCGGTGAGCAGTCCGGCGGTCAGCAGCCCCGCGGTTGCGGTGAGGACGGCCGTGCGCTTGACGGCATGGCTGAGAGCATTGGCATTCACGAATTCCACCGTTTCCCCCGTTGGATGTGATTCCACCCGTTCTGACGACGGGGGAGCGGTTCGCGGTTCCGCCGACGGCCCATCACTTTTCGTACGCCGGTGGCCGCTCCCGTCGCCGACGGCTCCCCTTCGGCAGCGTCCGTTCGGCGCCGTCACGCCTCGCTCGTCGCCGCCTTGCGCAGCTCGTGCTCCAGGTCCTCCAGTGCCAGCCCCTTCGTCTCCGGTGCGTACCGCTTGCAGAACACCAGGGACAGCACACACATCACGCCGAAGAACCAGAACGTGGTGCCGGCGCCGACCGCGTCGAGCAGCAGCGGGAAGGCGAGCGCCACCGCGAAGTTGACCAGCCACATCACGAACACCGCGGCGCCCATGGCCAGTCCGCGCACCTTGAGCGGGAACATCTCGGCGAGCAGCAGCCAGACACCCGTGTTGAGGGTCGCCTGCATGAAGGCCATGTAGAGGACCATCAGACCGAGAACGAGGAAGCTGACGGCGGTCGAGTGCGGCAGGCGGAAGGAGGCGCCGAGCAGGGCGAGCGAGACGGCCATCCCGGCCAGACCCGTGAGCAGCATGGGCCGCCGGCCGACCCGGTCGATCAGGGACATCCCGATCGCGGTGGCCAGGACCGAGATCACGCCGACCGCGATGGTGGCGGTGATCGAGGCGCCGGTCCCCAGACCGGTCGACGCCAGGATCTTGGGCGCGAAGTAGACCACGGCATTGACGCCGGTGATCTGCTGGACGGCCGCCAGACCGATGCCGACCAGCAGCAGCCGGCGTATCCACGGGGTGCGCAACTGCTGCCGGCCGCCGCGCCGGGCATCGGCCTCCAGGGCGCGGGCACGGTCGATACGGGCCAGTTCGGCGGGGACGTCCTCGGCGGGCAGCGTACGGTGCAGCACCCGGGCCGCCTCGTCCGTCCGGCCCTTGCTGATGTACCAGCGCGGGGTGTCGGGGAGGAAGAAGAGCCCGACGAACAGCGCCACGGCGGGCAGCGCCGCAAGGCCCAGCATCCAGCGCCAGGCCGCCCAGTGCGCCAGAACGGCGTTGATGAGATAGGCGAGCAGCTGACCGCTGACGATCATCAGTGAGTTGAACGAGACCAGCCGGCCGCGGATGTGCGGCGGCGCGATCTCGGAGAGGTAGAGCGGGGTGATGACGGAGGCGCTGCCGACGGCCAGGCCGAGAACGAAGCGCGCCACCGTCATCAAGGGGACACTCGGGGAGAGCGCGACGGCCAGCGCCCCGCCGATGAACACGGAGCCCGCCCACAGCAGGGAGTTGCGCCGGCCCAGCGCATCGGACATCCGGCCGCCGATCAGCGAGCCGAAGGCCGCGCCGATCAGCAGCGCGCTGGTGATGATGCCCTCGCCCAGGGAAGTGAGGCCGAAGTGGCCCTCCACGAAGGGGAGGGCGCCGGAGATCACTCCGGTGTCGTAGCCGAAAAGGGCGCCGCCGAGGGCGGCAATGGCAGCGATGCCGACGATGAAGCGCTTGGCGCTGCGGGTCCGCGCACTCTCGCGCGGACCGGCGGGCGCCACCTGGCTGGTCGGAGCGGCCACCGTCAGCTCCGGTACGCCTTGCCGGCCGACCCGGCGGCCGGGGCGGGGGAGCGGCGCAGGGGTATGGGGCGGCCGGGGTGGAGCGGGGCGGCATCGAGGACTACAAGCATGGTGCGGGGCCTTTCGGTGGAGCGGGCCTTGCGGTGGAGCAGCTTTCGGTGGATCAGGAGCGGCGCTGCCTCGGGGCTCGGCGGGCCGGGGTTCGGCGGGATGACGTGGGCCGGTGACGGGCCGAGCCTCGGTGGGACGGCGGGGTTGGTGACGGGCGCGCCTCTGCGTGGGACGGCGGGGTTGGTGACGGGCGCGCCTCTGCGTGGGACGGCGCGGGCCGGTGACGGGCGCGCCTCAGCGGTACCGCGCGGGCCGCCGACAGGCCGCGCCTCGGCGGTACAGGTACAGCGCGCCTCAGCAATACAGCGCGGGCCGCTCGATCAGCTCGACGGCCACCCGCTCGCCGGTGGTCTGCGCCCGCACACCCGCCTCGCACACCGCCGCCGCGGCATAGCCGTCCCAGCAGCTGGGGCCCTCGACCTCGCCGCGCCGGGTGGCGCTCACCCAGCGCTGCACCTGCCGGTCGTAGGCCTCCTCGAAGCGCTCGACGAAGCCGGGGGGAACGGCGCCGCCCCAGCGGCCCGCGGCATTGCTGAAGACTCCGTGGTCGTCACCGATCCGGGCGGTGCCGCCCTCGCAGACCGCCTCACAGCTGACCTGGTAGCCAAAGCCGCAGTTGACGAAGATTTCGGTGTCCACGACCTGGCCGCCCGCGGTCTCGAAGAGGATCAGCTGCGGGTCGCTGAGACCCTCCGGGGCGTTGCCGGTGGGGGTCGGGCGCAGCACGCGGACCGCGGTGATCTCCTCCTCCAACAGCCAGCGGGTCACATCGATCTCGTGCACCACCGAGTCATTGATCATCATCGCGTTGGTGAAGCCGGGCGGGGTGTCGGCGTTGCGGTGCTTGTTGTGCAGCATCAGCGGACGGCCGTAAGTGCCCTGATCCAGAAGGGACTTGAGGGTGCGGTAGTCCGCGTCGTAACGGCGCATGAAGCCGACCTGGACACGGCGGTGGCCCAGCGCCTGCTCGGCCTCCAGCACACGCAGTGCGGAGGCGGCGTCCGGCGTCAGCGGCTTCTCGCACAGCACGGGCAGGTCGCGCGCGAAGGCATCCAGCAGGGTCGCCTCGTGCGCGGGGCCCGGGGAGGCGATCAGTACGGCGTCCACCTCGGGGTCGTCCATGGCGGCGGCCGGGTCGGTGTACGCGGTGCACCCTTCGATGCCGTCGGCGAGGTCCTTGATGCGTGCCGCATCGATGTCGACCACCGCGGCCACCCGGGCGCCGCTGATCACCTCGTTGATCCGGCGCACATGGTCGGCGCCCATCCGGCCGGTGCCGATGACCGCCACGCCGAGCACACCGAGCGTTTCGTGCGAAGTCATGTCGTCCTCAAGTCCTTACGTGCTACAGAGTGTGATGTACCCTCGGAACTGATTACGCTCCGTAATCGTTGCCGGGGTGTGAGGAGGCGTCGTGAGGCATACGCATGCGAGCCATACACGCACAAGACGCACGCAGCAAGGCACCCACGAGGCGCGCCCATCAAGGCGTGCACTTCCATCAAGGCGTGCACCTTCAAGGCGTGCACCTTCGTCAAGAGGTGCACGCGCGCGAGGCGCGCGCATGCCGGGCCCGCGGATCGAGGCGCACGCGTACCGCCCTCGCGTACCGCCCCCGCATGCCGCCCTCCGCGCGTCGAGGCGCGCGCAGGCGGCGCGCCTGAGGCGCACGCGGACGTGGTGCGCTTGAGGCTGCGCATGGGGCCGCGCATGAGGCGCAGGCAGCTCAGGCGCCGCAGGAGCGCAGGAAGCGGCGGGTGCGGTCGGCGATCGGGAACGGCTGGTCGGGCGGGCAGGGGTACATGTCCTGCTCGACGATGGCGAAGAGATCGACATCCAGTTCCTGGGCGGCCTGGAGGACGGGCGGCAGTGCGGGCACGCCGAGCGGCGGTTCGCACATCACGCCCTGCTTGACGGCCGGGCCGAACGGGGTGCCCTTGGTGACGACCTCATCGAGGATGTCCGGGTCGACCTGCTTGAGGTGGAGGTAGCCGATCCGCTCGCCATAGGTGCGGATGAGCTTGACGCTGTCGCCGCCGCAGTAGGCGTAGTGGCCGGTGTCCAGGCAGAGGTTGACCAGGTCGGAGTCGGTGACATGCAGGAAGCGCTCGACGTGTTCCTCGGTGTCGATATGGGTGTCGGCGTGCGGGTGGACGACGATGTCCAGCCCGAACTCGTCCCGGACCCGCTTGCCGAGCCGCTCCATGCCGGTGGTCAGATGCTTCCACTGCTCGGTGGTCAGCTCGCGCGGCTCGATCTCCTCGGCGGTCTTGTCGTCCCGCCAGAAGGACGGGATGACGACGAGGTGCCCCGCGCCCATCGCCTGGGTGAGGGTGGCGACCTCGGAGACATGCGCCCAGGTCTTGTCCCATACGGACGGGCCGTGGTGCAGCGAGGTGAAGATCGTGCCGGCCGAGACCTTCAGGCTGCGGCGGGCGATCTCGTCGTGCAGGACGGCGGGGTCGGTGGGCAGGTAGCCGTACGGGCCGAGCTCGATCCACTCGTAACCGGCCTCGGCGACCTCGTCCAGGAAGCGCTGCCAGGGGACCTGCTGGTCGTCGTCGGGGAACCAGACTCCCCACGAGTCGGGTGCGGAGCCGATGCGGAGGCGGTCCAGGACGGGCGGGGCGGCATGGGGAACGGACATGCTGCGGCTCTCCTCTCGCCGGTCGGCGGTGACCGGGAGGCGCTGGGGTGGGTCGTGGGGCACAGCCTCTCTGGCGCCCCGGGGAGTGTCAAGACTTCGTCCTGACATAAGGACTTAAGGACTTTGTCGTGTGTGGTGCGCTCGGAGGTGCGCCCTGAGGGGCGTCCGGAGGTGCGTCCGGAGGTCCGCTCTGGGGTGCGTCCGGAGATGCGCCCGGGGCGTGCGCCCGGGGCGGGCACCTTTCGGGTGGAGTGGGTGGGGTGGGTGGATTTTGTGGACGGTGGGTGGGGTGATTCTCCGGTCCGGGGTGGAGTCTCGGGGCTCGGCCTGGCGGCTGGTCGACGTCAGTATGTAAGGACAAATTGTTGACAGGGTCTGACTCTCCCCGTTAGACCTTTCCTCGGAGCCGAACCCGCCGAACCTGCCGTGCCGGCCGACCCGAAGGGGCGCACATGACCGAGCCGTACGACCTGATCACCATGGGCCGCATCGGAGTCGACATCTACCCGTTGCAGACCGGTGTGCCGCTGGCACAGGTGGAGACGTTCGGGAAGTTCCTCGGTGGTTCGGCCACCAATGTCGCGGTCGCCGCGGCCCGGCTCGGCAGGCGCAGCGCGGTCATCAGCCGTACCGGAAGCGACCCGTTCGGCGACTATCTCCACCAGGCGCTGCGCGACTTCGGCGTGGACGACCGCTGGGTGACGCCCGTCGACGCCTATCCGACGCCGGTCACCTTCTGCGAGATCTTCCCGCCGGACGACTTCCCGCTCTACTTCTACCGGCGCCCCAAGGCCCCCGACCTGGTCATCCGCCCCGAAGAGCTCGACCGGGACGCCATCGCGGCCGCCCGGATCTTCTGGATCACCGGTACGGGGCTGTGCGAGGAGCCCAGCCGAAGCGCCACCCTCGCCGCGCTGGAGGCCCGCGCCAAGAGGGGCACGACCGTTTTCGACCTCGACTGGCGGCCGATGTTCTGGGGCGGCGTGGGCGGCGCCTCCGGGGACGGCGGGGCGAGCGGTGCCGCGGCGATGGCCACCGCCCGCCCGTATTACGAGGCGGCCCTCCGGCACGCCACCGTGGCGGTCGGCAATGTCGACGAGGCCGAGGTCGCCACCGGACTGCGTGATCCCCAGGCCTGCGCCCGGGCGCTGCTGGACATGGGCGTCGAACTCGCCGTCATCAAGCAGGGCCCCAAGGGCGTGCTCGCCGTGCACCGCGACGGCCGCACCGCCGAGGTCCCGCCCACCCCCGTCGAGGTCGTCAACGGTCTGGGCGCCGGCGACTCCTTCGGCGGCTCGCTCTGTCACGGGCTGCTGGCGGGCTGGGACCTGGAGCCGATGATGCGCTACGCCAACGCCGCCGGCGCCATCGTCGCCTCCCGCCTCGCCTGCTCCTCCGCGATGCCCACGGCCGACGAGGTCGACGCGTTCCTCGCGGGCCGGTGATCCCCGATGGCCACATCCGCCCCCGTGGCCGCATCCGCTCCTGCGGCTGTGTCCGCCTCTGTGGCCGCACCCGCCCCCACGGCCTTCCCCACCTCTGTGGCCGCACCCGCCCCCACGGCCGCACCCACCCCCACCCCCAAGGCCACCTCCCCCCAGTCACCCCCCTCCCTCCGGCCACCCCCGCCCCACCTGTGTACTCAAGAAGGTGAGTTGAGCCTTGAACCCTCGCATCAGTGACCTTGCGACGCTGCGGGCCCGCCACCCCGAAGCCGTCGCGGAGGCCGCCGCCCGGCGCACCCGTCGTCCGCTCCTCGGGGACAGCGGCCGGCTGATGATCGTCGCGGCCGACCACCCGGCCCGCGGTGCGCTCGCCGTCGGAGACCGGCAGCTCGCCATGGCCAACCGCCTCGATCTGCTCGAACGCCTGGTCCTTGCGCTGTCCCGGCCCGGTGTGGACGGGGTGCTCGCCACCGCCGACATCCTGGAGGACCTGCTGCTGATCGGCGCCCTCGAGGGCAAGGTCGTCATGGGGTCCATGAACCGCGGCGGCATCGCCGGTGCCTCCTTCGAGATGGACGACCGGTTCACCGGCCACCGTCCCCAGGACCTCGCCCGGCTGCGCTTCGACGCCGGCAAGCTGCTGCTGCGCATCGACTACAGCGACCCCGGTTCGCTCACCACCCTGGAGGCCACCGCCCGCGCCATCGACGCCATGGCCGAGCGGCAACTGCCCACCTTCGTCGAGCCGTTCCTCTCCTCCCGGATAGAGGGGGCGGTCCGCAACGACCTCAGCGCCGAGGCCGTCACCCGCTCGGTGGCCATCGCCTCCGGCCTCGGCGGCACCTCCGCCTACACCTGGCTGAAGCTGCCGGTCACCGACGACCCCGACGCCATGGCCCGGGTGTGCGAGACCACCACCCTGCCGACGGTGCTGCTCGGCGGCGACATCGGCAGCACCGTCCAGGACCAGGAGGCCGCCTACGAGAAGTGGCGCAAGGCACTGCGGCTGCCGACGGTCCACGGCCTGGTCGTCGGGCGCTCGCTGCTCTACCCGGCCGACGGTGATGTCGCGGCGGCCGTGGACACCGCCGTGGGTCTGCTGTGAACACCGCCGCAGGCCTGCTGTGAACACCGCGATTTCCGCAGGAGACTCGATATATGAGCACTGAATTCCACCTGAAGGCCGGAGCGGCGGCAGACGGCCCGTACGCGCTGGACATCGACCCGAAGCGGGCGGGCTGGTCCCACTCCTCGCTGCGCGTCCTGGACCTGCCGCCCGGTGGCCGGCACTCCTTCGCCACCGGCGACAGCGAATGGATCGTGCTGCCGCTGTCCGGCGGCTGCACGGTGCTGACCGATGGCGGTGACGCCTTCGAACTGACCGGCCGGGAGAGCGTGTTCGACGGTGTCACCGACTTCGCGTACGTACCGCGCGACGCCCAGGTACGGATCGGCACCGTCGACGGCGGCCGCTTCGCGCTCACCGGCGCCCGCTGCGACCGCGCTCTCCCCGCCCGCTACGGCGCCGCGTCCGATGTCCCCGTGGAGCTGCGGGGTACCGGCAACTGCTCCCGCCAGGTCAACAACTTCGGTGCGGCGGGCACCTTCGCGTGCGACAAGCTCATCGCGGTGGAGGTGCTCACCCCCGGCGGCAACTGGTCGTCCTATCCGCCGCACAAGCACGACGAGTGCCGCCCCGGCGAAGAGTCCGAGCTGGAGGAGATCTACTACTTCGAGATCGAGTCCGCGCACGGCGCGGAAGGCGTCGGCTACCAGCGTGTCAGCCCCTCCGGACACGGCCGGGGCACCGATGTCCTGGCCGAGGTCCGCAGCGGCGACGCGGTCCTGATCCCCGACGGCTGGCACGGCCCGTCGATCGCCGCCCCCGGTCACGCCATGTACTACCTCAACGTCATGGCGGGCCCCGGCGAGACGCGCGAGTGGCTGATCTGCGACCACCCCGACCACGGCTGGATCCGCGGCACCTGGCCCGGTCAGCCCGTCGATCCCCGCCTCCCCCTCTACGAAGCGCCCGCAGGAGACGCCCGATGAACGCTCCGACGACCCGCCGGCTGACGGTCGCGCAGGCCCTGGTCGAGTTCCTCGCCCACCAGTACACCGAGCGCGACGGCCGCCGGCACCGCCTGATCCATGCCTGCTGGGGCATCTTCGGCCACGGCAATGTCGCCGGTCTCGGCCAGGCCCTGCTGGAATCCGGTGCTGCGTCCCACCCGGGGGCAGCTCCCGGACCCCCGGCGCTCCCGTACCTCCAGGGCCGCAACGAGCAGGCCATGGTGCACGCCGCCGTCGGCTACGCCCGGCAGTGCGACCGGCTCTCCGCCCAGGCCGTCACCACGTCCATCGGCCCCGGGGCCACCAACCTCGTCACCGGCGCCGCGCTCGCCACCGTCAACCGGATCCCGGTGCTGCTGCTGCCCGGCGACGTCTTCGCCACCCGCCCCGCCGATCCCGTCCTCCAGCAGCTCGAAGTGCCCTCCGCCGGAGACATCTCCGTCAATGACGCGCTGCGCCCGGTCTCCCGCTACTTCGACCGTGTCACCCGGCCCGAGGCGCTGATCCCCGCCGCCCTCCAGGCCATGCGGGTGCTCGCCGACCCCGTCGACACCGGCGCGGTCACCCTCGCACTGCCGCAGGACGTCCAGGCGGAGGCGTACGACTGGCCGGCGGAGTTCTTCGCCGACCGGGTCTGGCGCGTCCCCCGGCCCGCCCCCGACGCCGACGCCCTCGCCGCAGCCGTACGCGCCCTGCGGGGCGCCCGCCGGCCCCTGGTCGTCGCGGGCGGCGGGGTCCACCACAGCGAGGCCGAGGAGGCGCTGTGCGCCTTCGCCGATGCCACCGGCATCCCCGTCGCGTCCACCCAGGCCGGCAAGGGCTCGCTGCGCCACGACCACCCCGCCGACGTGGGCGGCATCGGCCACACCGGCACCGCCACCGCCGACTCCCTCGCCCGCGGGGCCGACCTGGTCCTCGGCGTCGGCACCCGCTACACCGACTTCACCACCGCCTCCTCGACCCTCTTCGCCGAGCCCGGTGTCCGCTTCGTCAACCTCAACATCGCGTCCTTCGACGCCCACAAGCTCGGCGCCGCCTCCCTGGTCGCCGACGCCCGCGCCGGGCTCGAAGCGCTCACCAAGGAGCTGTCCGGCCACCGCGTCGACGCGGAGTACGAGTCGGCCTACCGGGCGGCGAAGGCCGGCTGGGAGCGCCGGGTGGACGCCGCGTACGCCGCCGAGGACGCGTCCGTACGGCCCTCCCAGACGCAGGTCCTCGGCGCCCTGGACGCCGTCGTCGACGACACCGACGTGATCATCAACGCGGCCGGTTCCCTCCCCGGTGACCTGCACAAACTCTGGCGCGCCCGGTCCCGCAGGCAGTACCACCTGGAGTACGGCTACTCCTGCATGGGCTATGAGATCCCCGCCGCGATCGGTGTCCGGCTCGCCGCCCCCGACCGGCCGGTGTGGGCGCTGGTCGGCGACGGTACGTATCTGATGAACCCCACCGAAATCGTCACCGCGGTACAGGAGGGCATCAACATCACCCTCGTCCTCATCCAGAACCACGGCTATGCCTCGATCGGGGGGCTGTCCCAGGCGACCGGCGGTGAGCGCTTCGGCACCGACTACCGCTTCCGCGCCGAGGACGGCACGTACACCGGTGCGCCGCTGCCGGTCGATCTGGCGGCCAACGCCGCCTCGCTCGGCATGCAGGTGCTCCGTGCCGCCACCGTCGGTGAGCTGCGCGCCGCGCTCGCCGAGGCGCGGGGCGCGAACCGGCCCACATGTGTCTATGTCGAGACCGAAACGGCCGACACTGTGCCGGGCGCGCCGGAGGCCCAGGCCTGGTGGGATGTTCCTGTTGCCGAGACCGCGACACGTCCGGCGGCGGTGGCTGCCCGCGAGGCGTACGACCGGCACACCGCCGGGCGCCGTCGCCACCTCTGACTCCGCTCGAAGTCGTCACCCAGAAAGGCCCTCCGCATGAAGACCCTCAGCCACTGGATCGGCGGGAAGCCCGTCGAGGGCGTCTCCGGCAACTTCGGCCCGGTCTACAACCCGGCCACCGGCGCCCAGGAGAAGCAGGTCGCCTTCGCCTCGGTCGACGAGGTCGACGCGGCCGTCCGCGCGGCCAAGGAAGCTTTCCGGACCTGGGGCACCAGCTCCCTGGCCAAGCGCACCTCGGTGCTGTTCAAGTACCGCGAGCTGCTCGACGCGCACCGCGAGGAGATCGCGCAGCTGATCACCGCCGAGCACGGCAAGGTGCACTCCGACGCGCTCGGTGAGGTGGCCCGCGGTCTGGAGATCGTCGAGCTGGCCTGCGGCATCCCCGAGAAGCTCAAGGGCGAGCTGTCCACCCAGGTCTCCACCCGCGTCGATGTCTCCTCGATCCGCCAGTCCCTCGGGGTGGTCGCCGGCATCACGCCGTTCAACTTCCCGGCGATGGTGCCGATGTGGATGTTCCCGCTCGCCATCGCCTGCGGTAACACCTTCGTCCTCAAGCCGAGCGAGAAGGTGCCCAGCGCCGCCTTCAAGCTGGCCGAGCTGGCCGCCGAGGCGGGGCTGCCCGACGGTGTGCTGAACGTCGTCAACGGTGACAAGGTGGCCGTCGACGCCATCCTGGAGCACCCGGACATCGCCGCGGTCTCCTTCGTCGGCTCCACGCCCATCGCCCGCTACATCCACACCACGGGCACCGCCAACGGCAAGCGCGTCCAGGCGCTGGGCGGCGCCAAGAACCACATGCTGGTCCTGCCGGACGCCGACCTCGACCTGGCCGCGGACTCCGCGATCAATGCCGCCTACGGCTCGGCCGGCGAGCGCTGCATGGCGATCTCCGTCGTCGTGGCCGTCGGCGAGACCGCCGACCCGCTGATCGGCAAGATCAAGGAGCGCGCCGACCAGCTGCGGATCGGCCCCGGCGACGACCCGGCCTCCGAGATGGGCCCGCTGATCACCAAGGTCCACCGTGACAAGGTCGCCTCGTATGTCTCCGGTGCCGCGGCCCAGGGCGCCGATGTCGTCATCGACGGCACCGGCTACACCGTCGAGGGCTACGAGGACGGCCACTGGATGGGCGTCTCCCTCCTGGACAACGTCACGCCGGAGATGGACGCCTACCGCGACGAGATCTTCGGCCCGGTGCTGTCCGTGGTCCGCGTCGAGACCTACGACGAGGCCATCGCGCTGATGAACAACTCGCCGTGGGGCAACGGCACCGCGATCTTCACCCGGGACGGCGGCGCGGCCCGCCGCTTCCAGATGGAGGTCGAGGCCGGCATGGTCGGTGTGAACGTGCCGATCCCGGTGCCGGTCGGCTACCACTCCTTCGGTGGCTGGAAGGACTCGCTCTTCGGCGACCACCACATCTACGGCAACGACGGCGTGCACTTCTACACCCGCGGCAAGGTCGTCACCACCCGCTGGCCCGACCCGTCCGACGGCGGCATCAACCTGGGCTTCCCCAGCAACCACTGACGGACCCTCTGACGGACCCCCTGCC
Source organism: Streptomyces sp. NRRL S-1813 (assembly GCF_000719605.1). Classification (NCBI taxonomy): domain Bacteria; kingdom Bacillati; phylum Actinomycetota; class Actinomycetes; order Kitasatosporales; family Streptomycetaceae; genus Streptomyces; species Streptomyces sp. NRRL S-1813. Next base: position 130,690 of record NZ_JOHB01000021.1, read on the forward strand.
GGCCTCCCGCCGTCAGGGGGTCCGGCATGTCGGCGCAAGGGGTGACAGGTCGGGGCGGCAGCTGTGCAGGGGGCACAAGAACCCGCAGGTCCGGGGGGAGACCGTGGCCCGGCGCGTTGCTACGGTGCTCCCTCGCGGAGCACCGACACAAAAACCGGGGGACCACATGCCGCAACCCATGCCGCAACCCATGGCGCTCGTCAAGGGCGTCCGCATCACCGGCGGGGCGTTTTGCCTGCTGTTCTTCCTGTTCACGGCCTACTGGCTGGCCGTGGACCTCAGCGAGTTCGGCATCGTCGGCCTCTGGGATGCCTGGACCAGCCAACGCGCCGGCACGAACCAGGTCACCACCGCCTTCCATCTCGGCCTCGCCGCCGTGCAGGTGGCGGCGGTGTTCGCGGCCTTCGCCGGTCAGCGGGTGGCCGGCGGACTGCTGGCCGTCGCCACCACCCTCACCTTCGCCACCGCCCTTCAGGCCTTCATCGGCACCGGCATCCACACCAGCGACAACCGCTGGTTCCTGCACGCGGAGAACGACACCACGACCTTCGACGGCGTTTTCATCGGCAGCGCCTTCCTGTTGCTGCTGTCCTTCACCGCCGCCATCGTGCTGCTCGCCGGTATGCGTTCCTGGCCGCGCCGTACGCCCAGTGACCCGCCGATGCGCCCGGCCCGGACGGCCGGCACGGTGGCCGGTCTGCTGCTCGGCGCGATGGCGCTGGTGTGCCTGGCGTGGCAGGTCTACTGGCTGGTGCAGGGCGGCACCGGCTCCCTCGAAATGTTCTACCTCGGCAAGGGCGTCCTCAGCACGCTGCTGAGCCTGGCTCCCGGCTGGTCCTCCCTGGTCTTCCTCGCGCTGAGCGCGGTGGCCGCACTGAGCAGCCTGATGCGCGGTGCCGCGGCCCGCGGCCTGGCCTTCGGGCTGGCGATCGTGACGCTGCCCGGCGCCCTGGTGACCGTGATCGCGCTGGCGAGCGACGGCACCCTCTTCGAGGCCCGCTCCACGCCGGGCCTGACCGTCCTCTCCGACATCGGGCTGCTGCTCGACCTGTTCGGCTCGTCGGCGCTGCTCGTCCTGATGGGCCGCGGTGAGCCGGCCGCCCCCGCCTGGTATCCGCCGTCCCCGGCTCCCCAGTTCGCCGCCCCCGGCTTCGTCCCGCCCGGTCCGCAGGGCCCGCCGGCCTGGCAGCCGCCCGCCGGCCCGGTGCCCCCGGTCAGCGGCCCGCCGATGCCGCCGGCCGGTGCCCCGCCGATGCCGCCCGGCGCCCCGCAGCCCCCGCAGGGCGGGTTCGGGCCGCCGCAGTACTGACGGGCGGGCAGTGCCCCGGTGCCGTGGGCCGCGGTCCCGCCGGGCCCGTACCGCAGCCGCGGGGTACGGCGGCGGCGAACCCTACTCCCCGGGGAGGCCACCGGGCTCCGCCCGGGGTACCGGCAGCCCGCTCCGGTCCGTACCTAGGATTCACGGTATGGATCTCCGAGGTGTCAGACCGCGCGGACGGCGCTTGTACGCCACCGTGGGTGCGCTGGCCGTCCTCATAGGAGGCGGCACCTGGACGGCCGCTTCCTCGGACGCCGCCCCTGCCGTGCACCGCGCGGACCGGGTGATGACGATGCCCGACCGGCCGGGCAGCAAGAAGGAGGTACGGATCGACACCTCCTTCTTCACTGCCGGGGGCTCCCGCGGGCGGCGGCCCGCGGTGCTGCTCGCCCACGGCTTCGGCGCCACCAAGGCCACCCTCCGCCCCCAGGCCGAGAAGCTGGCCCGGGACGGATACGCCGTACTGACCTGGTCGGCGCGCGGCTTCGGCAAGTCCACCGGGAAGATCGGGCTGAACGACCCGCACGGCGAGGTCGCCGACGTCCGCCGCCTGATCGACTGGCTGGCCAAGCGCCCCGAGGTGCAGCTCGACAAGGCCGGCGACCCCCGGGTGGGCGTCGCCGGCGGCTCCTACGGCGGCGCGATCTCGCTGCTGGCGGCCGGCTACGACCGGCGTGTCGACGCCATCGCCCCGCAGATCACCTACTGGAACCTCGCCGACGCCCTCTTCCCCCACGGCGTCTTCAAGAAGCTGTGGGCGGGGATCTTCTTCACCACCGGTCCTGCGGGCACGTCCGCCGGCGCGCCGGGCGTCGCGCCCACGGCGCCCGGCGGCTGTGTGCGCTTCGAGCCGGAGCTGTGCCGGACGTACGAGCGGGTCGCCGTCAACGGCAGACCGGACGACGCGGCCCGCCGGCTGCTGGAGTCCCGCAGCCCGTCCGCCGTCGGCGACCGCATCAAGGTGCCGACCCTGATCATGCAGGGCCAGACCGATTCGCTGTTCCCGCTCGACCAGGCCGACGCCATGCAGCGGACGATCCGCAGGAACGGCGCGCCGGTCGATGTCGACTGGATCGCCGGCGGGCACGACGGCGGGGACCGGGAGCTCGCCCGTCTGGAGGCCCGTACGAAGGACTGGTTCGACCGCTATCTGAAGGGCGACAAGCACGCCGGCACCGGGCCCGCGTTCCGCATCAGCCGCACCGGGGGAGTGGACTCCACCGACGGCGCGGTGCGCCTGCGCGGCGCGAGCGCGGACCGCTACACCGGCCTGGAGAACGATCCCCGGCGGATCCGGCTCGCGGGCCGCCCCCAGACCTTCAGCAACCCGGCCGGCGCCGGACCGCCCGCCATCTCCGCGGTGCCCGGTGTGGGCGCGCTCGGCAACCTCGCCTCGGCCGGCGCCGGGGGCCTGTCCCTGGACTTCCCCGGCCAGTACGCCGCCTTCGCCTCGGCGCCGCTGCGCACCCCCGTCCATCTCACCGGCAGCCCCACCGCCACCGTGCACCTGCGGTCCAGCTCCCGGGACGCGGTGTTCTTCGCCAAGGTCTACGACGTCGCCCCGGACGGCCGCCGCCAGGTGCTGCCGTCCCAGCTCGTCACGCCCTACCGCGTCAAGGACGCCCACGACGGCAGGACCGTACGGCTGCGGCTGCCCGCCGTCGACCATGACCTGGCGGCCGGCCACCGGCTGCGGCTGGTGCTCTCCGCCACCGACCTCGGCTACGCCTCACCGGCCGAACCCGCCACCTACAGCGTCTCCCTGAAGGGCGGCACCCTCAGCGTGCCCACGGCGCCCCAGGTGCGCAGCGCGGCCGCACCGCTGCCGGCCTGGACCTGGCAGCTGCCCGCCGGGGCTGCGGCAGTCGCCGCGCTGCTGCTGCTCACCGCCCGCCGCAGGAGCGCGGCGCCCGCCCCCGACCCGGCGCTGGCCGAGGTCCCGCTCCAGATCAGCGGCCTGAGCAAGCGCTACGCCCGGTCCACCGACAGGTATGCCGTACGGGACCTCACCTTCCACGTCGAGAAGGGGCAGGTGCTGGGCCTGCTGGGGCCCAACGGCGCCGGCAAGACCACCACCCTGCGGATGCTGATGGGCCTGATCCGGCCCGACGAGGGCGAGATCAGGATCTTCGGGCAGGCCGTCCGGCCGGGCGCCGAGGTGCTGTCGAGGGTCGGGGCGTTCGTCGAGGGCGCCGGCTTCCTGCCGCATCTGTCGGGCCGCGCCAACCTCGAGCTGTACTGGCAGGCCACCGGGCGGCCCGCCGCCGACGCGCATCTCGACGAGGCCCTGGAGATCGCCGGTCTCGGCGACGCCCTGCAACGCGCCGTGCGCACGTACTCCCAGGGCATGCGGCAGCGGCTCGCGATCGCCCAGGCCATGCTCGGCCTGCCGGATCTGCTGATCCTCGACGAGCCGACCAACGGGCTCGACCCGCCGCAGATCCGTGCGATGCGCGAGGTGATGATCCGCTACGCCGCCGACGGACGCACCGTCATCGTCTCCAGCCATCTGCTGTCCGAGGTGGAACAGAGCTGTACGCATCTGGTCGTCATGGACCACGGGCAGCTCATCCAGGCGGGTCCGGTCGCCGAGATCACCGGCTCCGGCGACACCCTGCTGGTCGGGGTCGCGGGCACGGTGAGCGACGCCGCGGTGGAGAAGGTGGACGCGCTGCCCGGGGTCGTCTCGGCCCTACGCGCCGAGGGCGGCCTCCTCGTACGGCTGGGGGGCGCCACCACCACCGAGCTGCTCACCGAACTCCTCCGACTGGAGATCGCGGTGGACCGCATCGGCCCGCACCGACGCCTGGAGGACGCTTTCCTCACCCTGATCGGAGGTGACCGATGACCGCGAACGCCACGGCGCGGGCGCCGGGTTACCGCCCGCGCCGCACCCTCCCGCTGCGCGTCGAGGCGCGGCGCCAGCTGCGCCGCCGCCGCACGCTGGTGGTCACCGCCGTCCTGGCGCTGCTGCCGTTCGTGCTGGCGCTGGCGTTCGCGATCGGCGGCGATCCGAACGGGCGCGGCAACGGCCGGATCACCCTGATGGACAGCGCCACCGCCTCCGGCGCCAACTTCGCCGCCACCGCCCTGTTCGTCTCCGCGGGCTTCTTGCTGGTGGTGCCGGTGGCCCTGTTCTGCGGTGACACGGTCGCGTCCGAGGCGAGCTGGTCCTCCCTGCGCTATCTGCTCGCCGCGCCGGTCCCCCGGGCCCGGCTGCTGCTGAGCAAGCTCACCGTCGGGCTGCTGTTCAGTGCCGCCGCGATGGTGCTGCTGCCGCTGGTCGCGCTGGGGGTGGGCACCGCCGCGTACGGCTGGGGCCCGCTGCAACTGCCCACCGGGGGCGCGCTGCCCGCGGGTGAGGCGGTGGGGCGGCTGGCGGTCGTGGTCGGCTATGTCTTCGTCAGCCAGCTGGTCACCGCGGCCCTGGCGTTCTGGCTGTCCACGGTGACCGACGCGCCGCTGGGCGCGGTCGGCGGCGCCGTCGGGCTGACCATCGTCGGCAATGTCCTCGACCAGGTCACCGCCCTCGGCAGCTGGCGCAAGGTGCTGCCCGCCCACTGGCAGTACTCCTGGGCGGACGCGCTCCAGCCCACGATGGAGTGGGCCGGGATGATCCAGGGCGCTGCGGTGTCGGTGGCGTATGCGCTGGTGCTGGGCGCGCTGGCGTTCCGGGGGTTCGCGCGCAAGGACGTGGTGTCGTGACGGCGGGTCTGGTCGGTGTCGTGACGGCGGGCTCGGTGCCGTGACGGCGGCCCGGCCGGGTGCGGCGGACTGACCGGGGCGACGGCCTGACCCTCACCCTCGCCGCCTCCGGCCCGGCCGCCGCGGCCGCGCCCCCTCTCGGACGGCGGGCAGCGCAGCTCCTTCACCGCCTATGTGGGCCTGGAATCCCGCCCGATCGTGCTTCAGGACGTCGACTGCGGGCAGTGAGGCGCGCGGTGACGCCGGGGCCGGCCGCCCGCTGTCAGGCGGTCGGCCCCTGCATCCGCGCACTGACCCAGCGCATCGTGCCCTCGCCCAGGCCCCGGACGTACGTCGCCGCGCTGTGCGTGCCGCCCGGCACTATCTGAAGCCGGGTGTGCACCGGGCCGTGGCCGTAGCGGTCGATGAACTTCCGCACCTTCGGCAGCACGGTGTGTTCCTGGGAGCCGTCCTGGAAGGCGAGGAAGACCGGCGGTCCGCCGCGCGCTATCAGACGGCGGGCCAGCACCTCCGGGTTGTTCTCCCGCTCCTCCTCGGCGTGGCCGTTCCACAGCGGTGAGTCGGGCACGATGTCCGGCCCGTTGGGGATCGCCACCTTGAAGGTGTCCGGGTGCTGGAGCACGTTCTTCAGGGCCGCGAACCCGCCCGAGGAGGAGCCCATGACGGCCCAGGCGTCACGGGTCCTGAGGGTGCGGAAGTTCTGCCGTACGAGATCGGGCACGTCCTGGCTGAGCCAGGTACCCATCTTCGGCTGTCCCGGTATGTCGCTGCCGTCGTAGTACTGCTTGTCATCCGGGTTCAGTACGGGCATGACGACGATGAAGGGCAGGCTGCTGCCGTTCTTGGACCACTGGGCGAGGCTCTCCTCCAGTTTGAGGTCGGAGCCGGTCCAGTAGTTGGAGGGGAAGCCGTACGAGCCGGGCAGCGCCTCCATCACCGGGAAGCCCTTGTTCGCGTTCCGCTTCTCGTAGTACTCCGGCGGCGCCCACACCCACACCTTCCCGGTGAAGCCCGACTTCGGGCCGTGCAGGGTGGTCACGCCTATCGGGGTGTTCCGGCCGGCCCCGCCGACCCGGCTCTCCTCCTCGAAGCTGATCGGACGCGTGGGCCACTGCACCAGCGACCGCTTCCCCGGGGGCGTGGCGTGCAGCGCGGCGTCCGTCCGGGGACCGCCGAACCGCAGAGGGGAGGCCTGGGTGGCGCCGGTGCCGCAGCCGGCCGTGGCGACGAGAACGGTCAGGGCGATCAGCGCGATCACCGGAGGGAACAGGGCTTTGCGCACGGGGTCTTCTCCTTGGCGGACACCCGGGAGTCGTCCCGGCTGACCAGCAAGAGGGGCCCGGCGCGGGCCCTGGTTTCCCTTCCGGAGTGTCGGCTTCCTCGCACCGCTGCCCGGAATCCGGTCATCCCCTTTGTGACCTGGGACGTTTTACGCACGCCGGAAGGGTGGATTACCAGGATTTTCCCGGTGGCGGGGCGGTGGGACGCGCGGAGGCCACACCCGTTCCGGCCAGGCCTAAATGCCCGTCTTCGGACCGTATCCTCTCGCTATGACCTGGTCGCGTGCGCTCAAGGAGGCCGCTCGCTCGGGGCTGGCCGTCGAGCGGACCAAGCTCACCCCGCTGATCGCCATCCGCGGCGCGGCGGGCGTCGCCCTCGTCATCGGCCTGTGCCTGTGGCGCGGCGACCCGACCCTCGCGGTGTCCGCCGCCTTCGGCGCGTTCTCCTCCGGGATCGTCACCTTCCAGCGCAGTATGCGGCCCCGCCCGGTGCTCGCCCTCGTGGTCGCCGGTGCGCTGGCGGTCTCCACCTTCCTCGGCTATCTGGCCGCCGCCCATCTCCTGGCCTTCCTGCTGCTCCTGGCCGGCTGGACCTTCCTGGCCGGCATGGCCTGGGCGATCGGCCCGGTCGCCGGGCTGATCGGCACCCAGACCGTGGCCATCATGCTGGTCACCGTCACCCTGCCGACGTCCGTCCTCGGCGCCCTGGAACACGCCGCCCTGATCTTCTTCGGCGGTCTCGTCCAGGCCACCCTGATCGTGGTCTTCCCGGTCCGCCCCTGGGGCGTCCAGCGCGATGCGCTCGCCGACGCACTGGCCGACGAGGCGGACTACGCCCGCCGGCTGCGGCACGACCCGGTCGCCCCGTTCGACCCGTCCCCCCTGATGGACGCCCGGCTCGCCTCAGCGGTGACCGCGCGTCAGGCCAGGCGCCGCCCCGTACAGCTGCACGGCCCCCGGGGACTCGCCGAACGCGTCCGGCCGGTCCTCGCCTCCCTCGCCGACCCGGTCGTCGGCCCCCCGCTGGAAGGGCCCGAACGCGAACGGGCCCGCGATCTGCTGGGCGCCGCGGCCACCGTCCTGGACGCCGTCGCCCACGCGGTACGGCACGCCGAACCGGTCCGGCTGCCCCCCGAGGCGATGGCCACCCTCGAAGTCCCCGCCACCGGCCCGATGCTCCACGGCGCCGCCCGCCGCTCCGCGTACCGCCTGATCTCGCTGCTCGCCGACGCCGTTGAGCTCACCGACGAGCCGGTGCGCGCCACCCGCCCCACCACCGAGGCCGAACGCGGCCATCTGCTGCGCCCCAGCGTCCCCCGGCTGGTGCCGGGCGCGCTGCGCTCCCTGCACCGCGAGACGCGCTGGTCCTCGCACATCCTCCGGCACGCCCTGCGGGTCGCCGCGGTCGCCGGCGCCGGCTATCTGCTGGGCACCGTGCTCCCGTTCGGTCACGGCTACTGGGCGCCGCTCGCCTCGGTCATGGTGATGCGCCCCGACTTCGCCCAGACCTACTCCCGCGGCATCGCCCGCTTCGCCGGCACCCTCGTCGGCGTCGCCGTCGCGGGCGCACTGATGGCGCTGGCGCATCCGGACACCTACGTCAGCGCCGGGCTCGCCGTGGTCTGCGTCTGGCTGATGTATCTGCTGATGCGCACCGGCCTCTCCGTGACCTCGGCGACGGTGGCCGCCTATGTCGTCTTTCTGCTTGGCATCGCCGGTGCGGGCTGGGAGCAGACCGTCCAGGAGCGCGTCGTGCTCACCCTCCTCGGCGGACTGCTCGCGATGCTGTCGTACGCGCTGTTCCCCGCCTGGGAGACCCCCAAGCTCCGCGACCGCCTGGCCGAGTGGCTGGAGGCCAACGGGCGCTATGCGCTGGCCGTTTTCGACCTGTATGCGCAGCCCGCCGAGCGCCGCCCCCGGCAGGTCCGCGACGCCCTGCTGGACTCCCGTGCCGCCCGCGTCGCCTGGGAGGAGAGCGAGGCCCGCGCCGAGAAGGAACCCGTGCGCCACCGCGGTCTCTCCCTCGCCTCGGCGCAGGCTGCCAGTGCCGCGCTCGCCACGATGGGCCGGGTCACGATGATCCTGGAGGTCCATCTCCCCGAGCGGGACGCCGCGTCCTCGCCCGGTGCCACCGCCTTCGCCTTCGAACTGCGCTCCTCCCTGGAGGAGGCGACCCGCGCCGTGCGGGAGCGGGGCCAGGTGAACTGGAGTGATCTGCGGGCCGTATGGGAGAGGTGGGACGCGGAGGACGAGAGCCGCGGTGTCGCCCTGCGCGTCGCCGACCTCCAGCTCGACGCCCTCGACGATCTGGCGGAGGCGCTGTCCCGGGAGCCGGACGAACCAGGGGAGACGGAGAGCAACGGCAGCGGGTAAGGGGGGCCCGGGACGGGCAGGAGCAGTGGTGAAGTACCGACGGGCCGGTGTGAGGGGAACCATTCCGGCCCCTCAGTAGTCTTATCAATTGCCCGCAATGAACGCCATTGCTCGCCCATGGGGTTGTCTGCGGCGCAATGCCCCCAGGATCCCCGTCCGTCGCGAGAGAGCACACGAACCCCCCATGGCGTCCAGCACTTCGTCCGGTACGTACGACATAGGCATCGACCTCGGCACGGCCAACACCCTGGTCTACGCCCGCGGCAAGGGCGTGGTGCTGAACGAGCCGTCCGTGGTCGCGGTCAACGCCGCGGGCGAGGTGATCGCCGTGGGCGCGGAGGCCAAGCGGACCATCGGCCGTACGCCGTCCGGGATCACCGCGATGCGTCCCCTGCGGGAGGGCGTCATCGCCGACTTCGACGCCGCCGAGCAGATGCTCCGCGCCCTGATGAAGAAGGCCCTGCCCAGCCGCCGTTTCTCCCGGCCGCGGGTGGTCATCTGCGTCCCCTCCGGCATCACGGGCGTCGAACGACGCGCGGTCATCGATTCCGCCCGGGGCGCCGGCGCCCGCGAAGTGCACCTCATCGAGGAGCCGATGGCCGCCGCGATCGGCGCGGGCCTGCCCGTGGACGAGCCGGTCGGCTGCATGGTGGTGGACATCGGCGGCGGCACCACCGAGGTCGCCGTCGTCTCCATGGGCGGCCTGGTCACCGCCCAGTCCGTACGGGTCGCCGGTGACGCCCTCGACGCCGCCGTCAGCGCCTACATCAAGAAGAAGCACGCCCTGGACATCGGGGAACGCACCGCCGAGGACATCAAGATCGCGATCGGCTCGGCGGTCTGGACCCCGGTCGACGTCGACGAGGACGGCGCGCCGGAGCGCCCGTCCACCTACACGGTCCGCGGCCGCGACCACGTCAACGGCCTGCCCCGCATCCAGGAGATCACCGAGGAGGAGATCCGCGAGGCACTGGCCGAACCCGTCGAGGCGATCGTCCGCGCCGTCCACCGCACCCTCGACGACTGCCCCCCGGAGCTCTCCGGCGACATCGTCGAGCACGGTATCGCCCTCACCGGCGGCGGCGCCCTGCTCCGCGGACTGGACCGGCGGTTGCGCCAGGAGATGGGCGTCCCCGTCATGGTCGCCGACGATCCCCTGGACTGCGTCGTCAACGGCACCGCCAAGTGCGTCGACGAATTCGCCACCCTGCACGGCCTGCTGACGGGCGCGAAGGAGCAACCGCGGCGGACGGTACGGCTGTAGGGGGCGGGGCCCGGGTGCCCCGGCTGGGTTTGCCGTCCCGGCAAGAATCCTCGCGCGTGCGGTGACGACGCCGCCATGATCGTGGGGGAGCGGTCAGGGGGACTGCGGGCGGCCGACTGCCGGCCCGCGCCCTTCCGCTGCCGCCCGCACGCCGGACTCCCCAGGAGGATGCATGCCGCAGCCCGCCAAGACGCCGTCCACGCCGCCCACTTCGCCGCCCGGCCCGGCACCGCACCCACCCTCCGGTCCGCTGCCGGAGGCGGTGCCTCGCTCGGTGGAGGTCCCCGGTGGCCGTATCCACCTCGTGGAGCAGGGCAGCGGCCCCCTCGTCCTGATGGTCCACGGCTTCCCCGAGTCGTGGTACTCCTGGCGCCACCAGCTCCCCGCGCTCGCCGCCGCGGGCTACCGGGCGGTCGCCATCGACGTACGGGGCTACGGGCGTTCCTCGAAACCCCGTGACGTGGCGGCCTACCGGATGCTGGCCCATGTCGCCGACAACGTCGCGGTGGTACGCGCCCTCGGCGAGGAGAGCGCGATCATCGTCGGCCACGACTGGGGATCGCCCATCGCCGCCCACTCGGCGCTGCTGCGGCCCGGCCTCTTCACGGCCGTGGCGCTGCTGAGCGTGCCGTACGCGCCCCGCGGCGGGCTCCGGCCCAGCGACGCCTTCGCGGGGCTCGGCGGCGCCGGGGAGTTCTACGTCAGCTACTTCCAGGAGCCGGGCCGGGCGGAGTCGGAGATCGAACCGGATGTCCGGGGCTGGCTTGCGGGCTTCTACGCCATGGCCTCGGGCGATGCCGAGGCCCGAGCCGACCGGGACCACATCGGGCAGTTCTCGGTGCCCCGGGGCGGAAAACTCTCCGACCGCTTCCCGGCCGGCCTCCCCCGGCCCCTGCCCTGGCTCACCGACGCCGATCTCGACTTCTACGCGGGCGAGTTCGAGCGCACCGGCCTGACCGGCGCACTGAACCGCTACCGCAACGTCGACCGGGACTGGGAAGACCTCGCCGCCTGGGACGGTGCCCGGCTCACCCAGCCGTCCCTCTTCATCGGCGGCGAACACGACGCCACCACCCACTGGATGGCCGACGCCATCAAGGCGTTCCCCCACACCCTCCCCGGCCTGTCCTCCTCCCACCTCCTCGAAGGCTGCGGCCACTGGGTCCAACAGGAACGCCCCGAGCAGGTCAACCAACTCCTCGTCGACTGGCTGCGGTCCTTGCCTGCGCGGTCCGTGGACTCGACGCGCTAGCCGATGCCCCGGTCCCCGGCCATATAGGCCGCCAGGCCGTCCAGGATCCGCTCCAGGCCGAACTCCCATGCCTGGTTCCGGGAGGTGTGGTCGGCCTCGGTGGCGGCGACGGCCGCGGCGACCGCCGGAAAGCGGTCGGCGCGGCCGGCCAGCAGTTCGTTCAGCGCCGCGCTCATGACCTGTTCGGGCTCCTTGGCCCGCGTGCTGCCCAGTCCCATCGAGGCCGACACCTGGGCGATGGACCGGATATGGCCGTTCACCACGACCACGGCGTCGAGCCGTTCTCCGCCGGTCAGCCCGGTGTCCGCGAGCGCGGCGAGGGCGCGCTCGGTCCAGCCGAGTTCGTTGGGGCCCATCACGCGGGGCCCGACGGCCGCGCCCAGCAGCCAGGGGTGCCGGTGGTAGACCGCCGCAAGCGCCTCGGCCCAGGCCCGCAGCGCCACCCGCCACCGCCCGCTGTCGCCCTGGGTGGGGGAGCCGGGCGAGGGGGCGCCCGGCGGTTCCCCCATCGCCATGTCGATCATCAGCGCGACCAGCTCGCTCTTCCCCGGTACATAGCGGTACAAGGACATCTTGGTGAAGTCCAGTTCGCCCGCGACCCGTTGCATGGAGACCGCCCCGAGCCCGCCGGTGTCGGCGAGGGCGATGGCCGTACGCGTGATCCGCTCCAGGCTCAGCGCAGGCTTGGGGCCGCGGCTGGGCCGCTCGCGCCCGCCCCACAGCAACTCGGCACTGCCGGCCTGATCCCCGAACACGCTGCGTTTCCCGTCATCTCCAGCCACCTCCGCATCCTAAAACTGTGTCCGGGGTACACGGAACAGTGTCCATCGGATACAGTTTCTTTTGTCAGTACGACGGATCGACGGGGGAGCGTGCGATGGCGTACGAAACGACAACGGGGCGCGAGGGTGCGGCCGGGCCCGGCCGGGCGCGGGGGCGGCGAACGGCACCATCGCAACGGACCGTTCTGATCTCCGGCGCCAGCGTGGCCGGCCCGGCCCTGGCCTACTGGCTCGGCCGCTACGGCTTCCGGTCCACGGTGATCGAGGTGGCTCCCGCCCTGCGCGGCGGCGGCTTCGCGGTCGACTTCCGCGGGGCGGCGCAGCTGACGGTCCTGAAACGCATGGGCGTCCTGGACGAGATCACCCGTCACAGCACCGGCGAGGGCACCCCTTTGACCTTCATCGACGGCCAAGGCTGCCCCATCGCCCCGCTGCCCGCGGAATTCGCGGGCGGCGAGGTCGAAATCCTCCGCTCCGAGCTGTCCCGCATCCTCTGCCGGCACAGCCTGAGTCCGCTCGACCCCTCTCACACCCTCGGCAACCCACCCGAGTACCTCTTCGGCGACTCCGTCTCCTCCCTCACACAGACCACCGACGGCGTTCATATCACCTTCGAACGGGGCGCGTCGCGCACCTTCGACCTCGTGATCGGCGCCGACGGCCTGCACTCCACCGTGCGCCGGCTCGCCTTCGGCCCCGAGACGGATTTCGTCCGCCACCTCGGCTACTACGTCGCCGCCTGGGACCTGCCCGAAGGTGCCGGGGACCTCGGTGCCCGCCCGGTCGGCTACGGCGAGCCCGGGCGCCTGGCCACCGTCGGCCGCACCCACCGCCGCGCCGAAGAGCCGGGCTACACAGGCGAATCCTTCTGCGTCTTCGCCTCCGAGGAAGAACTGATCCACGAACGGCGCGACCCCCGGTCCCAGAAGCAGGCGATAGCCCGGGCCTATGCAGGCGCCGGCTGGCGGACACCGGAACTGATCGACACGCTCGGGGCCGTCGACGACCTCTACTTCGACTCCATCAGCCGCGTCGATGTGCCGAATTGGTCCACGGGCCGCATCGCGCTCCTCGGTGACGCCGCCTACGGCGCCACGGTCGGCGGTATGGGCACCGGCGCGGCCATCATCGGCGCCTATGTGCTCGCCGGCGAGCTGGCCCTCGCCGAAGGCGACCACCGGACGGCTTTCGCCCGCTATGAACACACACTCCGCCCGTATGTGACCCGGTGCCAGGAAGGCGGCCGCGGGGCCGGGGAGTTCCTGGCACCGATCACCCAGGAGGCCATGGACGCCCGCAACGCCGCTCTGAACACCCCGGCCGCCGTCGCCGCCATGCTGCAACAGGGCCACGACATCTCCGCGGCCATCACGCTGGAGGACTACCCGTCACTGGCCGCCGCCGCGGCCACCGCCCCGGCCGACGGGGGGAGTCCGATACGGACAGGGTGACGGCAGGAGCGGGGCCGGTGCCGGAGGGGTGGTGAAATTGCCGGTCTTCGCGCTGCGCCGTATGGGTGTTCCGGCGTCAACGCGATTGTCCGGTGCCCCCTCTTCTGGGTTACTGGTGGTGCCTGGTCGGTGGGCCGCCCATCCCCCTCGGGTTTCAGCAGTCGGCCCGCCCTCCAGCCCTCTTCGCTGTGGGGCCTGAAGGACGGCCGGCAGCACGACGGCCCCTTGCACCGCCACGGTGTGAGCCGGCCACTGTGCGCCGTCTGTGCCGTCCTCCCGTACGGCCGGTTGCTGCCAGTGCTCGGGCCCCGGTTCGTGAGCCACGTCTGTCACGAGCGGGCCGAGCAACGAGCTCACACAGCAGGAGGACCTCCATGTCCACACCCACACTTCAACCGGCTCTGCCTTCCCTCCCCTTGCCTTTCGGACCCATCCTGCTCGGCGCGCTGCCGGGCTCGGGGCCGACCACGGGCGGCAACACCGTGCAGCTCTTCGGGCTCGGGCTGGCCGGCGCCACCAGTGTCCTCTTCGGAGGCACCACGGCGACCGTCGTCGGGCAGGACCCGCTGGGGCTGACCGTCACGGTGCTGGCTCCGGCGCATGCCGCCGGCGCCGTGCAGGTCACCGTCACCACCAGTAGCGGTACCAGCAACCCGGCGACGTACGTCTACGTTGCCGCGGGCGCGCCGACCGCCGCGGTCATCACCCCCTCTTCGGGGCCGGTCGCGGGGGGCACCTCGTTCATCATCGTCGGTGCGAACCTTCAGAACGCCACCGTCACCTTCGGGGGCAGCCCGGCGACCGTGTTGGGCACGGACCCCACGGGCACCGTCCTGTTCGGCGTCACCCCCGCAGGGCTCCCCGCGGGCGGCAACGTCCCGGTCACCGTGACGACTCCGGGCGGCACCACGACCGTCCCCGGTGGATACACCTACCTCCCGCCGGCACCGACGGTCACGGGAACGGTGACGCCGGCCACGGCGGCAGCGGGAGCCACGTTCACCATCGTCGGGACCAACCTCTTCGGGGCGAGCGTGCTCTTCGGGGCCGCACCCGCCACGGGCGTGGTGGTCAACGGCATCGGAACTTCCCTGACCGGGGTCGTTCCGCCGGGAACGAGCGGGTCGACCGTGCAGGTGACCGTGCAGACGCTGGGCGGTAGCGCCAACGCCGGGTCGTTCACCTACCTGTGACGGCCCGCCCCACCGGATGACAGCCCGGGTTCCGGCTGAGGGCCGGCGGCCGTACGTGACCCGTCCGGACCCCGTCCGGGAACTGGGTGCTGTCACTCCGCAGGGGGGCGCCGGAAAGCGTCTCGGCCCCCGCCCGTCAGACGGGCGGGGGCCGAACTCGCCGGTGGCTCCCCATGGCTCGCTGTGGACCGCAGAGGTCCGTCAGGGGGCAGGTACCGCCGGGCGTCCTGCGGAGGACGCCCGGCGGCGCCGCACAGCAAGGGCAACGGAAGCCCCGCGTCCGCCATCCAGGTCAGGCCGGTGTGGCGCAGATCCTGGCGCCGGAGGTACTCGTGACCGAGTTCGGCCACCACGTCGTCCCAGCGGGTCGTGTCCCGCAGCACCGCCGCGGTGAACCGGCTCCGGTGCGGGCCGGTGAACAGCCGCGCCACGGGGGTGTGACGCGCCGCCTCCAGCCGTCCGGCCGCCAGTTCCCGCACGGCGGGGCGCAGCGGCACGACCCGCTGGTGTCTGCCTCTACAGGCGCGGTCGTCCAGGCCCTCCGGCTCGGACACGGTGAAGCGCTGGACCTGCCAGGTCCAGGTGCTCATATCGATGTCCTGGGCCTGGAGGGCGGACACTTCGCTGAAGCGGGTACCGGTCCAGGCGGCGAACCGGACGATGTCGCCCCACCCCTCATAGCCGTCCGACGACCGCTGGACGAGCGTGGCCGCCAGCCGCTCCAGCGCCTCCGCGTCCGGCAGGGCCAGCGCCCTCGGGCTGGTGCGCTCGCTCTGCGCCCGCTGGTACTCCTGCTGCCAGCCGGCCACCCGGGCCGGGTTGGCGTCCAGCACGCCGTCGCGCACGGCCTGTTCCAGGACCCGGACGAGGACGGCAAGGCTGTTCTTCACCGTCGACAGCCCGCATTCGTCGGCGATCCAGCAGTGCAGCGCACGGTTGACGACGCGGCGCGTGACCTTCCGGACGGGGACCTGTCCGATGCTGGGAACGACGCGCAGACGCCACCCGGCCAGGTAGGGGGACATGGTCAGGGGTTCCAGGCCGTGCATCGCTGCCGGCCACCTCCGTTCCCCGTAGTCGGCGAGTGTCATCGTGTGGGTGTCGGTCTCCTGCGGAAACCGTCCCCCGGCGTTATGGTTCATTATCGAATCACCCTTGTCTGCTGAGGAGTTATTCGGTCGGCCGCTACTGATGGCGTGATTCGCTCTTGAGCGTGAAAGTGGCGTCGAGGAATCGTGATGACTTCATGTCTGTGGATGGTGTGGTGAACTGCGAGCCCCGGCGAAGAGCGCTTTGGCGTGCTGTCCGCTGCGGAGGGGAACAACAGCCGGCCAAGGTCAATAAAAGGGCCGGTCTCTGAGGCGAGGTCGGGCCGTCCCGGAGCCTCCCGTGACTCCGGCACCGGTACGGGAGAATGGTCAACGTATCGCCAACTGAGTTATGGCGGCAGGCAGTTGTGCATGCGGCGTGAGGGTTGCCGATGCCGCAGTGACTTCCGGTGTCCGGGCGTGACCGGCCCGATGCCGCCGCCTATTGACAGCACGTCGGTTGTCGCTGTGTTCCACGCACAAGAATGACAAGCGGCGAGCTTGCTGCTGCACACGGTTCTCCTGCGCGACCGAGCGGCAGCGGTGAGCAATCAAACGCTTCATCAGTCATGTGTCGAATAAAGGCATCTCCTCAGGCCATTGCGCAAGTTGGTACGAGTTTGTTCTTTTCGCGCTGCTCCGAACGGGTGGCCTTATCGGTTGACTGTTGTAGCCCGGCGAGCCGCATGGATAACTAGTCCCATCCAACCGGTGGGCCGCCCATCCTCTCCGGGGAGCGGCACCTGGCCTACCCGTTGGCCCGGCTCAGCGCCTGGTTGCGGTCAGACCGAGATGCCGTATGGGCGTCCCCGGTAGAGGGTTTTGGATCCGTCAGCCGGTGCCGATTCGTCGGCACCGGCCGATCGGCCCCCACATTCGGTCAGGGGGCTTCATGCGAACCATTTCCATCATTCGCTGGGTCAACGGTCTACGCGCCTTGACCCCGGGCCTCACCGTGACAGCACCGGCACCTGCCCGGTCCGGCGGTGACACGACCCTCACGACCCCGGCTCCCGGCGAGGTAACGACCCCCGCCACCACGGCCGCCATGGCACACGCAGCCGGCAACGGCACGCGGACGCCGGCACCGTTCCGCAACTCCCTCCGCCAGGCACCGTACGACGACGGAAGCACGGCCTCCGCAGGGCTTTCGGACCGCACCATGACGGTCTCCCCGGCCGAGCCGCCTGCCGCCACCGTCTTCCCCGGCCCGGCGATGACCCCCCACTTCACTGCCGCGGCCGGGATGTGCCGGACCCGCGGCGACGGCCTTGCCGCCGGCGACGGCAGCGTTCCGGCTGCCGCCGCCGGCGCCTCCGGTCCGTTCGCCGGCCAGGTCGCCGGTCACGGTGGCCGGCCGGTCGTCTGAGGCCGGCCGGCCACCGTTCCGTAAACCCCCCGGGCCGAGCGGGCCCGCTCCCCGCAGTCGGCCGGGCCGGCCCCGGTAATCGCCTCCGCCATGACGTGCCCCGGGTTCCCCCGACCGCACATCTGAAGCCTGCCCCCCACAACCCACTGCGACAGAACACCGGAGGACGGCATGCCGAAAAGAAGAATGGTGATCCTCGTCGACGGGCCGGAAGGTACTGCCCTGCCGCAGCATGCGCGCGACAACGCGGGAGATCCGATAAGGCTCCTGCGGGGCAACGGGTACGAGCGTTTCGAATTCTACGGCGAATACGCGGAGTTGGGCGGTGAGCCGGTGCCCGTGTACCGCTGGTGTTACCGCACAAGAATCGCCGAATAGGTGCTGTGCGTCCCGAAGAAGAAAGCGATGTGCAGAGGAGAACGATCATGTTGAACCTGGTGAGAAACGGAGTCCTGTCGTGAACCGAGAAGCTGGTAAAGATGAGAACGGAAGTGACGGCCGGAATGTTGTGGTGACCGGTGTCGGATTCTGTCTGCCCGGTCGCACCGAGCCGGTCTTCACGGCCGACGACATGTGGGACGTCGTCTCCAACGGCCAATCCTGCCTCAAGCGTGACGAGGTCTACTACGGCTCGGTCGGGCTCACCCAGGAGATGTTCGACGAACGCCTCCCGGACGTCCCGCCGTTCTTCTCCCGGCATTACACCGCGGCACACCGTTTCGGCCTGGTGTCGATGGCGGAGGCCACCACCGATGCCGGGCTGACTTTCTGTGGCGGTGCGCTGCGCGAAGCAGCGATTCTGGTCGGACGCGGGGGTGTGGACTCCAATGTCGAAAGTTATCTTTCGGTGCTGGGCGCCGACCCCGGAAAGACCTCCGCACCGGAGGCCATGGAGTTGTTCGTCGCGGCCGAACAAGCCGTGACACCCTCCGATGTCGCGCTTGTGCAGGCGGCGCTGACCCAGTCCAACGGCCCCTGCTACACCGTCTCGTGCGGCTGTGCCTCGTCCGCCGTGCAGATCGGCAACGCCCAGCGGATGATCGCCCACGGCGAGGTCGATGTCGCGGTCGTGACCGGGGTCGACGTCTTCAACGTCCAGCTCATCCAGAACATCCAACGGCTGCTGAGCGGGGCGCAGCAGACCTACGACGCCCTCCGCACGACCGACATGCCGGAGCTGCTGCCGTCCTTCACCTCCCTCATGCGGCCCTACGACCGCCGGGCCGACTGCATCAACCACGGCGAGGGCGCGGCGACGGTGATCATGGAGAGCCGGGAGCACGCCGCCCGGCGTGGTGCCCACGTCTACGGCCAGGTGCTGTCCACCGCCATGACCCGTGACGGGCTGGCCAACCCCCTCGCCTGCGACGACACCGGCGCGGAACTCGTCACCGCCGTCCGCCGCTGCCTCGGCGACCGGTGGCGGATCAGCGATGTGCCGTACGTCCACGGCGGCAGCGACGGCAATGTCGTCGTCACCGCCTTCGAGGCGAACGCCATCAAGGAGCTGTACGGGGCCGACAACGACCTGCTGATGACGTCCCAGGAAGGCTGCTTTGGCCATAACGGCGCCCCGGCCGGCTGCCTGGGCGTCGCCATGACGCTGATGATGATGGAGCGAGGGCAGGTCTGCCCCACCGCCAACTGCGAGCAGCCGGCCGACGGGCTGCCCTTCGACCCGGTCCCCGGTGTGCGGCCCCGGCCGCTCGACTTCGACTACGCGCTGAGCTTCAACTACCAGGTCGGCGGTGTGAAGAACGCCATTCTCCTCGGCAGTCCGGAAGCCGTGTGACCACGGGCAGACCACCTCCCACGTACGGAGCCCCGATGAGCAACGACATGCACGGCTCGACGGCCGAGACATCACCCACCCGACAGACAGAGCAGATCGCCGTGATCGGCATGGGATGCCGCCTTCCCGGCGACACCGATTCGCCCGCGGCCCTGTGGCACCTGCTGGTCGAGGAGCGGGACGCGGTGGGCGAACTGCCCGCGGAGCGCCGGCGCCTCGTCCCGGAGGACTCCCCGGGACCGGGGAGCAGAGCACCGACCCCCCGTCAGGGCGGCTTCCTGCGCGAGGTGACGGGTTTTGACGCCGCCTTCTTCGGCGTCTCGGGCCGTGAGGCCGACGTCCTGGACCCTCAGCACCGCCTGCTGCTGGAAGTCACCTGGGAGGCCCTGGAACACGCCGGTCTGCCACCGGACCGGATGAACGGCTCCTCGACGGCCGTCTTTGCCGGGATCAGCTACAGCGACTACATGGACCGCCTGGCCGGGCAGCCACAGGAACTGGAGGGGTCGATCCTGACCAACGGCCACTGCGTGGCCGCCGGCCGGATCTCCTATCTGCTCGGCCTCCAGGGACCGTGTGTGGCGCTGGACACCGCCTGTTCCTCCTCGCTGGTGGCCGTGCACATGGCACGTCAGGCGCTGAGCGCCGGCGAGTGCGACCTCGCGCTCGCCGGCGGCGTCACCCTGAGCTTCCAGCCGCGCGTCACCCGGTCCTTCGCCAGGATGGGCATGCTGTCGGCCGCCGGCCGCTGCCGGACCTTCGACGCCGACGCCGACGGGTTCGTCCGGGGCGAAGGCTGTGGCGTCGTGGTGCTCAAACGTCTCCGCGACGCCGTACGGGACGGTGACCGGGTCCTGGCGGTGCTGCGCGGGTCGGCCACCAACCAGGACGGTTCGTCCGAAGGGCTGGCGGCACCGTCGGTGACCGCCCAGACCGCCCTGTACCTGGAGGCCCTGGCGCAGTCCGGCGTCGATCCGCGGGACGTGGGCATGGTGGAGACCCACGGCACGGGCACCCCGGTGGGGGACCCGATCGAGTTCGCCAGCCTCGCCGAGGTCTACGGCAACGGTCCCGGCCGGTGCGCCCTGACGTCGGTGAAGACCAACATGGGGCATCTGGAACCGGCCGCCGGAGTCACCGGACTGATCAAGAGCGTGCTGTGCCTGCAACGCGGCACCATCCCGGCGAACCTGCATTTCCGCCGCTGGAACCCGGCCATCTCCGCGGCGGGCACCCGCTTCTTCGTCCCCACCGAGCTGTCCGCCTGGCCCCTGCGGACGCCCACCCGGCTGGCCGCCGTGTCCTCCTTCGGCTTCTCGGGGACCAACGCCCACGTCGTGCTGGAACAGGCCCCGGAACGCCCGGCCGCCCGGCACCAGGGCTCGGGGCGTCCGGCCCAGGGGGCGTCCGAGGTCTTCCTCGTGCCGGCCGGCTCGCCCGACGTCCTGCCGGACGCGGCCACCCGGCTCGCGGACTGGATGGAGGGCGACGGCGCGAACGTGCCGCTGCGCGACCTCGCGCACACCCTGGCCCTCCGCCGTTGCGCGGGCCACGGACGGCTGGGCGTGGTCACCTCCACCCGCCGCGAACTCATCGGCTCCCTGCGGTCCTTCGCGGCCGGACAGCGGCACCCGGCGGTCGTGACCGGCGCGGTGGGCGCCGCCGTGGAGCGGCAGCCGGTGTGGGTGTTCTCCGGCCAGGGCTCCCAGTGGCCCGGCATGGGGCGCGGGCTGCTGAAGACCGAACCGGCGTTTCTCGACGCGCTGACCGAGGTCGACGAACTCATCAGGGCGCAGAGCGAGGTCTCGGTGCTCGACGTGGTGCGGCACGGCCGTCCCGTCCACGGCTGCGGCACGGTGCAGCCGGTCCTGTTCGCTCTCCAGATCGCCCTCGCCGCCACCTGGCGCTCCTACGGCGTCGAACCCGCCGCGGTGATCGGCCACTC
Source organism: Streptomyces sp. NRRL S-1813 (assembly GCF_000719605.1). Lineage (NCBI taxonomy): Bacteria > Bacillati > Actinomycetota > Actinomycetes > Kitasatosporales > Streptomycetaceae > Streptomyces > Streptomyces sp. NRRL S-1813. Next base: position 151,502 of record NZ_JOHB01000021.1, read on the forward strand.
CATGGGCGAGGTCGCGGCGGCGGTGGTGGCCGGCGCGCTGACCCTGGCCGACGGGGTCCGGGTGATCTGCCGGCGCTCCGGACTGCTGAGCGATATCGCCGGCTCCGGCAGCATGCTGAGCGTCGGCCTGGACGCCGCCACGGTGCGGGCGGAACTCGCGGACAGCGCGGCCGACACCGTGTCGGTCGCCGTCCTCTCCGCGCCCGACTCCACCGTCGTGGCCGGCCGGACCACGGAGGTGAGCCGGCTGGCCGCCGCCTGGGAGGCCCGGAAGATCCCGGTGTTCCCGATCGCCGTGGACGTCGCCTCGCACTGCCCGCTGGTGGACCCGGTGCTGCCGGCCCTGCGGTCGGCCCTGGCCGGTCTCGACCCCCGGTCGCCCAAGGTGCCGTTCTACTCGACGGTCGTCGAAGCCGGTGAGACGCCGGCCTTCGACGCCGACTACTGGTGCGACAACCTGCGCCGCCCGGTGCGCTTCGCCGAGGCGGTCGCGGCCGCCGCGGCCGACCGGCATGTGGTCTATACCGAGGTCTCGCCGCACCCCGTGGTCACCCACTCCATCGAGCGGAGCCTGGCCGGTCTCGTCGCGGAACCCGTCGTACTGCCGACCCTGCGCCGCGAGGAGGACGAGCAGGCCACCTTCCGCACCCAGCTCGCCGCGCTGCACTGCGCCGCGGTGCCGGTGAACTGGCGGCAGCTCTACGGCGAGGGCAGCCTCGTGGACGCCCCCACCGTCACCTTCGACCGCCGCCACCACTGGGCCGACGCCGCCCCGCCCAAGGACGCTCCCGACGCGCCCGGGGCCCCGCTGCCCGGCCACCACACCGAATTCCCCGGCGAACCCGAACGGCACTGCTGGCGCGCCGACACCGGCACCGGGGCGCTGCCCTGGCTCGGGGACCACCGGGTGCACGGCAACGCGGTCTTCCCCGGCGCGGCGCACTGCGGCCTGGCGCTCTCCGCCGCCTGCGAGGTCTTCGGCGCGGCACCGGACGAGGTGGAGATCACCGACGTCCATTTCCGCCAACTGCTGCGGCTGGGCCCGGAGACCGAGGTGTCCACCACCGTCACGATGACGGCACCGGACCGGGCACGGTGCGAGATCCTCGCCCGCAACGAGGACGGCGAGTGGGAGGTGCAGGCCGACGCGGTGCTGCACCGGCTGAGCGTGCGGCCCGAACTGCGGCCGAGATCCGTCGACGCCATGAGCCTGCGCCACCCGGTGTCCCTGGAGCCGGCCGCGCTCTACGACAGCCTGCGCCGGCGCGGCCTGGAGCACGGCCCGGCGTTCACCGGTGTCCTCGAACTGCACACCGGCCGCCACAACGACAGCTTCTGGGCCAAGGTCGGGGTGCCGCCCCAGGCCTGCACCCCGCCGACCGGCCTGCCGGTCCACCCCGTCCTCCTCGACGTCTGCGCCCAGCTCGCCGTGGCGCCCCTGATCGACGAGGACGACCCGGCGCTGGTGCTGCCGGTGAGCATGCAGGCGGTGCGCATCGCCGGCGATCCCGCGAGCGGCGTGTACTGCCACGCGCACGTCAGCGAGATCACCCCGCAGGCCATCGTGGCCAATGTGCGCCTCCTGGACGACAGCGGCGGCGTGGTCCTCGTCGTCAACGGTCTGCGCTTCGCACGGCGGGCCGTGCGCGAGACCCCGAAGGTCGACGACTGGCTCCTCGACATCGGCTGGCAGTCCGCACCCCGTGCGACCCCGGACGGGGGCCACGCACCGGGCAGCTGGGTCATCGTGGGCGAAGCGGACGGCTCGGCCCAGGCGTTGGCCGCCGCACTGCGGGCCCGCTGCGCCCGCACGGTGGTCTGGGACCGGCCGCTCGACGACACCTCGCTCGGCGCGTTCCGCGACGCTCTGACCGGACGGCTGGCCGCCACCCTCGAAACCCCGCGCGGGGTGGTGCTGGTGTGCGGCCGCGCCGAGGGCGGGGAGCCGACCGTGCAGTCCTTGTGGCGCACCCGCCGGCTGCTCGGCGCCCTACAGGCGATCACCGAGGCCACCGCGTCGCCCCGCCTGTACGTCGTCACCCGCGGCGCCCGCAGCGTGCTGCCGGACGACGAGGTCGACCTCGGCCAGAGCGCGGTGCGCGGACTGCTGCGGGTCGGCGCGCTCGAACACCCCGAAATGCGGCCGGTGCTGGTGGACGCCGACCCGCTCGACGCCGATCCCGAGGAAGTGGCCCTGGAACTGCTCGCGGACACGGACGACGACGAGGTCGCCCTGCGTGCGGGCAGCCGGCACGTCGCCCGCCTGGAACATGCCGCGCCGAACGGGCAGGACCTGGCCGCCACCCCGTGCACCGTGCGCTACGGGGTCGACGGCTTCCGGCTGCGCGCGGGGCGGCTGGGCGATCTGTCGAGCCTGGAGTACGCCGTCACCGGCCGACGCACACCGGCGCCCGGCGAGGTCGAGGTGCGGGTCACCGCCACCGGCCTGAATTTCCGCGATGTGCTCACGGCCATGGGCCTGCTCCCCGGTGACACGGACGTCCGCTACCGCATCGGATTCGAATGCTCCGGTGTGGTGAGCGCGGTCGGCACCGGGGTGGAGCGTCTCCAGGTCGGGGACGAAGTGATCGCCGTCGATCTGCGGGGCGGCGCCTTCGGCTCCTTCCTCACGCTCCCGGCCGGCGCGGTCGCTCCCATCCCCTTCGGCATCGAACCGGTGGCCGCGGCCGGCCTGCCGATCGCCTTCCTGACCGCCTGGTACGCGCTGCGCTCGGTCGCCCGGCTCGCCGCCGGGGAACGCGTGCTGATCCACTCGGCCACCGGCGGCACCGGTCTGGCGGCGATCGCGGTGGCCCGGCTGCTGGGCGCCGAGGTGCTGGCCACGGCCGGCAGCGAGGACAAACGCCGCTTCCTGCGGGGCATGGGCATCCGCCATGTGATGGATTCCCGCACCCTGGAATTCGGCGCACGCACCCGCGAGGCGACGGACGGCGAGGGCGTCGACGTCGTCCTCAACTCCCTGTCCGGAGCGGCCATCCGCACGGGCCTGGAGACGCTGCGCCCCTTCGGCCGGTTCGTGGAGCTGGGGGTGCGCGACATCATGGCGGACGCCCCCCTGGGCATGCTGCCGCTGCGGCACAACGTCACCCTGAGCACCGTCGACCTCATCGAGCTGCACCAGAACCGCCCCGACACCTTCGACTCGGTGTGGAAGGACGTACTCGGCGCCTTCGAGGAGGGCCGGCTCAAGCCCCTGCACTGCACGGAGTATCCGCTGCCGCAGGCCACCACGGCCTTCCGCACCATGGCGGCCGCCGACCACATCGGCAAGCTGGTGCTGACCGTGCCCGAGGAGGGCGACGCCCCCGCGGTACTGCCCGAAAGGGACATGCCCGTGGAGGAGGGCGGTGCCTATATCGTCACCGGCGGACTGCGCGGCCTGGGCCTGGCCACGGCGACCTGGCTCGCGGCACACGGCGCCGGCCACGTGGTGCTCAACGGCCGTAGTGCCCCGACCCCCGAGGTCGCCCGCACGCTCGCCACGGTGATCGGCCGGACCGCCAAGGTGTCGGTGGTCCTGGGCGACATCGCCGATCCGGATGTCGCCCAGCGGCTGGTGTCCACGGCGGTGACCGAGGGATTCCCGCTGCGCGGGGTGGTGCACTGCGCGATGGTGCTGGACGACGCCGTGATCACCAACGTCAACGACGACCAGCTGGAACGGGTCTGGATGCCCAAGGTCGTCGGTGCCTGGCATCTCCACCACGCCACGGAGGGGCACACGCTGGACTGGTTCGCGGCGTTCTCCTCGATGGCCTCGCTGCTGGGCAACCCCGGCCAGGGCGCCTATGCGGCGGCGAACTCCTGGCTCGACGGGTTCGCGGCCTGGCGCTCCGGACAGGGGCTGCCCACCGTGGCGGTCAACTGGGGGCCGTGGGGCGAGATCGGGGTCGCCACCGACTTCAGCCGCCGCGGATACCGCACCATTCCCACGGACCACGGCCTGGCGGCGCTGCGGACGCTGCTGGCCCACCGGCGGGTGCAGACCGGGGTGCTTCCCGGCCCGCCGGACACCTGGGTGCCGCCGGCGGGCCGTCACCTCCCGTTCTTCAGCCAGGTGACCAGGGACGCCCCGCCGGAGGCGACGGCCCCGCCGCGCGAGGACACCGAGGACATCCGTGCCCGGCTCACCGCGCTGCCGCCCGGCCTGGCCAGAAGGGCCGCACTGGAAGAGCATCTGGCGGGGCACGCCCGTGACGTCCTGCGGCTGGGGGAGAGCTCCCTCGACCCGCAGACGCCGTTGAAATCGCTGGGCTTCGACTCCCTGCTGGCCATGGAGCTGCGCGTCCGCATCGACCGCTCCTTCGCCATCTCCCTGCCGAGAAACTTCGTCTGGGAACACCCGACCCTCGCCGCTCTCGCCGCCGGTATCGCCCAGCATCTGGGCCTGGAGCTGACGGCGAGCTGACCTGTCAGGTCCCGGGGATCGCACACGCCCGGCGGGCTCCCCGGCCCGCCGGGCGTCGCCCTGTCCGCCCCCACCTCTTCCGCAACGGACCCCCACAAGAAAACCGGAGAAAACCTGTGAAAATGCATCACTCATACCCCCCACCCGCACCCTCCGCCTCCCCCGCATAACATCCCACTCCCACGACGCCATAGAAACGGATTCCGCAATTCCGAACCACTTCCTTTTCTGATAGATTCTTGCCGCGACGCCCCCTCCGGCGCTTCCTTGCGCATTACCGTTAATTGTCTCGACGGTAATGCGCAACCGTTTTTTTATGGTGATATTATTTCGCGTCGCGATATCCCCCCGCCTGCTCCCGCCGCTGCACTGTGCGCCTTCCCGGGCGGACTCCCGGACTGGTTGAATGATGACGGGAAAGCGAGTCGGAAAGCGGCCCGGTACGCACCGGAGGCGCGGCGCACTGCGAAGGCCGCCGCCAGGACAGATCGAGCGATGGCGCTGGCCGTGCTTCATGAGGCAGAAGCGACATCGAAGTCCATGAGGCACGTACGAAAGGGGTAGTCATGTTACCCACCACAACGCATTCGGCCGAAGTCATGGTGACCGCCCGGCATATCGCGAGCTGGCCTCGGGAAAGAAATTCCTTGATTCCCGTCGACTGCTGGCGCTCCGCACCCTGCGTGGTATTTCGTCTGCCGGCCCTGAAGCGGGCGGTGCCGGTCTGCCGGAACCTGGTCCGCGCCTGGCTCGACGGACAAGGCATCCACGATGACGACACCCGCTATCCGGTGCTGCTGGTCCTGTCGGAACTCTTCAGCAATGCCATCAAGTATTCCGCCGGCAGGCATGTCACCTGCCGGATATGGAAATCGGCGAGCCTGCTGCATATCGAGGTGCACGACCGCGGGGGGACCGCGTCGGTGCCTTTGATGCGCCGGCCGAGCCAGGCGCAGGAGCACGGCCGAGGACTGGAGCTGGTCGCCGAGTCCTCGTCACGTTGGGGCCGCAGGATCGAGGCCGACGACAGCTGCACCGTATGGGCAGCAATACCGCTGACAGCCGGCGTACCGACCAGCATGGCGCCGTAACACCCACCCGGGAACCGGCCCCCGTCGGACGGCACGGGCCCCACGCGGGAACTGGTCGCCACCGGACGGCACGGACCCTCAGCCGGGAACCGGCCCCCACTGGACCGCGCGGACCCCAACCCGGCAACGCAGCCGTCCGGAGAACCGGAGGCCGCGCGCACCACACCCCACCCCGCCCCACCACAAGCGGCCGGACGGATCGCCACCGGCGACCGGTACACCTCCGCCGCTGCACCGGCACCCCATCGGGGTGACTCCCTACCGCCGACGGTCGGACAGGCACCGGCCCCGCACCTCCCCGCGGGACGGAACGAGCCGGCCGGCCGTCGGCACCCGTACGGCAGGCATCCCGCCCGCCCGATGCCTCGCCCGACGACCCGTATCACCGGGGCACCACACCTCACCGGGGCACCCGCACTCCGCTCTCCAGGACCAGAGCGTCGAATTCGCGCACCGGCTGCGCGTCGCTGAAAGGCCGCAGCTCATCCCGGAAGTTCTGGAGGTACCGCTCGCCGAGCGCCGACTTCATCCGGCCGAGCAGTGCCACCGCCTGCACCGCCGCCCGGCATGCCTCCTCGACGTCACCGGCCTGCGCTAACACGGTGGCGAGCAGCAGCAGGTCGATGGCGCGGCGGCGCACCCGGGTCCGCGGGTGCCGGGCAAGCGCTTCCTCGGCCCGGCGGGCGGCCGGGCGCGGTTGCTTCAGATCCCGGAAACAGTGGGCCAACTCGTCGGCCAGGTAGGCCCGGTCGAAATGTGCGATCCATTCGGGGCTGTCCCCCGGAACGACATGCGTCATGGCGTCCATGGCCTTGTCCGCGAGTATTTTGCACATCCGCGCGTCCCCGAGCATGGCGTACCCGCGGGCCTCGGTCGCGTAGAACATGGCCTGCGCGGCCAGCGGGGCCCGCCCCCGGGTGCCTTCCTGGGCGGCCCGTGCGAGCTGCACCGCCTCCCTGGAGCAGCCGGCGCCGACGGCGAGATGACTCAGGCCGGCCGCCAGTACGTAACCGCCGTAACAACGGTCGTCCGCGGCCTGCGCGAGCCGCAGCGCCTGGATGTAGTACCGCTGCGCCAGGCCCGGCTGCCCGGTGTCCAGGGCCGTGTACCCGGCGAACTCCGTCAACCGGGCCGCGGCGGCGAACAGTTGCCGCCCCGTGGACTCGCCGTAGCTCCCGTCCATCAGCCCGGACAGCACGCTGCTGAGGCACGAGACCACCACCGGCCGTACGTACCCGCTGCCGACCCGGTGGTCGAGTTCGGCCAGCGCCTGGGTGGTCGCCCGGACCAGCTCCACATCGGTCATCCCCACCCGCGGCCCCAGCCGCCAGCTACGCGCCACCTGCGGGTCGGGGGAGCTGATCAGCCAGTCCCTGCTGGGTTCGACCAACGCCGAGGCAGTCATGGCAGAACGGGACAAAAGCCCCCGGGACTCGGCATCCATGTGCCATAGTTCCCGGACCTGCTCCAGCGCGTCCTCCACCGTCGCCGCGAAATGAAGCCCGACCCCGCAGGTCACGCTGTTGCCGTTGGCCATTCCGATCTCTTCTGTCGAGACCGTGCGGCCCAGCCTGCCGCTCAGCGCCTCGGCGATGACGGCGGGAACCCGGCCGCGAGGCCGCTGACCGCTCAGCCACCGGCTCACGGACGTCTTGTCGTACCGCAGATCGAGGCCCTGGGCCTCCCCTAAGACGTTCACCTGGCGAGCCAGAGCGGAGTTGGACAGCGAGGCCTCCTGGATGAGGGACCGCAGTCGCTGGTTGGTCTGACGCGCGACGAGTGGTCGGGCGGCCATGGGTTCGCCTCCAAGCACATGCCGCCAACGATTCACGTTGGCATATCCAGAGAGAACGGGATGGAACAGTCAATACCCAACAAGCGGGACTGAATCGCGATGACCAAAGTCAAGTAGTCACCTGGGCGTTGCGCGCAGTAGCGAAGGCGCACCAGGGGGCTCCAGCCGTCCCCCACTTGCGCCCGGCTGCCGCCCGCGCCCCCGCCACCCTCTCCAGCGCCCACCACACCACACGGCGCACAACCACCACGTCCGAGCGCCGGGCGCGCGGCCCCGCCCCACCCGGCTGCCTGCCCCCCATCCCTGCGTAAACGCGGGATGTGGGACAGAGTGAAGAGGGTCGGTGGGGGCCCGCATTGACCGTGATGTACCGCCCGTCGGGGCATGCGGAGGGCACGGGCGTCGTCGGGAGACAACTGCTTGCGGTCAAGTTCCCTTGCGGGCAGGTGGAATAGGGGGCACGCGGGTACTCGCGGCGGATTGCTGGTGCAAGCGTGCAGGGCCGGCGTGCTCACCACCCCGCTTCCAAAGGTTCGTCGGGGTTGCCTCAGGCAGTGTCGGGCCCCCGACGGTTGTGCGGTGTGGTGTGATCCGGGCAGGCACGGCTGGTGCTCGGCCCGTGCCTGCGGAGCCTGGGCGGTGGCCGAGGGGGCGACGCTTTTCCGGTCGAATAGGGGCGAGCGCCGATGCTGAATATCTCATGCCGCAACTACAGAAATGGCCACTGGTGCGGTAAGGGTTTTTTACGCTCCCGAAAGCGTCGGGATCATGTGCCGCGCATGGCCGCCAGTACCGTGCTACCGTCGATCTCAGTTGCAGTTGTGGTTCCCAAGACTTCAAGCGTGCTCGCTGTCGTACATGGCGGAGCGCTTTCTTATTTCCGGTGCTTATTTCCGGACGGGCAATCAACGCAGCGACACGGAGCCCGCATGGTGCGGGCTCCGGGCACTGCCCCGAAGGAGATATGACATGGCTACTGGCACCGTGAAGTGGTTCAACGCGGAAAAGGGCTTCGGCTTCATCGAGCAGGAGGGTGGCGGCGCCGACGTCTTCGCCCACTACTCGAACATCGCTGCCCAGGGCTTCCGCGAGCTGCAGGAGGGCCAGAAGGTGAACTTCGACGTCACGCAGGGCCAGAAGGGCCCGCAGGCCGAGAACATCGTGCCCGCCTGACGCTGACGCGTACACCGTAGCTGGGGCCCGCACCTTGGGTGCGGGCCCCAGCTCGTTGCTTTTCGGTGTTTCCCGTGGGCCCCGCAACGGCCGCACAAGCGGCGGGCGGGCAGCGAGTTCGGTTCCCGGCCGCTATCCCGCGACGGGCAATCCGCCCGGATCCATGATCCGGCAACTGCTTCGCTCTTCTTTTCGGCGTTGCCGGCCCCGCTTCGGCGTGCAGGGGCGAAATATTCCGCCCCGCTTCGTTTCATCTCATTTCATCGGTTCGTTCTGGCGATTCTTGTGTGCGGCTTATTGCCACCGAGAATTCCTCGACGTACCGCATCGAGGAAGGTTCTCCATGAACCGCACAGCTCGCACGAATGACCGCTACTCCCGCTCTGCCGGCTCGTCCGGCTCAGGCCGCGGCGGCTACCGCTCCGGTGGGCCGAACCGCTCGGGCACGGGCCGTTCCGGAGGCCCCGGACGGCGTCCCGCGACACTGCAGGGCGAGTTCGCTCTGCCCGTCACCCACACTCCCGCCCTGCCCCCGGCCGAGACTTTCGCCGAGCTGGACATGCCGCCGGCGCTGCTGGCGGCCCTCGGCGCGGAAGGCATGTCCGCCCCGTTCCCCATCCAGGCCGCCACGCTGCCGAATTCGCTGGCCGGACGCGATGTTCTCGGCCGAGGACGCACCGGATCGGGCAAGACGCTGGCCTTCGGTCTGGCCCTGCTGGCCCGTACCGCCGGCCAGCGCGCCGAGCCCCGCCAGCCGCTGGCCCTGGTCCTGGTCCCCACCCGGGAGCTGGCCCAGCAGGTCACCGATGCACTCACCCCCTACGCCCGGTCGCTGAAGCTGCGGCTGGCCACCGTCGTCGGCGGGATGTCGATCGGCCGGCAGTCCAGCGCACTGCGCGGCGGCGTCGAAGTGGTCGTCGCCACGCCGGGACGGCTCAAGGACCTCATCGAGCGCGGTGACTGCCGGCTGAACCAGGTCGCCATCACCGTGCTGGACGAGGCCGACCAGATGGCGGACATGGGCTTCATGCCCCAGGTCACCGCCCTGCTCACGATGGAGCACCACGTGCTGCACGTCCACGGTGCCGACAAGCACGCCACCACCATCGAGATCGCGGCCCGCGAAGGCCGGTCGATCATGTTCCTGGACACCAAGCACGCGGTGGACAACCTCACCAAACACCTGCTGAGCAGCGGCGTGCGCGCCGCGGCCCTGCACGGCGGCAAGTCCCAGCCCCAACGCACGCGCACCCTGGCCCAGTTCAAGACCGGACATGTCACCGTCCTGGTGGCCACCAACGTCGCGGCCCGCGGTATCCACGTCGACAACCTCGACCTCGTCGTCAACGTCGACCCACCGAGCGATCACAAGGACTACCTGCACCGCGGCGGACGCACCGCCCGCGCCGGCGAGTCCGGCAGCGTCGTCACCCTCGTCCTGCCCAACCAGCGCCGCACCATGAGTCGCCTGATGGCGGACGCGGGCATCACCCCGCAGTCCACCCAGGTCCGCTCCGGCGAGGCCGAACTGAGCCGGATCACCGGCGCCCAGGCACCCTCCGGCATCCCGGTCACCATCGCCGCACCAGTCGTCGAACGCGCCAAGCGCAGCGGCTCCTCCACGCGCGGCCGCCGCAGCCGCCCCGCCCAGGCCCGCCGTGCCGCCGGATCATCCCGAACCGCGACACCGACGGCGCGGCAGACCTCCTCGGCCCGGGCCGCCTAGGCCGGTCCCGGACGATCACCCCCAGCTCGTCGGATCACCCTCGTCACGGAGGCTTTCGTTGATGCTCCAGAGCTACTCCCAGGCGGACTGCTCGGGCAAGGCAGCCGGCGCCGTCATGACGTCGCCGGGATCGCAGGCCGGCGACGACATGATCGTCGACCTGTCCTCACCCGTGATCGGTGAGGACGGGCACGCCCCGGGCGTCGTCGTCCTCACCCGTTGATACTTCTCCGCCCGGGCCGGTGATCCGTTTCCGGCTTCTCTTCGACCTTGTAGAGGCACTATGCGCGTCGTCATCGCCCGCTTCCCCTTCAACCTGCTCAAGACCGAGGTGCAGGATGCGATGAAGGGCATCGAACCCGAACCCGTCACGGGTGAGTCCGTGCTCATCGGCCGCCGCCATTACCCCGTCAAACAGGTCGGGGAGATCATCACCGGGCAGGACCGTCGTGACTTCTCCGCCGGCGAAGTGACCCGAGCCCTGAGCCGCCTCGGTTTCGTGTGCCGCCCGGCTGCCGCGCTCGTGCCACCGACCGGTCTCACACCACTGGAGACGGCGTCGGCCTTGCTGGGGCACCCGGCCCGGGCCTGACCGGACCGCTGTGGCAATGCAGGCCCGGCGGTCCGGGGCTGACCTCCCCACACGCTGTTGCGGGGTGACTCCTGCCGTGGCTGTCGGGTTGTCAGCGAGGCCCAACAGCCCGAAGGAGGACGGAAGCTGTGTCCCGCGACGCCGCCGAATCCGGAAGTGTGCCCCTCGCCCCGGTGAGGGGAGAACGTGCTCCAGCCGGCCAACCCCGCGAAGAGCACTGTGACAGTGCCGGGGAGGGCTCTCACCCGGCTGCCGCTCTGGTGGAGCGGGCGGCCGACCTGGTGGAGCCGATCAAGCCGAAGCTTCGGGGCTGGCTCCACGCCGGAACGGTCTGCACACCGGCGGAGTGGCCGTACTCGCCCTGATCGTGGCCGGCGGTCTCCTCTACAGCGTGGGCGCGGTGGTCTACGCCCTCCAGCGCCCCGACCCCTCACCCCGCTGGGCCCTCGCCGTCTGCTGACCACAGCAGTGTCCTGGCGCGCGGGCCTCGTCCGTCCCACGTCCCGATGGCCCGTCCGGCCCCCGGTGAATCAGAGGCACGGAGCCTCGGAGGCTGCCGCGAGATCAGGTAACACCTCGACCGCGGTGCTCAGCCCGGTTGGCGTCAGGCTGACGGCGAAGAGCTCCGGCGACGACATCGACGGAGCTCGTCTGCGTGGCTGCTGCGGGTCAGCTGTGACTCCGGCCTGTCCGACGGCGACTGAACGTCCCCGGGGCGCGGCGGCCGTGCGCGGGCGCGGAAACGGAGTTCAGACGTCGGTCCTGAGGCGGTGCCCGGAGGGTGAAGCGCGCAGTACCCGAGCGGCTCACTTCCTCGCCCGGGCGATCCTGATGGTGTCCGCCTCCTTCTCTTCCTCCTGCCGACCTGCTTGCTACTGCGGTTCTGTCCGCGGAAAAGCCTAATCCCCGAGTGGCCGCATGTCTACCGCCGCCATGACAGATTTTCTGTGAAGATGATGGCCGAGCTTCTATCGGCCACGCCTGACGGAAACGGCACCAGGAGGCGCGTTGCCGGGGTGTGGGAACCGAAGGGGCGGGCACACTGCCTGCCGCGGCAAAAGGCGCAACAGATCACAG